>JBAPSB010000226.1:0-11710 GCA_049281435.1 Desulfobacterales bacterium
CAGCAGCCTTTTTGCTTCTCCGAGCGGGACCCGATCCGGCCACCCGAGCCGGCCGCGGACGGCGATGGCGGCCCACAGCGCGCCGGCCCACCAGCTGATCGAGCTGGCCGCCGCCGCCCCGCTGATCCCGAAGGCCGGTACCGGTCCCCAGCCGTAAATCAGGATGGCATCCAGCGCGATGTTCAAGAGATTGATGCCCGTGGCCACCAGCAGGGGCGTGCGCATGTCCTGAAGTCCCCGCAGGCTGCCGAAAGCGGCAATGACGGCCAGAACGGCCGGAGCCCCGAAGAGCCGGATTTGGATGTAGCTCCGGGCCTGGTCCGCAATGGTGCCGGTGGCGCCCAGAAGGCGCGCGGTCGGCTCCGCCGCCGGATATCCGATCAGCGCCAGCAGGAGCCCGAAAATCAGTCCCAGGCCGAAAGCCAGGGAGCCCATGCGCGCGGCCGTGGCGGAGGACCGGCTGCCCATGGCCTGCGCGACCTCGGTTTGCGTGCCGATACCGAGGAAATTGAAGATCCAGAAAATGCTTGACAGGGCCATCGTGCCCACGCCGAGGGCCGCCAGCGATTCGGAGCCCAGCCGCGCCACAAAGGCGGTATCCACAAGGCCGGTCAGCGGTTCGGCAATCAGCGACAGCAGCACGGGCAGCGACAGCGAGACGAGCGTGCGGTGAGGCGACCGGACAAAAGGGTGATCGGCAAACGGAGATGTTTTCATATCGGATCGAGGTAACGGGAATTTACTTGCCGTCTCTGTCAAAGGAAGAAATGCTGCGGGCCTTGCCGAAGGGCGGCCGGCCGCACAGCCGTTACCGGCATTCAGCCGCAGTTCTCGACCACATCGTCCGGTCCCGGCGCTGTGTTTGTTGCAATCGCTCCTGCAACCCTTGGCGCTATAGCAGTGTCGGCCACCCGGCATGCCGGACGCCGCCGGTGACGGGATCGAACCGGGTGATCGTTTGATCGTCGAACCAGCAGGGCACTGTGTACAGGGTGCGGCCCTGCCGGTCGCAATAGCGGTAGGCGCGATGGAAATGCCCGACGAAGACCATCCGGGCCCCCTCGGCAAACCGCGCTGTTGCAAAGGCCTCGAGCTGCCGCCTTGGCAGATGGCGCCGGAAAAGCGGATTGGTGTGTTTCAACCGGATCTTGACCTGTTCGACGAATCCGGGCCCCAGCGGCAGCAGGCGCAGGGCCGTCTGCGACAAATTGTTTTTTACGGCGCGCCTGAAGCACAGATAATTTCGATCCAGGCGGTTGACCTGGTCGCCATGGCAGAAGATGTGGCCGCCATCGTCCTTCCAGAAGGCATCGGCCGTGCACCAGGAAAAAAAGCGGCCCTTTTCACGGGCAAGATAGTATTCGTGATTGCCTTCGATGAAGCCGATGCGGCGGCGGGCTTTCTGGGCGGCGCACCAGGCAAGAAAACGGCGGTGAATCGCGCGTTCGTAGCGCGGCAGGGCAATCCACAGATCGAAGATGTCACCGAGAAAGACGATGTCCTCGGCGGTTTTTTCGAGGGCCCCAAGCATCCTGAAAAATGCATGGTGGTTGCCCAGGGCCTCGTTGACATGCGTGTCGCTGATAATCAGCATGGCAGATAGAAAGATCGTAAGCGTTCACAGGGCACCGCATCTGCTTTGTTGTCGGGCACTTGAAGTACAAAAGTACGTCTGCGCGCCCGACGCCTTGCATCTGCAGCACCCTGTAAACGCTTACAATTAGGTGGTTTGAAGCGCATCGGACTTTGCAACCCTGTGAACGGTTACGAAAGATCTTCTCGCTTCAGTGCGCAAACAGGATGAGAGTCCTCACTTCGAGACCCCCCAAGTTTAACCTCGGAACCCGGACCTCGGGGCGGCGCCTCCAGCCGGACAGGCCGTTGCCAACGACACCTGAGGCGAGGGCCCTACTTCTTGAGAAACAGATAGGCCGCCAGGCCCACGAGAACGAAGGCGAAAATCTTCTTGAAGCTGGCGGTCGACACGTGTTCGACGAGCCGGGCGCCGATCTGGGCGCCGATGATGCCCCCGATGCCCAACAGAATACCCGCCCGGTAGTCGATGTTGGCCAGCTTGTTGTGGGCGATCAAGGCCGAGATCGCGATCACGAGGATCGCCAGAAACGAGGTGCCCACGGCTTTCTGCGCCGTGAAGCCCATGAAAAGCAGCAGCGGCACCATCAGGAAGCCGCCGCCAAGCCCGGTAAACGCCCCGCCGATGCCCACGCCCACCCCGATGACGATCATCAAGAGCACGTGCCAGTTCAATGCCGTCATATGGTTACCTCCATCCTGTCTTGAATAGCTTGGACCATCAGCATAGCTGAATGTTTAAGGGGTTAAGTAGTGCCCATCCGCGATGTTTTTTAGGCACTTCTGAGTGTCCAATTCATAAATGTGGCGTTGTTCGCTGGGCGAGGCCGCACAAGGGTTCGCAGCGAGGCGTACTTTAAGTACGCCGCAGCCGGAAACCCGCTACGACCGGCCGCCCAGCGAAAAAAAGACCATTTATGGATGGACACTAAAATGGACACTAAAAGGGTGCGCAACTTGAAAGCGGCGCTGCTTCCGGCCGACATGCCCTTCAGCGGCGGAAACAGACCGGGGCGCCGGCTTTCAGGCCGCCGGCCGGAGGGGATGATCCGGTGACCGATTTGAATCCCAAATATAAAACGACCCCTCCATCGCCCGCCCGGCGGACAAGTTGGAACTTTTGGACAATTATTGCCGGAATGTCAAACCAAAAAAAACAGTTGACATCCCGGAACGATGTCCGTACGTAATAATTTATAAATTATTATTTATTATAAATATTCGTTGACAGCATATGAAGATCAAAAAAGCCACCCTGCACATTCAGATCGCGGATGCATTGCGCGAAATGATCATGATCGGCGAGTTGAAAAACGGGGATAAAATAAATGAAAACGATCTGTGTGCCGCCATGGGGATCAGCAAAACCCCCTTGCGGGAAGCTCTGCGGGTCCTTAGCGCAGAGAACTTGATTTCGCTCATTCCCAATCGCGGCGCCTACGTGACGAAACCGACCACCGCCGAAATCAAGGAAATGTTCGCGGTGATGAGCGTGCTCGAAGGCGTCTGTGCGCGGGCGGCAGCCGAGAAGATGACCCCGGCGGATTTTGCTCGTCTGGAAACGCTGCACGCCGAGCTGGAGGAAAAATTCGACCGCCGCGATCAAGAGGAATACATTCGCATTAACAACCGGTATCACTCCTTCATACAGGATCTGGCCGGAAACCGGACATTGAATCAGATCGTCTCGGGTCTCCGCAAAAAGATCCTGCTGTACCGTTTTCAGTCTTTGAACCTTCCCGGCCGATTCGAAGACTCCATCAAGGAACATCGCGACCTGCTCGAGGCTTTCCGCAACAGAGCCGCACCGAAAGCCGAAAAAATCATGAAAACCCATCTGCAAAAACAAGCACAGGCGATAGAGGCGCTTGCCAGAAAAACCGGGGAGGAAAAATCAACCTCCGAAACGATCTTGCCTTGATCCCGCCGGCGATCCGACCCATATGGATCGCCGGCTTTTTTTAAGTGGCCGACATATTGTTCGGGCAGCAAACGCCAGGGGTTTTGGATAAACCGCACCATAAAAAAAGGAGGCCAGAATGAAATCGCGAGGCAGCGCAGTGACAGCATGGTTTTGTGTTTCGATGGCAGTGGCACTCTTCTTGACCCCGATGCCGGCCGCCGCCCGATCGATGACCCTGAAAGTGTCGCATCAGTTTGCGGCGGGGGACATCCGGGACCAGATGGCCCACGTATTCGGCGACATGGTCACCGAAAAAACAAAAGGGGAAATCGAGTTCCGCTACTATCCCGCCAATTCGCTGTTTAAGGCCAAAGAGCAGTGGGATGCCCTCAGGAAAGGCGCGCTGGACATCTCGGTGTTTCCCCTGGACTATGCTTCCGGCAAGGTCCCCGAGCTATCGATCACCCTGATGCCATGCGTTGTGGCCAGCGTCAAGCAGGGCCTCACCTGGAGAAACAAGCCGATCGGGAAAAAGATAGAAAAATTGCTGGAAGAAAACGATGTCAAAAATGTCATCTGGGCCTGGTATGATGGCGGCATCGGCAGCAATGTCAGGCAGATCGTGCTGCCGGACGACGTAAAGGGAACCAAGCTGAGGGCGGCCGGCAAGAAATTCGAATACATGCTCAAAGAAGCCGGTGCATCGATTACCAGCATGCCCTCGTCTGAAACTTATCACGCCCTATCGACCGGTGTCATCGATACGATGCTCACCTCCTCCGCATCCTTTGTTTCTTACCGTCTTTACGAAGTGTTGAAGTACATCAACGTGCCGCGCGACCATTCAATCTGGTTCATGGCCGAGAATTTAATTGTTTCGAAAAAAACCTGGGAGCGCCTGACCCCGGAGCAGCAAAAGATTTTCCAGGAAGTCGCCGAATGGATGCACACGAACTGGGTGTATCAAAATGCGAAACCGGAGGTGGACAAACTGATCGAGGAGTATACCAAGGCCGGGGTCGAGATCCACTACATGACTGCGGCCGAGTTCGATCAATGGCTCGCATTCGCGAAGAAAACGGCCTGGAAGGAATATGCCACCGAGGTCCCGGGCGGGCAGGAATTTCTGAACCTGGCACTCGATGCTATGAAATAATCGTGTGGTTCCGGCCATAAGTGTCGCTTTCCCGCAAATACCCGCCGGCTTCGGAAGGGGGCTGCGTCATACGGCAGGCTCGTTTGTTCGGCATGCGGGCGTTTGCCTCCGTCCAATGCCGCGGCCTTCCGCGAACTTGCCGGCACGGCTGCACATTTATGGATCGGAACCCGACCCCTGGCATAGGTTGACCTGCAGAGGGGGCATGGCTGCGGTTTGCCGCGCCAACAACCAGATTTGATTTGGTGGGAAAAAGACCATGAAGAAACTGGGCAGGGTCCTAGCACATCTGATCGAAGCCTTGACGACCTTAACCGGCTGGGCGTCCGCCCTGTGCCTCGTCGCGGCGGCATTTATCATAACCGAGGGCGTTATCGTCAGAAAAATCTTCGGGGTTTCAACCATCTGGCAGATAGAGGCATCGGTATTTTTACTGATCTTCACCGTTTTTGTCGGGGCCCCCTTTGTCCAGAAAAACGAGCACCATCTGAACGTCGACCTGCTGATCATCAATCTTTCACCCCGCACGCGCGAGTTGACACTGATCATCGCATCGATCATCTCCTGCCTCATGGCAGGCGTTCTGGCCGTGTATGCCTGGCCGATGTGGTGGGAAGCCGTGGTCAACAACGAGCATTCCGAATCCCTCTGGAGCCCGCCACTGTGGATTCCCTATTTATTTCTTCCGCTGGGCATGACCCTGCTGTTTTTGCAGTATATCGTGCAGATACATGGAAAAGTAACGGCTTTTTTGCGCGGTGATTTCGAAGCGGATGCAAAGCCAAAAGAGCTGAAAGGGCTCATTCCAAAATGATGACCATCCATGTCATGCGCCGGCGCAACCCGTCCGGCTGCCGCTGCAATAACGCTGTACAGCCATGTGCGCCGGTGCTGTCGCCGCCTTACCGGCCGGCGCCTTCGCGTCCCGGTCCGACACCTTATCCTTATCCTTATTAAAGACCCAAAAGGAGCAAACATCGCGGCAGTGAGCGCCCATGGCAGCAAAATCTCAATCACGAGAGGGGTCAATCCGGCATGAACGAATATGTCCTCGCTATTCTCTTATTCGGTAGCGCATTTGGTTTACTGATTTCCGGAATTCCCATCTGGGCCGGATTGGTTGTCATCTCGGCTGTTTTCATTCTCATATTCTCACCGCACCTCCTGACCACCCTGCCGTATGTTTTTCACGGCAGTATGGACAACTTCGCCTTGCTCGCCATCCCGCTGTTCATTTTGCTCAGCGCACCGATCGCCGCCTCCCATGCGAGCCGGGATCTTTATGAAGCCCTTCACAAATGGCTCCACAGGGTCCCGGGTGGTCTGGGAATCGCCAACATGGTGGGCTGCGGCATATTTGCCGCGCTGTGCGGTTCCAGCCCGGCCACGGCGGCGGCCATCGGGGGAATCGGCATACCGGAAATGCGCAAACGCGGTTATGCACCGGCACTGGCCGCCGGCTTGATCGCACATGCCGGCACTTTCGGCATTCTGATTCCGCCCAGCGTCACGATGATTTTATACGGCGTGGCCACCGAAACCTCTATCGGCAAGTGCTTCATCGCCGGCGTCATTCCGGGATTGCTGCTGGTGTTGCTCAGCAGCCTGTGGGTGGGGCTGATCTTTTTTTACCGCAAACTGGTGCCGCCGAAACGAAAGAGTTTGTATTATATCAAGGACCGCGGGTCAGAAGAGCACTTTACATGGAAGGAACGCTTTGTCTCTCTTTTCAAGGTCCTGCCCTTTGTCCTGATCGTCATCGGCATCATGGGTTCTCTCTACGGCGGCTGGGCGACCCCCAGCGAAGCCGCCGCGCTTGGGGCGGTCCTTTCCCTGTTATTCGTCATGGCCATCTACAAGATTTACAAACCCAGCCAGCTGTGGCCGATCTTCATAAAGGCGCTCAATGAAAGCAGCATGATTCTGATGATCATGGCCGCCGCTTTAATATTCGCATGGGTTTCTTCGGACCTGTATGCGACCCAGGCCCTGGGCGAGTTGATTCTCAAACTCCCGTTGGGCAAGTGGGGCATCATTTTCGTCATCAACATCTTACTTTTGATCCTCGGCTGTTTCATTCCACCGGCGGCCGTTATCCTGATGGTGGCGCCGTTGCTGCTGCCCATCATCCAGGGGCTGGGTTTCGACCCGGTGTGGTTTGCGGTTGTCATGACCGTAAATCTTGAAATCGGGCTTGTAACGCCGCCGGTCGGTCTTAATCTTTACGTCGTCAAAAATATCGCACCCGACATCCCCATGTACCAGGTCCTCTGGGGAGTGACGCCATTTGTGCTCATCGATTGTCTGGTGATCGTCATCTTGTGCATCTGGCCCGAGCTGGCGCTGTGGCTGCCGAACAAGATGATCGGATAGAAGAAGGAGGTGAGAATGGGGGAAGAAACGTTTAGAGACTTGCTTGAAACGGCGTTCCAGGAGCATCGCCACCAGAACGCGCTTTCGTTTCTACGCGGCGGAAAACCGGAAACCGCGCTTTCATACGGCGAATTGAACCGCGATACCGACCGCTGCGCCCATTTCTTCAGCGCAGCGGGGGTCGAAAAAGGCGACCGGGTTGTTTTGTTCCTGAACAAGTCGCTGGTATTTGTGGCGGCACACCTGGCGCTCCAGAAAATAGGTGCCATTTCCGTGCCGTTGAACCCGGGGTTCAAACAATCGGAAATGGACTACCTCCTAAAGGACGCGGACCCGAAACTCATCATCATCGATCCGGAAAAAGCCGACATGATGTCGCGCATTGCGCCGAACACTCGGCTACTGGCGGTCGATACCCGCAAGCCTTACCAGGATATCGATTTTTTCCGGTCGGCCGCCACCGCGGGCAGCGCTGTTGACCTCAAAGCCGATGATCCGGGACTGATCATTTATACTTCCGGGACCACGGGAAGTCCGAAGGGGGCCGTTCTCACCCAGCGCAACCTCACCTGCGACGCCCGCAACATCATCGAAATATGGGAAATCGCCGCTTCGGATGTGCTCTGCCATGCGCTGCCGCTCTTTCACGTGCACGGCCTCTGTTTCGCGCTGCACACCGCCCTGCTGGCCGGATCGGCCGTGGTCCTGCTGGATCAATTCAAGCCGGGGATCGTGCTGGAAGTGTTGGCCCGCAAGGGTCCCCAAAAAGCCTGTACCGTTTTTATGGCCGTTCCGGCCATGTATGCCAAACTAATGGAGGACCCGAATGCGGGCCGCTGCCAGTATGACCACATCCGATTGTGGACCTCGGGGTCGGCGCCCCTGCTGGTAAAAGATTTTGACCGGATAAGAAAAACCTTCGGCAAGGAACCCGTGGAGCGCGAGGGTATGTCGGAAACCGGCATGAATTTCTCGAATCCCTTAAACGGAAAGCGAAAGCCGGGATCCATCGGCCTTCCGCTGCCGGGCCTGGCGGTTCGAATCGTCGATCCGGTTACTTTCGAAGACGTGCCGGACGGACAAGTCGGTGAACTCTGGCTCAAAAGCCCCGCCATTACCAGTGGATACTGGCGCAAGCCGGCCGAGAGCGCCGCAACGTTCACGGGCAACTGGTTTCGAACCGGCGACTTGGGAAAGGTCGATGAAGAGGGATTTTATTACCTGACGGACCGGATAAAACACATCATCATTACCGGCGGTGAAAACGTGTCGGCTAAAGAGGTCGAGTCGGTCATCAACCTCGTCGAGGGCGTCGTTGAATCTTCGGTGGTGGGGCTGCCCGATGAAAAATGGGGTGAAAAGGTCGTGGCCGCCGTGGTCAAGAAGGCCGGCGCAGACCTGAGCCCCGGCGCTATTCAGGCTTTTTGCAAAGCGCGTTTGCACGACTGGAAATGTCCAAAAGAGATTGTATTTACAGAAGAAATTCCAAAAAATACGATGGGAAAAGTTCTCAAAGATGACGTCAAAAAATTTTTCCAAGGATAAAGATTCGATGGAACCAACAGAGATTATCAGTGGCAAACGGGTTCTGATCGTCGACGACGAACAGGACGTGCTCGATGCCCTTGTCGATTTGCTGGAGGTGTGTAAAACCGACACGGCCTTAACCTTCGATACCGCCCGGGATCTCCTGGAACACAACACCTATGACCTCATCATATTGGACATCATGGGCGTCAACGGATACGAGCTGCTCGAGATCGCCACCGGGCAGGGAGTCCCGGCCCTGATGCTCACCGCCCATGCATTTTCCGAGGAATCCCTCAAGAAATCCGCCGAAATGGACGCCTGCTGTTATGTCCCGAAAGAAAAGATGAGCCAGATCGACGTCTTTGTCGCGGACGTCATCGATGCCCTCGATAAGGGGAAGAACCCCTGGATAAAGTGCTTTGAACGGCTGGGCAGATTTTACGACAAGAAATTCGGCGGTAAAGACTGGCGCGAAAAAGAAAAAAAGTTCTGGGAAAAAAGAACCCGAAACTTCACATAGACCTGTTCCTTCCCAAACCGACAAAATCCCTCACTGCCCCTCTGTTTACAGCCTTGCCGGCGCCATGTGCCATTTGACAAGCGGCCCTTTTTGACTCATTATTGGACCAACGCGTAAATGAGGTAAAAAAAATTTTCGGCAAGGGGAGGTAAAATGGAACTGCGACCGCTGGGATCCTCGGAAATCAGGATTTCCCCTATCGTCATGGGCACGTGGCAGGCCGGCAAGGACATGTGGGTCGGCATCGACGACCGGGAAACCATCGCGGCCATTCGGGCCGCGTACGACGCCGGTATCACCACCTTCGACACGGCCGAGGCCTACGGCAACGGGCATTCGGAGAAAATCGTCGCCACGGCGCTCGCCGACGTGCGGGATCACGTGACCTACGCCTCCAAAGTATTTCCCAACCACCTGCGCTACGAAGAGGTCGTCAAGGCCTGCGACCGGTCACTGAAAAACCTCGCCACCGACCGCATCGACCTCTACCAGATCCACTGGCCCTCGGGGTCCTTCAAAACCCCGAAAGTGCCCATCGAAGAAACAATGCGCGCATTGAACGACCTGAAAGCGCAGGGAAAGATTCGGGCCATCGGCGTGTCCAATTTTTCCCGCTCCCAGCTCGAAGAAGTGGACCAGTACGGGCAGATCGTCAGCCTGCAACCGCCCTATTCTCTCTTCTGGCGACACCTGGAAATCGATGCCATGCCCTACTGTCTGGAGAATAACATTACCATCCTGGCTTACTCCCCCATGGCCCAGGGCATTTTGACCGGTAAGTTCGGCCCGGATCACCGGTTCGAGGCGGGCGACCACCGCGCTAAGAGCCGCCTGTTCGAAAAAGAAAATTATCGGCGGGTGCAGGCCGCCCTGGAAAAATTGCGTCCGATCGCCGCCAGTCATGACTGCACCCTCGCCCAACTGGCTCTCGCATGGGTCATTTCACATCCGAACGCCTGCGCCATCGCCGGCGCCCGCAACGCCGAACAGGCGGCCCAGAATGCGGCCGCGGCGGCGGTGAAACTTTCCACCGATGACCTGGAACAAATGGATCGCATCGGCCGCAGTGTTACCGACCACATAGACGACAACCCGGTCATGTGGAAGTTCTGATTGAAACACCAGGGGTACTGCGGACGTCTCGTCTTACGGTGACCCGTCAGCAGGGTTGAACTGATACCCGAATTCTCCCCCTTACCCTTTAGTCGGACATGACTCGATCGGTCCTGTAAAAGGCGCAGGCAATGGCCGGACCCAAAGGCCCACAGCATCACAAGATGGAAGCGCTCATCGCCAAGGTCGACAAGTGCGGTGTATACGGGCAGAAGTACAATGAATCGGAAACACTGGAGGAGCTTTTCGCCTGGATCGGCGAGGCGGTCTGCATCAGCGCTTTCAGGATTGTCCGGGCCGTGAAACCGCGCCGGATCGAAAAACTGGCGCGGGCTTTCAGGTGGGTTGCCGGTACCAGGTACGATACGTTTATTCACATGCGGATCAATCTGTTTGCCGCCGCAATATTTTTTGTCGCCGACAAACTGCGCGAGGCCCTTCGGTCGTGGGCCCTGGTCCCCTACCCCGAGATGATTGCGGATCAATCGATCTTCAAGGGCGCGGAAACTTTTTCAAACATCACCAACATGTCGGAAGAGGAGAAAAAGAATTTTTTTTCCGCCATGTCCACCAAAATGATCTTGCACCTCGACAACCCGCCGCGGGACAGCGTCGATGCCGTGGCCCGGATTGTCGCCGAACTAGGCAAGGACTCCGACGATAGACTGGTCGCAAGCCTCCTGGAATCGGAGGTGATCGCCGACCCGCTTAATCTGATCGAACCACAGGGGTTTGCGAGCAAGTTTCAGAAGCTGTTGGCCTGACGGCAGAAAATATCCGCTGCTCGGCCCGCCCCTCCATCCTTACCGGATCTTAGAATTCCAGCAACGGCAATCGCAGCGGTTCTTTGTCCCGCTCTATCGGCAGAAACTTAATCTCGGACTCGCGGTATTTTTCTTCATCGGCTTCATTCACTTTGTCGGCGATCGGTGTGTAGTAAACGGCTACTTTTATCTTGCGCAGGCTGCCGTCGTCTTTTAATTTGATCTTGATCAACCCGCTTTTCCAGCGATAGACTTCAGGGTCACCGGTCGCACCGTAAACCACCTTCGGAATGCCGTAGTGTTTCTGGAGTCCATTTTTTAGGCGGGCATAAACTTCGAGCGAGTCGATTTGAGCGTACACCGCAAACAGGCGTTTATCGTAAAACCCATAGATGACCTCCGGAACTTCCAGTCCGTCGAAGGTATGCAAGACATCCGGATTGAGGTAGTAGCTGACCTTACCGCGCGAGCCCACTTCCTTGAATTTGCCGAGCGTATCGATGGAGGTGCCCCATTTGATGCCCGAAAAACCATCGCCCAGGTGCGCGGCCCACAGGGAAGACTGCAACGCCAGCAGCGTCCCTAATATCAGCACGACTCGCTTGAAAACCATTTTTCACCTCCCGTGCGGCATGATTCCGCACCCCTTTGACGGCCACCGGGCCGGTTGCGTCAGACGCCCGGTCCCATTGGGAAAGACCCGCTGCGTCAATGTTAAGCACCGCTCATCGAGAATCAATTTTTCTGCCTCCCCACCC
>JBAPSB010000227.1:0-2045 GCA_049281435.1 Desulfobacterales bacterium
AAAGGGAAGAGGCTGTAGTGTAAAATACGCCGGCGTCCGATAACACAGCCAATCTCTTTGTCTTACAGCCTATGTCACTCAACGGAGGTTTGCTATGAGTAATCGTGACAAGAAAATAAAACTGCTGATGCTTGGATTGGATGCGGCGCTGCCTCACCTGATCCTCAAGTTTACGAAAGAAGGCGCGATGCCGGTGACAAAAAAACTGATGGAAAGAGGTTTGTTTTCACCCATGATCACCACCTTCCCGCCTCTAACGGCAGCCGCCTGGGGCGCTATCACCAGTGGCGCCGGACCCGGGACGGCCGCTATTCCGAGCCTCATGGTGCATAAACCGGGAGAGCCACTGGACAAATGGCACACGTCGTTTTGTCGGCACATCCTCAAGGCGGAAACGATTTGGGAAGCCGCCGCTAAAAAGGACAATAAGACGTTGCTGGTCAACTGGCCCGTAACCTGGCCATTGGGTGGGTTAAAAAAGGGCATTCAACTGTCGGCGTCTTTAAATCCACCCTTTCGATATTTCTATATGCCCTTGTGGGATATTGCGTCTTCATCCGTTTTTTCCACCCGAACAGAACGCTGCAATCAAGTCCCCGGAAGGGCCGTCAAGGTCATTTTTGAACCGGCATCCGGTTGGGTTGACCTTCCGGATCATGTAGAACCACCCTTGGAAATCCGGATTAACGTTCCGCCGACCTATGCCAAGGGTCCATTGTATCATGCTGTAATTCTGGGGACGGGGAAAGGCTACGAAACACTCATCGTTTCCCGAACGAAAAATGCCAATGATGCCGTCGCCGTTATAAAGCCCGGTGAGCGCAGCCCGTGGTTAACCGAAACCTTCACCGATAAGGACGGCCACTTTCACAAAGGCCGTTTCTACTTCCACTTGGTCGAGCTTACCGGGCCGGATAAGTTCAAGCTGTATCAGAGCGCAATCAATACAGCCGAAAACATTACCGATCCGCCCGAATTGAACAGCGAGTTGTTAAACAGCGCCGGGCCATACATGGAGGTGGATGACCCGTGGGCGTACATGGACGGTTGGGTGGACATGGACTTTTATCTGGACCAACTCACCGCCCATAACAATTGGTGGGAAAAGGCGACACGATTCGGGTTCAAAAAAATCGACTGGGACATGGCCTTCAGCTGGGTCGGCACGATCGACCACATCCAGCATGTCCTCTATGGCGGAATCGATCCTAAATCGAGTTACTACGACCCGCAGGAAGCACCGCGCTGGATGGATTGCATTCGGCGGGTCTACTCCGAGGTAGACGAGAGAATCGGACGAATTCTGGCCGACATCGATTTAGACAACACGCTGATTTGTCTCGTATCAGATCATGGATTTTCAAGCATCGAGCAAAATCCTTATCTGAAGCACCACCTTTCAAAGGCCGGTCTGCTTTCCTACGAACTCGATCTCCATTCAGGCGAAATGAAGATCGACTGGGGCCGTACAAAATGCTTCCCGCTCGAACCCTGTCACGCCCATGTATTTGTCAATCTGAAGGGGCGAGACCCGGACGGAATTGTTGAGCCTGAAGATTATGAAAAAGTACAAGAGGAAATCATTGGCGCCTTGCAGGGCATCCGGGATCCGAATACCGGTGAGCGTATCGTGGCGACAGCAATCCGAAAACAGGAAGCGGGTACTTTAGGAGTATTTGAAAACCAGGGCTACGACCGCATTGGAGATGTCCTGTTCGGGTTGAAGCCGCAATACATGGCCAATCCATTTGTTTACCCGGTCGCTGTGAAGTATCGGGACGGAACAGAGCGTATGGTCCCCAACCCGGAGGGTTTTGAACCTGCAAGACTTCATCGTAACTTTACCGGTGTCCATCTGGCATTGCCCGCTATCAAGGAAATGCACGCCACGGTGGTCCTGGCCGGCGGCGGAGTTCCACACGTCAAACGGAAAAACCCGATCAATGTCATCGACCTGGCGCCGACACTGGCGTATCTTCTCGGAACCCCAATTCCAAAGGATGCTGAAGGCAATATTTTAAAGGAAATGATAATCTGATAGGTCT
>JBAPSB010000228.1:0-48514 GCA_049281435.1 Desulfobacterales bacterium
CGCCAAGCCGATCTTCTGGTCCGTGCTGCTGGTGGTGGGCATCACGCTGCTCGAACTGGCGGTGCCCTATGTGACCAAGGTGGCCATCGACCGCTACATCGTCCCGCGGACCGCAACCGCCCCTGCCGGCGGCACCGCCCAATCGCACGCCGGCACGGCTACGATTGACGCCGATCTCGCACGGCCCGCGGTGCGCGCCGTGGTGGCCAGCCACCCGGGGCTGTTCGTGATCGAGGGCTCCCGGGCGCAACTGAAACGGGCCGACCTCGACCAGCTGGACGAGCGCGAGATCGCCGTCATCCGCCAGGATGACCTCAGGGGTCTGGGCCTGGTCACGGCCCTTTTCCTGGCGATCATCGTCCTGGACTTCATTTTCAATTTTCTCCAGAAGTACATCATGGAGTATTCGGGCCAGATGATCATGCACGGTCTGCGGCTGCACCTGTTCACGCACATCCAGGGCCTGTCGCTGTCATTTTTCACCCGCAACCCGGTCGGCCGGCTGGTGACCCGCGTCACCAACGACGTGCAGAACATGGAGGAGCTGTTCACCTCGGTGATCACCTTCATCTTCAAGGACCTGGTCCTGCTGATCGGCATCGGGGTGGTCCTGATCGTGCTCAACTGGAAACTGGCCCTGGCGGCTTTCACCGTCATGCCGCTGGTGTTTCTGGTCTCGGCGGTTTTCTCGGTCAAGGCCCGCGGTATTTTCAGGGTCCTGCGCATCAAGATCGCCGAAATCAACACCCGCTTTGCCGAAACCATCGGCGGCATCAAGGTCATCCAGCTCTTTCACAAGGAAGACGACAACTATCGGCGGTTTGAAAAGCTGAACCATGAGAATTACCTGGCCGGGATGAGCCAGATTCGCGTCATGGGCCTTTTTCTGCCGGCGGTCGAAGTCCTGGGGGTTTTCGCCACGGCCATCGTCATCTATTACGGCGGCGCCGGGGTGCTGACCGGCACCCTGAGCCTGGGCGCCCTGGTGGCGTTCATGTCCTACATGAAAATGTTCTTCCGGCCCATCCGCGATTTGGCCGAAAAATACAACATCCTTCAAAATGCAATGGCCTCGGCCGAACGGATCTTTCTGATCCTGGACAGCCGCAGCCGCCTGCCACTGCCGGTCAGCGGCCAACGCCGACACGACCTGGCCCGGATCGACACCATCGAATTCGACAACGTTTCCTTTCACTACATCGCCGCCGAACCCGTCCTCACGGAAATCGATCTGACCATAAAGGCCGGTGAGACCATCGGCGTGGTCGGCCCCACCGGTTCCGGCAAAACCACCCTGATCAATCTTCTGACCCGCTTTTACGACCCGGTCGTGGGACAGGTGCGCATCAACGGCCGCGATCTGCGGGAGTACGATCCGTCGGCCTTTCGCTCCAAGATGGCCCTGGTCATGCAGGACCCGTTTCTGTTTTCGGAAACGGTCGCAAAGAACATCTTCCGGGACGACGGCCGCCTGACGCCGGCGCAGCGGCAGCACATCCTCAGGATGTCCAACTGCGAGGCCCTGATCGACCGGCTGCCGGAGGGGCCCGAAACGCTTCTGTCCGAGGGCGGCGCCTCGATTTCGAGCGGCGAGCGGCAGCTCATCTCGATCGCCCGCGCCTTTGCCCGCCAGCCGCAGCTGATCCTTTTCGACGAGGCCACCTCCTACATCGACTCGGAAACCGAACTCAAGATCCAGGACGCCATGGAAAAACTGATGCAGGGGCGGACCGCGGTCGTCGTCGCCCACCGCCTGTCAACGGTGCGTCACGCGCAGCGCATCATCGTGCTCAACCGCGGCCGGATCGTCGAAGCCGGCCGTCACGAGGAGCTGATGGATCGCGGGGGGTTTTACTATCGCCTGCATCAGGCACATATCGCTTGCCAAATCGAAAACGACGTGTTATGCACCTTGCCTTGAACGGTTACAGGGTCTTGAAAAACTTGAAAATTTATGCTGAACGGGAAGGACCGGGCCAATCCGGTTCGCACGTGTCAACCCACAATCAGAGGAGGAGGTTAGATGGCTTACGATGCGGTAAACATGGCTGACTGGCAGATATCCGAAGAGGCCGAGAAGAACATGCCGACGCCGGATGAATGGCGCGAAAAACTGGGCCTCGAAGCAGACGAAATGCTGCCGATGGGCCGGCTGGCGAAACTCGACTTTCTGAAGATCATCGATCGACTCAAAAGCAAACAGGATGGCAAGTACATCGAGGTAACCGCCATCACGCCGACTCCCCTGGGCGAAGGAAAAAGCACCACTTCATGCGGGTTGATGGAAGGCCTGGGCAAGCGCGGCGTCAATGTGGGCGGGGCCTTGCGCCAACCTTCCGGCGGACCGACCATGAACGTCAAGGGCACCGCCGCCGGCGGCGGCAATTCGCTGCTGATCCCCATGACCGAATTCTCCCTGGGCTTGACCGGCGACATCAACGACATCATGAACGCCCACAACCTGGCCATGGTGGCGTTGACTTCCCGCATGCAGCATGAGCGCAACTACAACGACGAACAGCTCCAGCGCCTGACCAACATGCGGCGGCTCGACATCGATCCCACGCGGGTGGAGATGGGCTGGATCATCGACTTCTGTGCCCAGTCCCTCAGGAATATCGTCATCGGCCTCGGCGGCCGGTTCGACGGTTTCACCATGCAGTCCAAGTTCGGCATCGCGGTCGGTTCCGAGTGCATGGCGATCCTGGCGGTCATCCGCGACCTGGCGGACCTCAAGGAACGGCTCAACAACATCACCGTGGCCTTCGACAAGAGCGGCAAACCGGTCACCACCGGCGATCTGGAAGTCGGCAACGCCATGACCGCCTTTATGCGCAACACCATCAACCCCACCCTGATGTGCACAGCCGAATACAACCCCTGCATGGTCCACGCCGGACCGTTCGCCAACATCGCCGTGGGACAGTCTTCGATCATCGCCGACCGCGTCGGCCTGAAACTCTTCGACTACCACGTGACCGAGTCCGGCTTCGCGGCCGACATCGGGTTTGAAAAGTTCTGGAACGTCAAGAGCCGCTTCAGCGGCCTCAAGCCCAACGTGTCGGTCCTGACCTCCACCATCCGCGCCCTGAAGATGCACGGCGGTGGCCCGAAGGTCGTGCCCGGCATCGCCCTGCCCGAGACCTATCGCAAGGAAAACCTCGAACTGGTCGAAAAGGGCTGCGCGAACATGGTCCACATGATCGGCGTCATCCGCAAGGCCGGCATCAACCCGGTGGTCTGCATCAACCGCTTCTACACCGACACCGACGCCGAGTGCGCCGTGGTGCGCAAGGCCGCGGAAGCCGCCGGCGCCCGCTGCGCCGAGTCGAAGCACTGGGAAAAGGGCGGCGACGGGGCGCTCGAGTTCGCCGATGCGGTCATCGACGCCTGCAACGAGAAAAATGACTTCAAATTCCTGTACCCGATCGAAATGAAGCTGCGCGATCGCGTCGCCAAGATCGCCAAGGAAGTCTACGGGGCCGATGGGGTGTCCTGGTCGCCCGAGGCCGAATCCAAAGCCAAGATGCTGGAAAGCGATCCCAAGTACGCCGATTTCGCCACCATGATGGTCAAGACCCACCTGAGCCTCAGCCACGAACCGACGATCAAGGGCGTGCCCAAGGGCTGGACTCTGCCGATCCGCGACGTGCTGATCTATTCCGGCGCCAAGTTCCTGTGTCCCTGCGCCGGCGCCATCAGCCTGATGCCCGGAACCGGCTCCAACCCGGCCTTCCGGCGCGTGGATGTCGATGTCAAGACCGGAAAGGTTTCCGGCCTGTTCTAGGCTCTAGCGCTAAAAATTGAAAGCCCGCGGGATTTTTCTCCGCGGGCTTTCTTTGTGCCCCGCCGGCCGCCCCCCCCGAATAACGTCATCGGAAAAAATCAACAAACCCGGGGCATGCCCCGGGTTTGTTGATTTTTAGCGTTCGTCGATAGGAACATACTCCTTTTTCGTCGGCCCGGTGTAGATCTGGCGCGGACGGCACAGCTTCCAGTTGGGATCGTCCATGCTCTCCTTCCACTGGGCGATCCAGCCCGGCAGGCGGCCGATGGCGAACATGACCGTGAACATGTTGGTCGGTATGCCCATCGCCCGCAGGACGATGCCGCTGTAAAAGTCGACATTCGGGTAGAGATTGCTTTGAACGAAGAAGTCATCCTGCAGCGCCACCTCTTCCAGCTTCATGGCGATGTCGAGCAGCGGGTCGCGCAGCTTCAGGGTTTCCAGGACCCGGTGGCACATCGCCTTCATGATCTTGGCGCGCGGGTCGTAGGCCTTGTAGACCCGGTGGCCGAAGCCCATGAGCCGGAAGGGGTCTTTTTTATCCTTGGCGCGCTTGATGTAGGGCATGATGCTGCCGCCGCTTTTCTGGATATCGCCCAGCATCTCGATGACCGCCTGGTTGGCGCCGCCGTGCAGCGGACCCCACAGGGCGGCGATGCCCGCAGAAATGGCCGCGTAGAGATTCACGCGCCCGCTGCCCACCACCCGCACGGCCGAGGTCGAGCAGTTCTGCTCGTGATCGGCGTGCAGAATCCAGAACACGTTCAGGGCCTCGACCAGGTCGCCGTCGAGCCGATAAGGCTTGACCGGCGTGTCGAACATCATGTTGAGAAAGTTGGCGCAATACGTCAGGTCCGAGCGCGGATAGACCACCTTGTGCCCGCGCGAGATCTTGTAGGACATGGCGGACATGGTGCGCACCTTCGACAGCAGGCGGGTCATGGTGATGTTGATCTCTTCTTCCATGTTGTGCAGTTCGGGATAAAAACTCCTCAGGGCGTTGACCATCGATGACAGGATGCCCATCGGGTGCGAGGCCCGCGGGTATTTTTCGAAAAACGACCGCATGTCTTCGTGAACGAGCGAATTGTCGTTGAGCAGCACCGAAAAGCGGTTCAACTGCGAACGGGTGGGCAGCGTGCCGTTTATCAGCAGGTAGGCGGTTTCGATAAAAGTGGAGTTCTCGGCCAGCTGCTCGACCGGTATGCCGCGGTAGCGCAGGACGCCGTTTTCACCGTCCATGTAGGTAATGGCGCTGTAGCAGCTGCCGGTGTTGGCATACCCGTAGTCGAGGGTGATCAGGCCGGTTTCCTTGCGCAGGGCCGATATGTCGATGGCCTTCTCCCCTTCCGTGCCGACGACCAGCGGCAGTTCGATGGTTTTGCCGCCGTAGGTGAAGGTCGCGTATTCGCCCATTGTCATTCCTTTCTTTCTGTTTGGTCTCAACCCCGGCCCGCTGCCGTAGGGGCCGACATTTTTCATTACGGTCAACCCACGCTTTTTACTCCAAATAGCGGAAATATCAAGAAAATTATCATCGAGCGCCAAATGACAAAACGATTCAGGTATTTACAGGCAAGGGCCGGGGCATTAAGTTAGCGCAAACAACCAAAGGCGGGAGGATAGACTATGTCATACAAAGAAAACTTACTGAAAAAAATTACCATCGATCGGCTGGCCCAGCGGGTTACCGACTCGCTCGGCGCGGCGGGCAGCGGCAGTAAGCTCGACCGGGAGGCGATGCGGCAGCTGCTCGACATCGCGGGCTATACCCACCGGCGCGAACGCGACCTTGATCTGTATCTCGAAAACGGCAGCGCGGAAAAAGGCCGCATCCTGGCTTTAGACAACGACCTGACGATCTATGACACCACCGTCGAGGATGTGGTCGTCCGCAAGAGCCCGGCCGTCAAGGAGATGGTCAGCATCCGCAACGTCATCAAGATCCTCAGCGACAAGGACGTGGTGGTCAGCCGCAAGGAGGACTCGGTCAAGCGCGTCCGCGACGCGAGCCTCGGCCGGCTGGACCTTACCCGTACGGCCGCCGACGTTGCCGACATCGCCATCGACGGCGCGGCGTCCCTGGAAGGCCGGTACATGAAAGGCGTGCGCGAGGCGTTGGCCATGTTCGCGGAAATGCTCGGCTACCGATCGCCGCCCAGGGTCTTCCAAGCCGCCCACCACGAGATCATCGGGGCTTTCGCCGAGAAAGCGGACGGGGAGATCCGGTTTGGGCCGGCCGTGATTTATGGCACGGCCGACAACGAGCTAAAATTGATCGACCGGGAACTGTCGAGCCTGAAAAAGGATGACATCGACTATTTCCAGGCGGTCGTCAAAGGCCAGGCCACGCCCGCCGCCCGCCAGGCACCGGTTTTCGAATTTCTCAAAAAGCGCGTGCTCGAAGAAGATCCGCTGTCCGAAATAACTGCCTGAGGCACTCAATGGGGCGGTTTGCTGCGGGCATCCCGCTGCATCGTCGGCGATTCCTGCGGTTTTCTCAAGGGTTCGTACCGCGCTCAGGGATTTTTGCCGACCTGAATCAGTTTAATCGGGCCCCTGGCGGTTTTCTTCATGAGACTCACCAACTCGTAGGCAACGGCCGACGGCGCCAGGGGGACGATACGAATATCATCCAGGGTTCCCTTTAAACCGAGCGGAACCGTGTTGAAGGTCTGGAGAACCCCGCCGATCAGCGGGATCTTATCGAAGATACTGTTCAAGGTGACCTGCGGGGTCACCAACACGTTTATATCCAACGTTCCGGTAATAAAATCGAGTTTACCGGCCGCGGTGAGCGCCAACGAGGCGCCATCCAGGACAATCTTGTCATACGACATTCTACCGTTCTGCAGACTGGCCTCGATGTTCATAGCGCGGTACCCGAAACCAGTCTTCTCCATCTTCTTCAGGTCTGTTTGACCGGTTAACAGCTCGGTCGTATTCAGATATTTCAGCACGTTCAAAAGGATGAAGTCCTGATAAATGTGGCCGTCTGCCGCTAAATACGCCACTTTCCCGGTTGCGGTTTTGAGCAGGTCTTCCGCTTTTCCATCGCCTTGAAAACTTCCCTTCAGGCTGTATACGCCATCGGCTTTGAAGGTTTTTTCAAATAAAATAATTCTTTGATCGTTTGCGGATCGGGCCGCGGCAAAACAGTTCAGGGCGTGGTTGAGTTCCTGGTTCTGGGCCAGTGTTGAAATATCGAACCGGACGGTTCCCGGCCGCAGGCTGATTGTTCCCGGC
This sequence comes from Desulfobacterales bacterium, assembly GCA_049281435.1. Classification (GTDB taxonomy): domain Bacteria; phylum Desulfobacterota; class Desulfobacteria; order Desulfobacterales; family SG8-13; genus JARFQH01. The sequence continues at coordinate 7,034 of JBAPSB010000228.1, forward strand.
GTCGAGATACCGCACAACAGGGCCTCCTTTAACGTGATGTCGATTTTTTCGCCCTGCAGGCTGACATCGGCACGCAGGGGACGCCAGGTGAGACCACTGAAGATCAACCGGTCGGTCCCGAAACGGATATTTCCTGTCAGCGCAGGCAACGGGGTATGGTGACCCGCTCGAGGCTCTTTGTTCTCCGTGCCGCTTTTCAGCACCTGGATCAGATGATCCAGGTCGACGGCATCCGCGGCGATGTCCATGTCGAGCCGCAACCGATTATCGGGCTCCGGCTGAATGGTTCCCGACAGTTTCAGGGGCATCTCGCTCCAGTTCAGATCCGCCGTATCGATTCGAATCCTGGATGCATCGCCGCGTATGGCAAAAGAGTTTATCTTCAGCGGTGTGGCCGGATCATACGGCGCGAATATGTCCCGTCCCCTCAGTTCTCCCTCCATTTTGGTCCTGGAAAGGTTCCGGAGATCCCACTGGGACCGCATTTTTCCATCGATCGATCCGACAAGAACGGTCTCTGCACTAAAGAGTCGATTGAAGGTTTGCTGGTAAATTTTTCCGTCAAAGGCAAAATCGACCGCATCACCCTTTACGCGGAACCCAAGGTTAGCGCGGGAGACAGGGTCCTGAACCAACAGCTTCTCGATAATCAAATCATCAGCACCCACCAGGATATCGGTCGAAATCTCGAGACCTTCCTGCGTGGAGACGGACACGGAGAACGTTTTTGGGTCGCCCGTGACAAAATGCAGTTTGGATGGCAACAGGGTCTGCGGCTGGAATTTCAGCCAGGACGGCGCCCCGAGCACATGCGCTAACCACCCGGTGAACTCGGGGCCCAGGCGGCCTTCCAGCGTCAGACTGACATCCCCGTTGAATCCTTCCAAGTAGCCCCTATGGGTGCCGGATAATTTAAGGGACGCATCTTTCACACCGAACTGGCCGTTTGTGTAAGCGAATATTTTAGGATCGGCCTTGAATTTTGCAAGGGCGATTGTGACCTTTCCCGGTCGCTCGGGCAAGTTCTCCAGCACCAGGTCCCTCACTTCGCCCGCCACGTTAAACTGCCAGGCCCGGGGGGCTTGCAGGGGACCTTTGAATTTTAGCGCAGAAATGGCGACGCTCCCATTCCCGCCGCCAAAGTAGGTCAACTCATCGCGCAGCGCGTCGAACGATGCCAGCCAGGGGACTATTTCTGTCAAATAGAGGATGCAGCGCGCGGAAGAGATTTCCAGTACCCTCTTTTTCCCCCATTTAAAAGCGCCAGAAAGGTCGGAAAAAGTCGACTTTCCCAGCGAACCGCGCCATTGGCGGATACCGATGCCGGCCTTGGCGTAAGAAAAATTACCGCCGGAGATCGCCACCGGATGCGGAATCCCACGATAGCGCGCGACAAGGTTGATATCGGAGGCCGCCACCGTCACATCCACATTGTTGAGGTCTTCACCCAGCACCAGCTTCCCGTTGGCGTTGCCTTTCAAGCCTTCTAACTTTGCCAGCTCGCTGCGAAAGCCTTTATCGTCGACAAGACGCTCGAGAATCGGCGGCAACTGGGATAGATCGGCCCGCACATCGACCTCCAGATGAAACGGCGCCTCGCCACCAACCAGGCCCAATTTGATCGTGCCGTTTTGTCCGGTCGAGCCTCCCAGGCGTGCGCGGAGGTTTTCCCCTTCGAGAATTCCGTGCGATACGACGACCTCTCCGGCGACCTCACTGAGGTCCAGTTGCGCTCCGGGAATGGTAATGTCTCCGTCGCGCATCTGCCCCCGGATGATCAAAGCCTCCAGGCGCCCCATTTCGCCAAGCGACCGGCCATGGCTCGTCACGGTTATCAGCGGAACACGCCCTGCTTTCACCACTTCGAAAATACCACTAACAACCCTGTTTTCTCCCAGCGCGGTTAATGCCGCCTGGCGCGTTGCCGCCACGTCGATCCCCCGGCCTTCTATTTCGATACGCACCGGCCCATCGTCAAGAGAGGAAACGAGCCGGCCGGAGACAGTCATCCGTGGGTATTCCAGAGTCAGATTCGATAGGGTAATCGTGGCCGCATCCCGGTCGAGATCCACCCGGCCTTCGATTCCTGCATTTTTAAGCTCTGCAATTTTATGTTTGCCAGCCAATGTCACTGCCGGTAGAAAAATATCGATATCCGCCTGGATGTTTTCGGCACCGTTCAGGGTGATATCGACCGTCATGTCGGCGGCGGCCCCCATCTCTATGGAAAAATCCGGTGAAATCGCCGGGACGATGGCCTGCGGCCGCAGGCCGCTCAGCTGAAGGCGCGCATGACCCTGGATCCGCCCCGTATCGACCCGACCGGCCACGGAGATACTATCGGCAACGGTGGAGGTACCGGCGACCTGAAATTCAAAATGGTCTGAATCGCCCGAAAGACGCGCGGCGACGTCAGACAACTCGACGGCGGACTCGTCTTCGAAAATTAATTTTACCCGACCGTTTTCCAAATATGTCTGAATACCGGGCCGATGCAGCCCGGGAAGTGCGGCGGCGACTGCGGCAACCCGCCGACCCAGCGCGCCGATTGCGGCCAGGCTCGGCGGCGGTGTGTCTTTTTCAGGCGCGCTTTGCAGAAATGCGGTCACGTCCGGCTTCTGAATCCGCAATTCCCGGATGCCGATTCTTCCGTAAAGCAGCGGCAGGATCTCGGGGGTGACGGTGACCATTTCCGCGCTCCCGGCCAGTTTTTGCGGCAGGCTCACCGAGCCGTGGTGTATGGAAACGCGCGGCCGCGGATAAACGGTGAGGTCCACGCGACCGAAGTCGACCTGCCCTCCGACCTGGCGGGACAATTCGGCCCGGATCCTGCTTTTGAGAATCTCCGAGTCGATTAATTTCGGTAAGACGAAAAGGGCGGAAACCGCAAGGCCAAGAAGGACGAGCGCAGCGATAACAGCGCCGGCAACAATTTTTCTGCTCTTGCGCACCGGGAACGGCTCCTGAAATAAACGGTCGCGGGCGCTGTTTCACGCCTTGCAGCCGTTAACGATTAAGATGTGTCGGCCGAAAATGTCTGATTCAATATAGGCGCCGGTGTCCGTGTGGCAAGGGAAAATTTCGTATTACCGGCCAAATTGCCGGTCAGTTACCAAACATGGGCCCGGTTGGTCCCAGGTGACAGGAATAGCAGCCAAAACCGGTGCGAGTGATGAGGCTGAAGCTTTTCAGACCGAGAGCTTCGGCCATCTCGGGCACCAGGCGGTCCAGCTTCAGCTGAGTGGTATCCGGATATTTCGCAAACTCCGGCCCCAGAAGCAATTCCCCGCTGAGCCTGGGAAGGTGGGCTGTGGGCATGCGGAAGTTTCCGGTGTCCGCTCCCAGGCCGTGACACAGGTTACAGTCCACCTTTGCAAAGCGCTCGGGACGCCAGGATTGAAAAACGGATGCCGCGACCGGCAAAATTGCGTTGCGCATGTGCTGCTTGCGCTGCCCGACGCTCATCTCGGCCCAGGTCAGTCGCTGCCCTTCAGGACCCGCCGGCCCCACCCGCTTCGGATAACACCCCCAGAACGTCAGAGTAATCTGGACCGCCAGGACAATGGAAATCAAGTGTTTTCGGTGAAGGTGCACCATCGTCATGTCCCTTTCCGCATCAAGTATAGAAGACCCGCTTGTGCTCGTTGACCAGGTAATCGATCTCCTTGTCGAACTTCACGCGGTAGTACTTCACCATGGTTTCGTTCGACATGATCATGTCGATCTGACGAGTGTGCAGGCACAGGTAGCCCAGGGTCTCGATGCACTTTTTCATGAACTCCGGGTCATGCCCCTCGGTGCGGGACTCCAGGTTGTCTTGGACGACTTCGGTTTTAAAGCCGTGGTCTTCGAGCAGCCGACCGATGAAGTCGGCGCGGCGCGCTTTACGGTCCAGGTCCGCGGCACCGCCCTTGAACTGGAACTTGACGTAGTTTTCCTCGTTGCGTTCGGTGACCAGGGCTTCCATCGTGGTGAAATGGTAGCCGAGCCGTGAACTCAGGTTGCAGAAATTTCTGGAAATCATGAAGTAGTTATGATCGGCGAAGCGGGATCGCCGGCCGGTGTTCAGGGCCGTGTTGGCGGTCGACTGAAACATGACCGACATCAACCCCTTGCCGTCGATGGACGGCGGTCCGTCCCAGACGATGGCCGCGAACCCCTCCCAGAAGGCCAGCATCGGGACCGAGGCGATATTCTCCAGCTTGACGTACTTGCCCTTGACTTCGTCCCGGTAGCCATCGTCCAGATTCAGAATCCACCAGTGCATCGGGACCTTGTAGAAAAGCTGTTTGCTGGAACGTTCCGAAAAATTGTGCTCCTTGCCGAAACTGAACATTTCCCGCACCGACTTTTCGTGGATAAAGCGCGTGATGTCGTGCAGAGTCCGGCAGTTTTTGGGAACGAATTCCGGTGCCGCCGGGTCCAGCAGGTTCAGCGGCACGATGAACGCGCTGACCTGCCGCAAGGTGTTGTAAACCGGGCTGCCCTCCATCAACCCCTGTTTTTTTTCCTGCGCCGTGAGGAGATGTTCCGCGCGACCGCGGTAAATCGTTTTTCCGGTCGCATCCACCGTGATCAGGTCGCCGTTTTCGAGTCGGCTCATGGCATCGGAGACACCGAAAAGTGCCGGCACCCCGAACTCGCGCGCCACGTTGGCCAGGTGGCCGGCGAAGCTGCCGTGCTCGGTGACAACCGCGGCCGCGCGGTTGATCAGCGAAGCCCAGCGCGGCAGCGCCTCGCGGGCCACCAGGATGCCGCCTTCCGGAAAGGATAGCATGTCGATGCCGCGTTCCAGCCGATGGACCGGTCCGGCCACGGCACCGGGACTGGCGGTGACCCCGCCTTCGATGAGCACGTCTTCTTCGCGCTGCTTGCGCGGCACCTGCGGCAAAGAGCGCACCGCGGCAGCCACCTGCTGCAACGGGCGGCACTGCAGGATGTAAACCTCGCCCTCGTGACCGACCGCCCACTCGATGTCCTGGGGGGAGCCGTAATGCGCCTCCATCCGCACGGCCATTTCAGACAACGCCAGCACCTGTTCTTCGGACAGCGACGGTTGCCGGCGGGTACCGTCCGCCGTAAGGTCGATCCGGCAGACCCCTTCGAGCGGGTAGCAGACGAATTTGCGGTCCTTGTCCTTGACGTCCCGGTGAATCACCTTGAGGCACGGCTGGCGCGAAGCGACGAAAAGATCACAGTCGATGGTTCCGTCGACCACCGCCTTCGGCAGCCCCCAGGCCGAATTGATGAAAATCGCGTCGTCATTGATATCGATCGGGTTACGCGAGTACATCACGCCCCCCGCCAGGGCATCGACCATTACCAGGCACCCCACACACATGGCGATGTCTTCGTCTTTGAACCCCTTCTTCATGCGGTAGGTCATCGCCTGCAGGCTGTATTTGCTCGCCACGATCTCCTTGTAGGCCTGAAGCACATTCTGGGCGCTAATGTTCAGCTCGGAACGGTGCATCCCGGCAAAGGAACTGCCGGCTTCGTCCTCGCCCAGCGCACTGCTGCGCAGCGCGGCGGTTATCTCGAAACCGGCCTCTTCTTCGGTGGCGCGCCAGGCCTCGAGTATGGCATCGGCCAGTTCCTGCGGAAGGCCGGCCTCGACGATCAGTCGGTCCAGGCCGGCCTGCAGGGTATAGAGCTGCTGGATGTCTTCAAGGTCGGCGCTCTGCAGCCGCCGGTTGATTTCGGCCCCCAAATCGTTGTGGTCGAAAAACCTCTGATAGGCCGCCGAGGTGATGACGAATCCGGGCGGCACCCTCAGGCCGACGGCATTGCGAATTTCTCCCAGGTTGGCCATCTTGCCGCCGACGACATCGGCCATGTCTTTGTTGATGCAGCTCAAGGGCAAAACGAGCCGGTCGTCCTTGAGCGGTTTTTTTTCGGTGAGGATCTGCTCGATCTCTTTTTGAACCTGATTGAAACGCTCCACCAGTTCATCGTATTTACCCGGTGCCAGCAGCATGATTTTTCTGACCATCCGGAAGACGTCGACGGCAATCGCGGTGGCGCTGCTGCGCACGAACGTCATGCCGAAGGGGCGCTCGCCTTTGAGCGCCAGTTCGATGCCGGCCATGATTTCCAGCGCCTTGTTATTGGCGCTGATCAATTGCTGGAAGTTACGGTAGCGCTCTTTGAAATCGAGGCGCAGGGCGTCGACATCGGCGGGCTCGAGTTCTTCGCGGGCGGGGAAAAACTTCCTGATCAGTTGACCGAAACGTTTCATGCCGTCACACAATCGTCCGAAATGGGGAAGGTGGTGTTTCGTTTCAGACTCATCATACCCTACCATACTCCAGGAACGCTGGTGCGGTAAACCGGTCATGCCCAAAGCGGATCGAAAAAACAGGTTTTTTTCTGAAAGAATAAGGAAATGGCCGAAGGGAAACTTGACGCCTTCAGCCATTTCTTCAGCCCGCCGGCCGCCATATGTCGCGGCCCGTGTCTGCTCCGGCCCTCAGTGTTCCATTTTCATGCCCCAGCCCTCGAACATGTACATGATGGCAAAGCCATACCAGAGCGTGTAGATCACGTAAAAGATGAGCGAAAAGATGACGATACCATATTTATCGGATATATTCTGCGGCTCGATCTGGTAGAAGTTGAACGCGACTTCCACGGCCCTGTTTCTGACCGTCGCGACCATCTTCGCATCGTTGAATTTCTTCTGGGTAGTCAGGGCCTTCTCCATGGAATTGAGGGCCGTCCACCAGTTGAAGAGCACCTGGCGCGCCTCGAAACCGTATTTGGCGGCCACTTTCTGGCTGTCGTTGAAGAACATGGCATCGCTGTCCTCCAGAATGGCGGCGAAGACCTGGCCAAGGTTGCCGGAGACCTTGAGTTTTTCCCCATCGGCCTCGGCCGCCGCTCCGGCCTTCTGGAACATCAGGGCCGTCTGCTGGGCCTGCTCGGCGCTTTTCAGGGTCAGGTTGAGATCGACCGTTTTTTGATCGAAGGCCCGCACCTCCTCCTTTAGCCGCGGAATGAAATGCGCCGAGCCCTTGGAAATGGAGTTGAAGAGGGAATCCAGGTAATTCAGGCCGTTGTGGCCATTGAAAATCGGCATGAAGAATATCACCAGCACCACGATAAAGGCCGCCATCATGCCCAGACCGATATTGAATGTCTTTTTGTTCGCTATCATGGTTAGGCTACCTCTCCCTTCAGTTTTTTGGTGTTGGCCAGAAACGTGCCGATGACCCAGACCGAGAACCCGCCGATGACGATGAAAAACGCCACGATCCCGATGGTGTTCAGGAGGGCCCCGGCCTGCTTGCTGATGGGGATGATGCCCATTTCACCCAGCTTGGCGGGCAAGGCGAAGATCCGGTTGACAAAGCCGGCCAGCACGGACATGGCATAGAAACCGCGGATCGTGATCCCCTTGACCACCTTGGTCACCAGGGCCCCGATCTGGATGCCGAACAGGGAACCGAGCAGCATCCCCATGGCCAGGGTGTAGAAGATAAACCCGTAGATGGCATACTGGGTGATGGCGGCGTAACCGGCCGTGAAGACAATCTGAAAAATGTCCGTACCCACGGTGGTCATGGAAGAAACGCCCAGCACGTAGACGAAGATGGGAAAGGTCAGAAAGCCGCCGCCGACGCCCATGATACCGGCGGCCAGACCGACCAGGGCGCCGCTCAGGACCAGAAACACCCAGGAAATGGCACGGCCGCCCGGCACCAGCTCGTGGTCGAAACGCACCATGGGGGGGATGGTCATGGCCTGCAGCTTCTTGGACAGGTTGCCGATCTCGGCGCCCTCGTCCTTGGCGTGGGCCCCGCCGCCGCCATAGGTGGTGCTCACCCGGGCCGCGGCCTTGCGGGCGCGCAGGAAGTCGGTCATGGCATACAGCCCGAGGAAACCGAGCATCAGCGCGTAAACCGTCGTGATGAAGGTGTCGCTTAACACCGGGTTGATGTCATACAGGACCCGGTTGATCACACCGCCGGCGGTGGCGCCGATAATCGCCCCGATCAGGAAGACGGCCGCCAGCGGCACTGAAACGTTGCCGAGTTTGCGGTGAATCACGCTGCCCATGATCGCCTTGGCGAAAATGTGGAACAGGTCGGTGCCGACGGCCAGGATGCCTTTGATGCCGGCGCTCATCAGGGCCGGGGCGATGATGAATCCGCCGCCGGCGCCGATACACCCGGTGATCAGCCCGGCGCCCACACCGATCAGGATCGACACGATGAAGATGCCCGTACTGTAGAAAGCCGGATTATAGGCTGTTTTGCCCCCCAGGAGATGGGGCATCGCGCTGCCGATCTGATCCGCGAAGGCCCAACCGCCGAGAATGACGGGCACGATCAGCAGGCCGAGGATAAACAGCCGTTTGCGGTCGCGCAGGATCGTGGTCGCATTGTCGATTTCCCACTCGGCAAACCGCTGTGCGCCATACGTCATGAACTGCCCCCACTGTCTGAAAAATCCCATATCAACTCCTTGCCGTTCAAAAGGTTGTATGATTGGCCCGGCCGGAACCGACCGGACGCCTCGTCCGCCTGCTGGTTGCCGGAAGCTGCCCGCCGGCATCTCCCCGTGTGGCCGCCGCTCAACCAATTGCACCGGGCCGACACGGGATCCCACATGATGCCGGCTGAAAAAAGCAAGGGATATGCCAAGGCGCCGCTTCCGAATCACTTCATTTAAACGCTTAGTTTTAGGTCAGTTGCAGGATATGCTAAACGGCAGCGGACGAACAAAAAAGAGGCGGGGTGTCGGCATTTTTTACAGGCTGTAAAGGAAAGAATCGTTGGCCGCCGGACGGTTGCGGCTTGTATAATCGGCGGGCGAGGCGACGGCCTGCAGGCGGTCAGCCGGCTCCAGGTGAACAACCTTGGGGGGCAAACCGAAAATGGGCGCAGAACAGAGCCACTGAGGTAATTCAGATGCCGGCCGGGTCTTTTTTCTGGGTGGCGATCTTTTTATCCTGAATCGCCTTTTTCTGGTAGGCGTCCTGCAGTTTGTAGAGCAGTTGGTCGATTTCGATCGGTTTCATCAGGTAGTCGAAGGCCCCCAGCTTCATTCCTTCAATGGCCACTTCCACATTGGCGTGCCCGGTCAGCATGATGACCTCGACCAACGGATGGCGCGCCTTGATTTCCTTGAGCGCCTGAATGCCGTCCATGCCCGGCATGCGCACGTCGAGCACCACCACGTCCACCGGGTTCCGGTCCGCGTAGTCCAGCGCGGCGGCGCCGCTGTAAACCCCGTGAACGTCGAGCTGCCGCATGCCGAGCCGCCGCACGAGTGTGTCGGTAAAATCCGGCTCGTCATCCACCAATAAGACCCGAAAGGTGTCCACGCCCCTATCACCTCATCTGCGGCCCCCAGGGCCGCAACCCAACGAAAAATCGGCCGGCCTTCCGGAAACCGTGTCGATCCCCAATCGAAAACCACATCCGCCCAATACCGGATTGCGCCCGACTATACCCAAGGCCCCCAACCGCGTCAACAGGAAAAGACCCGGTCGCCATCACCAAGCACCACATCGAAAAACAGGAACACCCTGCCGGCCGAGGCGATGTTGCCCGCGGTCCGGCAGGCGCTGCTAAAAAAAATCTATACATCGATGAAACAATAGTGTAGAAAAACGGTATCGATAAGATAGGTAAGCATCTTACATTACTTGACTTTGCCGGTTGACAGGAAGGGGCCCGCGACCTGTTCGGTCCCGTCGCGAGAGCGGTTTGCCAAAACATCTGGGGGTGTCATGCAAAAACTCGAAAAATTGCGCGGTCGGATCAGTCAGCGGGTCGATGTCAACTTGCGGCGCTTCGATTTCGCCGCGTCGGAGGCGCTCAAAAGCTATGTCCCGCTGAGCAAGATGGCCAAATACTACGCGCTTTACGGCATCTCGCCGCACCACCCGCTGCACTACCAGTTCAACCACGCCAATCTGGCCGGAAGCAACCTGGTCGGGCAGTGCAAAGTCGACAATTCGATCCTTTACAAATGCGATATCCGCGGCGACGAACTGAAGTGCAGCGGAGATGTCTACACCTATCGCGGGATCGACATCCGCCTCGACCACGACGAAGTGATCCTGATCAAGGACAGCTTCCTGATCAAGACCCTGGTCCACAACTGTTCACACAACCCGGAAAATCCGGAGTTGTTCCTGATCAAGAACTCGGCCTCGACATCCTATGCCAACATCCACGGCTCCTGGATCGAGGGCTGTTTTCTGAGTCCGTTCAGCACCGTGGATCTGACCAGCCTGCACGGGTGTTTCGTCGGAACCTTTGCCTATCTGCAGGTCGGCGAACTCTGGCACGAGCAGGTGGCGGCCGGAAGAATCTGGATCAGGGCCGAAGACAAGTTTGACTTCAGCTACCAGTTTGCCGAGTCGGAGTTGAAAAAATACATCGCCTATAAGCCCGGAGGACACCCCACCGGTATTTTCATGGACTTTGTCGAAGGCCGTAAAACCGATTTCCAGGGCATCTTCAATGTGGTTCACCTCAACAGTCCCATCTCCGTGCCGAAAAGTGCATCGCTGAGCCGCTATGCCGTCATCAAACCCAAGACCCGCATCGGTGATAATGTCCTGATCGCCCAACACGCCTACATCGAAAGCTCCATTCTCGGCAAAGGGGCCAATGCCCAGGAACACTGCTACATCATCGACTCGAAACTCAAGGGCAACAACGTCACCGCCCACGGTGCCAAACTGATCGACGCGATCCTGGAAACCAACGTATTTGTCGGGTTCAATTCATTTTTGCGGGGCTCGTTCGATTCACCCCTGCGGATCGGTGAGGGCGTGATTGTCATGCCCCACACCATTATCGATATCAAGGAGCCGTTGACGATTCCGCCAGGCCACCTGGTCTGGGGATTGATCAGAAGGCCCGCGGACCTGAAGGAGCACAGCATCGCCCTCGAAGACCTGGCCAAGGTCAAAGACAAAATCACTCTGGGCGCCATGACCTTCGAGGGCAACGGCCAGGCCTTCGTGAAGGCCTTTAAACACCGTATCGACCACATTCTCGAAGCCAACGGGGCCTACTTCGACGGCAAAAAAAACAGGGGCCATGCCCAGAAAGTGCAGCACATCGCTTACAACATCATCCAACCCCACCCGCTCGGCCCGCAGAAAGGGGTCTATCCGACCATCGACATCCGGTCCTGACCGCGGGGCTTGCCCGAACGCGCCGCATGCGGCTGTCAGCCAGGTTTCCGATCGGCCGAAAGGCTTCAAGATACGGATTTTGACAAGGCCAGGAAGAAGGTTGTATATTTTTATACGCCGACGACCGATAACGCAGGCAAAATTTGTATCTTGACGCCTTATTTGAAAAAGTTCAGCAGGGCGTGCAAATTGGTCAGGGGGTGTGGCGGGCAGCCGGGAATGTACAGGTCGACCGGCAGCAGGCTGTCCAGGCCCTCGCTGATCACGGGGCTGCCTCGAAAGGGGCCGCCGCTGAGCGGGCAACTGCCCACGGCGATAACCACCTTGGGGGCCGGAACGGCCGCGTAGGTCTCGAGCAGGGCGGTTTTCATGTTGGCGGAAATCGGGCCGGTGACGACGATGCCGTCGGCATGGCGCGGCGAGGCCACGAAATTGATGCCGAAGCGCGCCAGATCGAAAAAGGGGGTGGCCAGGACGTTCAGATCCGCCTCGCAGGCGTTGCAGCCGGCGGCCGACACCTGCCGCAACTGCAGGGAGCGGCCGAAAAGCTTTTTTAAGTGCTGCCGGGCGTGATCGGCCAGAGATGGCAGCGTGCCGCCTGTCATCAAGTGGTCTTTTTCGGCCACTGCCAGTTCGAAGTTGCGGGTGAAGGTGACAAACCGGCCCTCTGAAAGGCGCTCGCAGGTGCCGCAAAACACGCAGCGCCCCAAATCAATCATTTTTTTTTCGGCATCGATGGCCGCCTGGGGACAGGCGGCCGCGCACCTTGCGGCCAGCGCCGGCGGCGCTTCCCTGTCAATTTGCGGCAATCCGCGATAGCGGGCCGGCAGTTCGATGGCCTGCTTGGGGTAGGCGCTGGTCCGGTAGCCCTGCTCGAACCTGTTTTTCACTATGTTGAGCATAATCCTTCCTTCACCTTCGCCGCCGGTTTAAAGGCCGGCTCCGGGGGTGTCCCGCCCGCCGTCCGTGCCGGTCAGAGATCGAAGCCGCAGTATGACAGGTTGAAGCTCTTGTTGTTGAGCGGAAAATCTGAAATCCCCGTGTCCCTGAGCGCCATGGCCAGTCCGTTCCAGTTGTGAAAGGAGGGGTCTTTGACCTTGTAGCGCAGGATGCCGCCCGCGGCGTTTGTCAACAGGCAGTGCGACAGTTCGCCTCGCCAGGCCTCGTTGAGCGTCACCACCATGGAATTTGGGGCCAGCGCCGGCTCGGCCGCCTCGACGGTGGCCGTTTCGATCGGTTCGCCCAAAAGGGTTTCGACAATTTCGAGCGATTGCAGGATCTCCCCGGCCCGGATCCTGGCCCGCGCGTCGACGTCGCCCTTGGTTTGGGCGGTCTCGGGAATCTTGAGCCGCCCGTAGCCTTCGGTGGGAAAACAGCGCCGGACATCGTAGGAAATTCCGCAGGCCCGCCCGGCCGGCCCCACCAGGCCGAGCTGCCCGGCGTCCGCCGTCGAGATGCTTCCGCACCCCTCGAAGCGGGAGCGGACACTGGAAGTCGAAAACAGAAGCTCGATCACGTGCTCGACCTGGGGTTTCAGTTCGGCAATGCGCGCCGACAAGGTGGCACGATCCGCGTCGGTGACGGGAAAACGAACGCCGCCGGGCCGCACCAACCCTTTGCCGAAACGGTTTCCGCACATCCACAGGGTCAGGTTGAGAAAATCCCCGCGCATCCGGCCGAAGTAATTGGCCGGCGGCAGGAAGGCAACATCGCCGCTCAAGGCCCCCAGGTCGCCGACGTGATTGGCGATGCGCTCGAGTTCCAGCGCGATCGTGCGGATGGTGCGCGCTCCGGCATCCGGCCGGCGCGCGGTCAGGGCTTCTGCCGCCTGGGCCAGGCACAGGCTGTTTCCGATGGCGGTGTCGCCGGCGATGCCCTCGGCTATCACCGGCCAGCGCCGGGCATCGACGGCCGGCAACAGGGCTTCGACCCCGCGGTGCTGGTAGCCCAACTGGATCTCAAGGTGCAGCACGCGCTCGCCAATGCAGTTGAACCTGAAATGACCCGGCTCGATCACCCCGGCATGCACCGGCCCCACGGCCACCTCGTGGATCTCCTCGCCGGCCACGGCATAGTAATCATAGGCGCCGGGAATGTCCTTGGTGTAATCGTTGCCGAACACATCCGGTCGCCCGCGGGTATTGGGATGGTAGCGGACCATCTTCAACCAGGGGTGTCCTTCGGGGATGATGCCGAACTGTTCGGCGATTTCACGCTCGAACATGTGAAAGGCGGCGCAGCTCGTCGTCATGGACCGGTAAGCGGCCGGCGCATCGCAACCGGCCAGCAGCAGCTTGTCGGTCCTGAGCACCGCCAGCAGCTTGACGGCCCCCTCGTCCGCATAGGCGAAATAGTGGACGATGTTGCCCCCGCCAGCCACGATGTCAAGCGCCCGCTCCCGGAAGTCGGCGAACATCAGCTGCGGCAGGGTGTCCCTTTCAACGGCCTCGCCATTTTCGATCTGCAAAAAATCCTTTTCCATGCGTATCTTTCTAAACAGCACCCATCCACGGCCTATTTATGGCACTGCTGAGTGTCCGCTTCATGCCTGTGGTGTTGTCCGCTGGCCAAGGCCGCATCGCCCCGGCGGTATTTGCGGCGAGGCGGACGTTATGGACGCCGCAGCCGGAAACCCGCTACGACCGGCCGCGCAGCGGAAAAAAGACCATTTATGGATGGAAACTCCCGGCATAGCTCACCGCGGTCAGTATCGTGCGGTACAAGGTGCCCGGCATCCACAGGCAGAGCAGCAGCGAGGTCAGCAGCAGTGCGTACTGCGGCCAGATCAGGCCGGGCTTCTCGGTAATGCGGATCGCGGCACTTCCACCGCCGAAGGAAATCTGCAAAACATGGTTGGCGAAGCCGGCGAATATAACGCAGATGCTGAAGATAAAAAGCCCCGCCGCCCAAAAGTGGCCGGCCCGGAAAGCAGCGAGAATGATAAACAACTCCCCCAGAAAGATACCGAAAGGCGGAAAACCGGCGATGGCCACGAACCCGCCGAAAAAGGCCGCAAAGGTTCCGGGCATCAGCCGGGCCAGCTTGCCGGTGCCGCTGATCAGGCGGCTGCCGTAGCCCAGCAGGATATTGCCGGAAGACAAGAACAGGGACGATTTGATCAGGCTGTGGTGGATCAGGCACAAAATGGCGCCATAGGCGCCCAGGCCGCCGACCCCGGTGCCGAAAGCGATAATTCCCATGTTCTCGATGCTCGAATAGGCCAGCAGGCGCTTGTATTCGCTCTGTTTGAGGATGAAGGTCGCCGCCGCCAGGATGGAGGCCAGCCCGAAGACCATCAGCGTCGTGCCGGAAAACTGCGCCAAACCCGCGGCCTGCATAATTTTATGGGTCTTGAATATCCCCAGGTAGGCGCAGTTGAGCAGCACCCCGGACAAGAGGGCCGAGGCCGGACTGGGCGCCTCGCTATGCGCATCGGGCAGCCAGGTGTGCATCGGCGCCAGCCCCATCTTGGTTCCGTAGCCCACCAGGATGAACACGAACCCGGTCTTGAGCCACAACGGATCGAGCCGCGGCGCCACTTTGGTCAGCACGGAAAACGCCATCGGCGCCTCTACGCTGCCCACGTCCATGGACAGGGCGATCAGCACCGAGCCTAAAAGGGCCAGGGCGATGCCCACCGAGCAGATCAGCACATACTTCCAGGTGGCCTCCAGGGAAGCCGCAGAGCGATGGGTGTAGATCAGCGGCGCACTGGCCAGGGTCGTGGCCTCGATGGCGATCCACATGACCATGATGTGATCCGAGAGTGTGACCATGGTCATGGTGGCTAAAAAAAGCAGCATCGCGCCGGTGAAAACCGGCTCCGAGCGGATGTCGGCTTCCCGCAGATAAGCGACCGTGTAGATGGAGATCAGGAAAAACAGCAGTGATATCACCAGCAGCGACAACAGGCCCTCGGGCGTGACGGCGAAATAGTCTGCAAGCAGCGCCGAGGGCCGATAGATCCACACGGCCGCCGACAGCAGCAGGTGCACGGCCCCGGTCATCACCAGCAGCGCGCGCCCGGATGCCCGCGGTAGAAAAAACGCGACCACGCCGGCAATGAACGGAACCAGAAATATGATTTCAACCATTGAACTGGCCTGTTCGTCAGCGTCCACAGGGTGCCGCAGCTGCAAGGCGTCGGGCGCGCAGGCGTACTTTTTTGTACGTCAAGTGCCCGGCAACACAGCAGATGCGGTGCCTTGTACACGCTGACGCCTATTCTTTCAACGTTCTGAGCAGCGCGGTGTCCACGTCATCGAAGGCCTGTTTGATGTTCTGCAGGATGACGGCCATGATCATGACACCGGCCAGCACGTCGAGCAGGATGCCGAATTCCACGATGTGGTGGGCGCGCACCGAAAAACCGCTGCCCACCAGATAGATGCCGTTTTCCATCATGATGTAGCCCAGAACCATGGCGATGGCGTTGCGGCGGGCCATGAGCAGGAACATGCCCCCAGCCAACAGGGAAATGGCGGTCGGCAGCAGCAGGGCGTTGGCGCCGGCCTGCGGCAGGTTGAATTTCGGGCTGACGAACGTGGCGACCACAATCAGAACCAGCCCCGCCATCAGCGAGGCATTGTAGCCAACGATCGGCTCCACCTCCCGGTGGATCGCCACCTTCCGGATGGCCAGGTGGATGCAGAGCGGAATCCCGATCCCGCGAATCAGCAGCGTGACCAGGGTGAAGGCGATCCCGCCGGCCGTCGGGTCGCGGCCGAAAAAAAGCGGGACGATGGAAACAATAATGCCCTGAAAGGCGATCACCTTGATCAGCGCGGGCAGCCGGCTGGAACCAAAGGAGAACAGAACCGAGAGCAGCACGAGGGCCAGAATGGTATCGACCAGGTGGGTCATTAGAGGAACTCCAGCGTCATCACGGTGGCAAAAAAAGCCAGGGCGAAAGAGGTCAGCACGAATTGGGGCACCTTGTCCATGCGGTAGCGGGCCATGACCGATTCGACGGTGCCGACGGCCGCGTACACCCCTGCCAGTGCAAGGAAAAACAGCCCGGCGGCGGCGGCCGGATGGCTGATGGGAAACGGAAAGATCAGGCGGGTCACCATCGCCGCGTAAAAGAAAAGCTTGAAAAAAGAGCCCAGCTCGATCAGGGCCAAATCCGGCCCGCTGTGATCCAGCACCATGACCTCGTGGATCATGGTCAACTCCAGGTGGGTGGCCGGATCATCGACCGGCACCCGCGAATTCTCGGTCAGCAAAACGATGAAAAGGGCCATCACCACGAACAGCATGGAGGACCCGGCCGCCTGCCAGAGAAAAAGGGGCTGGCCGCCGGCAAAATAGGCCGCCAGGTTCACCTGGCCGGTCAAAATGGCAAACAGGATCAGGATCATGAACAGGGTCGCTTCGCAGATAATCGGAAAATAAGCCTCGCGCGCCGCGCCCATGCCCTCGAAGGGCGAGGCCGTGTCCATGGCGGCGGCAATCGTGAAGAACCGCCCCAGGCCGAGCAGGTAAAGCAGCAGGATCACATCCCCATGGAAGGAGAAAAGCGGCGGCTGCCCGGCAACGGGTAAAAACAGCAGGACCGTCACGGCCGCGGTCAGCGACACCACGGGACCCAGTTTGAAGATAGCCGTTGTGCTGGTGCTGTAGACTGAGCCCTTTTTGAACAACTTGACCAGGGTGAAATAGTTGATGAGCAGCGGGGGCCCCTTTTTACCGCCGAAAAAGGCCTTGACCTTGAGGATCACCCCCGCATACAGCGGGGCCAGCAGCAGTGCGAGGACCAGAACGGTAACCGATGTCATGACGTCGCCCTATCGTGAGTCATAAAAAGCCCGCTTCCGGCAGCGGGTCAGACAAAAAACAGCAGGACCGCGATAGCGAGCAGGATATAACCGATGTACAGATGGATGTCTCCGTGCTGCAACCAGCGCAGTTTGTCGAAAAGCGCGAGCACCGGCCGTGCGACCGCAGTGTGCAGGTGCCGCTCGGCCACATCGTCGATGTGGCTGCGGTAGCGGGCTTTAGCGGGAAAAAGCCCGCTGACCGCGGAATGGTCTTCGGTCAGCGGCGCCACCGGCCTGAAGAATTCGAGTATGGAAGCGGCAAACGAGGTCCCCGTGTACTGCATTTTGACCGTGGGACGCGCAAAACCGCAGCCCCAGGTTCCCGCGCGCGCGATCGCCTTGCCCCGGTACAGGGCCGTGCGCACGGCCAGGAGGATGCAAAAAACGGCGAAAATGAGGGCGGCGGCCCGCGTGATGCTGCCGGTCAGCTGCGCGAAAGGGGCCAGTGGAACCGCACCGTATCCCAACTGCAGCGCCGCGGCGGCCTTGAGCGCCATGGCCATGAAGATGGTCGGAAACACACCGATAACAAGGCAGGCGGCGGCCAGCACCAGCATGGGAAGTATCATCAGCAGGCCCTTTTCATCCACGGTTTGTGCCGGCCGACTGCGGGCCTCGCCTTGAAAAACGACCCCGAACACCTTGGTGAAACAGGCCAGGGCGAGCCCGCCGATAACCGCCAGGCTGACGATGGCCAGCAGGCTCGGCACGAGATCGGAGCGTCCCGCCGCCAGGCCCCGGAATCCCCCGAAATAAATCAAAAACTCGCTGACGAAACCGTTGAAGGGCGGCAGTCCGCAGATGGCCAGCGAGCCGATGAAAAAAGCGGCGGCGGTGATCGGCATTTTCCGGATCAGTCCGCCCAAAAGGTCGATCGCACCCGTACCGGCCTTGCGCAGCACCATGCCGGCCCCCATGAACAGCAGGGCCTTGAAGATCGAGTGGTTCAGCACGTGCAGCAGCCCGCCCGCGAAGCCGAGGATGGCCATGACGGGATTGCCGCCGGCCGCCCCGATCATTCCAATGCCCAGGCCGATCAGGATGATCCCGATATTCTCCACGCTGTGATAGGCCAGCAGGCGTTTGAGGTCGTGCTGGCCGAGCGCGTAGACCACTCCCAGGATCCCGGAAACGATACCGGCGGCCAGCACGATGTCGCCGAAGAGTGCCGAGTGCCAGTTCAACACCGCGTACATCCGCAGGATTCCGTAAATGCCGGTCTTGATCATCACCCCCGACATCACCGCGGAAATATGGCTCGGAGCCGCCGGATGGGCATGGGGCAGCCAGACGTGCAGGGGAAAGACGCCGGCCTTGGAACCGAACCCGACAAAGGCCAGGGCGAACACGAGGATCTTGGCCGCGGGCGGCAAGCCGGCCGCCGTCTCGAAGCCGAAGTCGCCGGTGTGGGCGTACAGGACGCCGAATGCCGCGAGGATGAACATGGCCCCCACCTGGGAAAAAACCAGGTAGAGTGCGCCCGCCTTGACGTTTTGCGCGGTTTCGAAGTTGTAGACCACCAGAAAGAACGACGAGAGCGACATGACCTCCCAGGACAGCATGAAGGTGAAGAGGTTGTTGGCGGTCACCACCATCGCCATGGCCACGACGAGCAGGCTGAAAAAGAGGTAATGGACCGCCGTCCGCAGGCTTTTCGCGGCGTTTTCCATGTAATGAAAGCTGTAAAGGACCGCCAGAAGGGAGACGGCAAAGATGGCGATCAGAAAAAAAGCGGACAGGGCATCTATTTTAAAAGACAGGCTGAGCGTGTTCAGGTAGGAAAACGAGGCGCCGATCACCTGCGGGTCGAATAATTTGACCCCTGCGTCAACCAGCCCCAGCAGGCACCCCAAGCCTATAAGCAGAACGCCGGCCGCTTTCATGAAGACAAAGTGGCGCCAAAAAAAAAGGGGCACGAGGCCCCCATAGAAAATCAAGGCTATTGCAAAGGAAAAGTGACTCATGATGTCCCTGATGGCCGGCTGTCCGAAGGCATAAGTTTTGAATACCTATGTTAATTCTGAATTCGAGTCAACAGGGAATTGGGGCTGGCGCGGGGGAACCGGGAGAGGTGGCGGGACGGGGCGTCGAGAGATGGGGATGACGCAGTGGTTGGGCATTGGAATGGTGGAAGACTGGAATATTGGAATGGCGGTGGAGTGTACATGCAGCCTTCCAACATTCCAGCCTCCTAACCTCTCCCCTCCCAGCCTTCAGCCTTCCAGCATTCCAACCTCCCAACCCTCCAGCCTCCCAACCTTCCAGCTTTCCAGCATTCCAACCTTCCAGCTTTCCAACCTCCCAGCCCTCCAGCCTCCCCTCTCCCAGCCTCCCAGCTTCCCAGCCTTCCAGTATTTACCGCTTTACAAGCGCGGCTATTAAGAATATTTCAATGCAGGCGAAGTTCCCGTCACATAGAGAGCCGAGATCTCACATGCGCATCCACCTGCGAACCCGGATATATCTGCTTCTGGCCGGCATCCTGCTGATCACGCTCAGCGGCGGGATCGTGCTGGTCTGGTACACCTACAGCATGCAGGACCTGCTGAACGCCATCTCCGAGAAGGATGTCGCCGCCCTGCAGACGGCCCAGGCCCTCGAAACCGCGCTGGTCAACCAGAAAGGCTTCGTGTCGTATTACTTCCTGGACGGCGATCCCGAGTGGCTGCGCCAGCTGGGCGAATACCGCCAGATCTTCAAGGACCGCCTCGAAGCCGCCAAGCAACAGGCCCTCACCACAGACCAGCGCGAAGCCGTGCGCCGGATCGAAGAGCAATACAGCCGCTACATCGCCATCAAGGACCGCGTCATCGCCGACTACATGGCCGGCGAACGCAAGACCATCACGGCCCTGCTGCACGAATCGCGCGACGAGTTTTTCAAAATCCTGAACCAGTGCGACAACTTCAAGCAGCTTCATTCCCGCAACATCAAACTCTCCACGGAAGCCAGCGCCGCGCGGGCCGAACAGTTGCGGGCGCTGGCCTACTCCGCCATCCTGATCGACTTACTGCTGGCGGTTTTTCTGGCGTACGTGCTGGTCGTTCACATCCTGACGCCGGTCAGGCGGCTGATCGGCGAAACCGAGCGCGAAAAACCCGGCCAGCGCGGCAACGGAGATGAAATCAACGCCCTGAGCCGCAGCGTCCGCGGCCTGATCGACAATGTCGATCAGACCCGGATCGAGCTGCGCCGGAGCCGCGAAACCCTTCAGCAGGCCGAAAAAATGGCGTTGGTCGGCCGGCTGGCGGCCGGCATGGCCCACAGCATCCGCAATCCCTTCACGTCGGTCAAGATGCGGCTCTTTTCGCTCCACCGCTCCCTGGAACTGAACGAGGAGCAGGTAGAGGATTTCGACGTCATCTCGGCCGAAATCCGCCACATCGACACGATCGTGCAAAACTTCCTGGAGTTCTCGCGGCCGCCCAAGCTTCAGATGCAGTCGATCAGCCCGTCAAACGTGGTGGACTCGACCATCCAGCTGCTCGGCCACCGGCTGCGCTCCTATGACGTGCAGCTTGCGATCGAGCGGCGCCAGCCCCTGCCGGTGGTCTCGGCCGACCCGGAACAGCTCAAGGAGGTCCTGGTCAACATCATCGTCAACGCCTGCGAAGCCATGGGCCGGGGCGGCGCCATCACCATTCACGAGGAAGTCGTCCGCAACGATGCGGCCCAGCCGCAGGCCCACATCCGTATATCCGACAACGGCCCGGGAATCCCGTCCAACATCATCGAAAGAATCCTTCAGCCTTTTTTTACCACCAAGGAGCAGGGCACCGGCCTCGGCTTGAGCATTGCCGCCCGGATCATCATGGAGCACGGCGGACGCATCGATGTCTCTTCAAACCCCGGCCGCGGAGCGAGCTTCCTGATTTCACTGCCCGTCAGGGGAGAGGTGTCGTGAACACCGTTTTAATTATCGACGATGACGACCAGCTGCGGAAAAGCTTTCACAAATTACTGACCGAGGAGGGGTATCGGGTCCTGAGCGCCGCCTCCGGGGAAGCCGGCATCGACATCGTGACGCAGGCGGTGCCGGACCTGGTGGTTCTGGACATGCGGCTGCCGGGAATCAACGGTTTCGAAACCTTTGAGGCCATGCACGCGGTCGAACCCAAATTGCCGGTGATCATCATGACGGCCTTCGGCACGACCGAAACCGCCATCGAGGCCACCAAAATGGGCGCTTTCGATTACATCCTCAAACCGTTCGAAATCCCGGAAATGCTGGTGGTAATCCAGCAGGCGCTGGAAGCCGGCCGGTTCATGCGCACGCCGGTCGCCATGGATGCGGTGCCGGAGATCGACTCCCGCGAGGCCATCGTCGGCCGCAGCAAACAGATGCAGGATGTCTACAAGGCCATCGGCCGGGTGTCGGGTTCGGATGCGACCGTTCTGATCCGGGGCGAATCGGGCACCGGCAAGGAACTCGTGGCCCGGGCGATCTACCAGCACAGTCTCAGATCGGAAAAGCCCTTTCTGGTGATCAACTGCGTGGCCATTCCCGAAAACCTGCTCGAAAGCGAACTGTTCGGCTACGAAAAAGGCGCCTTTACCGGCGCCGCTCACCGGCGCGTCGGCAAGATCGAGCAGGCCAACGGCGGAACCGTCTTTCTGGATGAAATCGGTGACATGCCCTTTTCGATCCAGGCCAAGATCCTGCGGCTGCTCCAGGAAAAAAGCATCGAGCGCCTCGGCGGTCGTGATACCATCCCCGTCGACGTGCGCATTATCGCCGCCACCAACCGCAACCTGGAGCGCGCCATCGAAGACGGCCGGTTCCGGGAAGACCTTTACTACCGCCTCAAGGTGGTTTCGATCCTGCTGCCGCCCCTGCGGGAGCGAAACGGCGACATTCCCCTGCTGACCGATTACTTCCTGCGCCGGTTTTCCGCCGACCTGGACATGGCCAATCCCGGCATCACGCCCGAGGCTTTCGGGCTCCTGGGCACCCATCCGTGGCCGGGCAATATCCGCGAACTCGGCAATACGATCCAGAAGGCCTTGATCTTCAACCGCGGAGCACCGGTCGGGGAGAAAGAAATTCGTCAGGCCTTCAGCGAGGCGGATGCCAATTTCGTTTCATCCCCGGCCCAGGCCGACGAGGTCATCCGCCTCTGGGCCCGTGACATTCTCAAAAGCGGTGAGCAGAAAAACCTGTTCGACACCTGCATGGACCGCGTCGCCGGCATCCTGATCGGCGAGGCGTTGAACGTGACCGGCGGCAACCGGTCCCGCGCCGCCCGCCTGCTGGGCCTCTCGCGTCCCACCCTGCATTCCAAAATCGAGAAGTACAATCTGCAGATCGAGACCTCCGTCACCCGAAAATAAGACCGACAGTACCTTTACAGCCTGTAAAAAATATCGACACCGCCCCGGTCGCCGGCGAAGCCATGGCCGAGCCACAGTGATTTTATTTGTATTAATTTAAATAGCTTATAAAGAGAAAGACGGGCTGGGCACACTGGCACACCCCTTGCTCATGTCTGCTGTCAGATCCGGCGGAGGCGCAGCGACGATCGGTCCGGATCGAATCCGTCAGGGCCATCGGCGCGCCATCCGGTCCGCGGCCAAACCGCGCCACAACCGGTCAAGCAAACCAGTCGGGGACTGCAACCCTCACAGAGGCAAGGAGTGGACATGAGCAAGCTGAATAAAATAATGGCGGCCTGCGATTTTTCAGAATACGCCCCCCAGGTTGTCTCACAGGCGGTCGATCTCGCCCGGGACCTGAAGGCAAGCCTGATGGTGGTCAACATCATCAACCAGCGCGACGTCGACATGATGCGCAAAGTGTCCCTGGATTATCCGGCCTTCGAGTTCGAGAAATACCTGGAGGATCAGGAAAAAGAGCGTCTGGAATTAATGGACACTCTGGTCAATGACGCCGGCGGCGGCGGTCTCGACATCGAGAAGGTGATCCGGATCGGGGTGCCTTTCAAGGCCCTGCTCCAGGTGATCGAAGACAAGGGCGCCGACCTGCTCGTGATGGGAACCAAGGGGCGCGGCAATCTGGCCGGCGTTCTCTTCGGCTCCACGGCCGAGAAGATGTTCCGCCGCTGTCCGGTCCCGCTCCTCAGCATAAGGACCCTTGAAAAATAGAGCGGAAATGGATTGACACAAAGGATATCTGCCGGCTCAACAAAGGAGGTTGGACCATGCTGGTAAGGAACTGGATGAGCAAACAGACGGTCACCATCGATATCGACCAATCGATGCAGGAGGCCATGGGCCTGATGAAAATGCATGCCATCCGCATGCTCCCGGTGCTGAAAAAGGGCAAGCTGGTCGGCATCATCACCGACCGGGACCTGAAGCGGGCTTCGGCCTCCGACGCCACGACGCTCGAGATTCATGAACTGCTGTACCTGCTGTCCAAAATAAAGGTCAAGGACATCATGTCCCGCGATCCGATCACCGTGCCGGACGACTTCACGGTGGAGGAAACCGCCGAAGTGCTTCTCAAGAACAAGATTTCAGGCGCCCCGGTGCTCGGTGCGTCCGGCCAGGTGATCGGGGTGATCACCCAGTCGGATATTTTCAGGGTCCTGATCGCCCTGACCGGGGTCGGCAACCGCGGCATCCAGTTTGCCTTCCTGCTCGAGGACCGGCCCGGTTCCATCAAGGAGGTCGCCGATGTCGTACGCGAGTTCGGCGGGCGGATCGCCAGCATCCTGACGTCCTATGATAACGTCCAGAGCGGTTTCCGCAAGGTTTACATCCGCATACACAGCATCGACCGCCAGAAACTGGGCCAACTCAAAGACGTGCTGCGCCAAAAGGCCGGGGTGCTCTACATGGTGGACCACCGCCTGAACCAACGCGAGATATATACCGACTGATCTGCTGCCGACGGCCGGCGCAGCGCAAAACGGCAAGAACCTAATTCGACTGATGAGGCTAAGAGATGGCGACGCAGAAACAGAAGAAACTACTGGTGGCGCTGGACGGCTCCGAACGGAGCATGCTGACGGTCAAATACATTACCAAGATGGCGCCCTTCGAAAACCTGAAGATCGTGCTTATGCATGTTTTCAGCGGCGTGCCGGAAAGCTACTGGGACCTGGAGCGCGAGCCGAAGAGCATCAAGTCGGTGAAGTACGTCAGGGCCTGGGAAGCCGAGCAGAAGAAGAAAATCGAAGAATTCATGGGCCGGGCCCGCGACACCGTGATCCGCGCCGGATTTCCGGAAGCCCAGGTGGACGTCAAAATCCAGCCGCGCAAGAAAGGCATCGCCCGCGATATCGTCCGTGAGGCGCGGGATGGCTATGAAGCAGTGCTGACGCGGCGCCGGGGCATGGGGCGCATTCCGGGAATCATTCTCGGCAGCGTATCCCATAAACTGCTCGAAGCCCTGTCCTTCATCCCGCTGCTGCTGGCCGGCCGCAAGCCGCCGGGCAATCATTATCTGATCGCCCTCGACGGTTCCAAGGACGCCCTGAAGGCCGTCGATTTCGCCGGCTCCTTCCTGAGCGGTCACGACATCGATTTCCGCCTGCTGCACGTTATCCGCGGCGGGGAGAAAAACAGCGAAATCATCGCTTCGAGCGACACCTTTGTCCACAACGCCGAAAAGAGCATCGTCAAAGCCTTCGAAGAGGCCAAGACGCGTCTGGTCGCCAAGGGTTTCAGGCCGGCTTCCATCACCACCCAGGTGATCACGGGGGCCCGCAGCCGGGCCGCGGCCATCGTCGCCGAAGGCAAGAAACTCGATGTCGGCACGATCATCATGGGGCGCCGCGGCCTGAGCCGCACCCAGGATTTTTTCATGGGCCGCGTGACGAACAAGGTCGTCTATCTTGCGCGCGAAAAATCGGTCTGGATAATATCGTAAGTTGACAGCAGATCGAGACGCCGCGCTCTTTGCGCCTTTGCGGTGAGTGCTTTCGTCAACAGCTGAGACAATACTTCTGGCCGCATGAGCATTTCCAGACCTGGAAACCATCGGCTCTCCAGGGGCAGTGAAGGAGCTTGATGCCATTATGAGCATCGTGAATCTCGACCGGCTGTTCGCCCCCCGGTCGCTGGCCGTGGTCGGTGCCAGCGACCGCAAGGGCACCATCGGCGCCGCCGTGATGCAAAACCTGATCGAAGGCGGCTTCGCGGGCACCGTCTACCCGGTCAATCAGCGTCATCCCACCATTGCGGGCCAAAAAGCATTCCCCACCATAACGGACCTGCCTGAAACCGTCGACCTGGTGGTCATCGCCGTTCCGATCCAGATGGTGCCCGACCTGATCGCCGAGTGCGCCGCGACCCGCGTGGGCGCTGCGGTCATCATTTCCGCCGGCGGCAAGGAGACCGGTGCACAGGGCCGCGCAGTGGAGCAGGCCATGGCCGCCGCCGCGCAGGACAGCGGGCTGCGCATCGTCGGTCCCAACTGCCTGGGCATTATCAACACGCGCGCCAACCTGAACGCCTCTTTTGCGGCGCAGATGCCGCTGCCGGGCAGCATGGCCTTCATTTCGCAGAGCGGGGCCGTCTGCGGGGCCGTGCTGGACCTTTCCATCAAGGAACATATCGGCTTCAGCTACTTCGTGAGCCTGGGCTCGATGCTGGACGTGAATTTCGGTGATCTGATCGACTATCTGGGCAACGATCCGCAGGTCGGCAGCATCGTGATGTACATGGAAAACCTCACGCGGCACCGCGGCTTCATGAGCGCGGCCCGCGCGGTGGCGCGCATCAAGCCGATCATCGTGTTGAAAGCCGGCCGCACCCGCGCCGGCGCGGCCGCCGCAGCCTCGCATACCGGCGCCCTGGCCGGTGAAGACGCGGTTTACGATGCGGCTTTCAATCGCGCCGGCATCGTGCGCGTCCGGACCTTCGAGGAACTCTTCGACTGCGCCGAACTTCTGGCCAAGCAGCCCAGGACCATCGGCCCCGGCCTGGCGATCGTCACCAATGCGGGCGGTCCGGGGGTCATGGCCGCCGATGCCCTCGCCGACTATGGGTTCGAACCGGTGGCCCTGTCCGCCGAGACCATCGCCAAACTCGATGCCGTCCTGCCGCCGCACTGGAGCCGGGGCAACCCGATCGACATCCTGGGAGACGCGGCCGTGGAAGAATACCGCCGGGTGGTCGCCGTCTGCGAGGAAGCCCCGGAGGTCAACGGCCTGCTGGTCATCCTGGCCCCGCAGGCCATGATCGATCCGGTCGAGGTGGCCGAGGCCATCTGCGAGCAGATCAAGGACCGGCCGTTTCCGGTGCTCACCTCCTGGATCGGCGGGCCGCTGGCCGAACGCGGCCGCACTATTTTTCACCGCGCCGGCATCCCCACCTTCGACACTCCCGAACGGGCGGTGCGGGCCTTCACCAATCTCTGGCGCTACGCCTGCAACATCGAACTGCTGCAGCAGATACCCTCCGGCCTGCCGCACCGGATCGAGGTCGACCACCAGAAAGCCGCCTCGTCACTCCAGCAGGCGCTCGAGCGCAAGACGCCGGTTATGAACGAAGTCGAGGCCAAGTCCCTGCTGGCGGCTTACGGTATTCCGGTCAACCGGACCGAGGTCGCCTTTTCGGCCGAGGAAGCCGTCCGCAAAGCCGAACAGATGGGCTATCCGGTCGTTTTAAAAATCTACTCGCGCGAGATCAGTCACAAGACCGAAGCCGGAGGCGTTGCGCTGGACCTGAAAAATGGCGATGAGGTCCGCGACGCCTATAACCGGATCATTCAAAGTGCCATGGCCTACGGGGCCACCGGCGGTACCGAGGGGGCCACGGTTCAACCGATGCTGCCGCCGCCGCTGGTCGAGCTGATCCTGGGCGCTAGGAAAGATCCGGATTTCGGTCCCGTGGTTCTCTTCGGCATGGGCGGCATTCTGACCGAGGTGATTCGCGACCGCGCCCTCGCCCTGCCGCCGCTGAACCGGCTCCTGGCACGGCGTCTGATCGAAGATACCAAAGTCTACCGCATTCTGAAGGGCTTTCGCAATCAGCCGGCCGCAAACCTGGAGCTGCTGGAAGAAATCCTGATCCGGCTGGCCCGGCTGATCACCGATTTTGCGGAAATCGAAGAACTCGACATCAACCCGCTCTTTGTCACCGGCGAGAGCTTCCTGGCCGTGGATGCGCGCCTGCGGCTGAAGCGCACCGAGGTCCGGGCGCCGACGCACCTGGTCATCAGCCCGTATCCGGATCAATACGAAACACAGGCGGTCACCCGGGGGCTGATCAAGATCTTCATCCGTCCGATCCGCCCCGAAGACGCGCCGCTGATGGCCGAACTGTTCGATTCGCTGACGACCCGCAGCATCTACCAGCGCTTCTTCGCCCCCATGAAACGCCTCTCCGGCAGCATGCTGGCCCGCTTTACCCAGATCGACTACGACCGCGAGATCGCCCTGGTCGCCTTCCGTGAAGAAAAGCGCCAGGAACAGATGATGGGCGTGGCGCGCGTCATTCTCGAACACAACCTGAAAGATGCCGAATTCTCGGTGCTGGTCGGTGACGCCTGGCAGGGAAAAGGAGTCGGCGCCGAGCTGCTCAAGAACAGCCTGCGCATCGCCCGGGAGCGCGGAATCGAAAACATCTGGGGCCTCGTGCTTACTGAAAATATCCAGATGCTGACCCTGGCCCGGAATTTGGGCTTCACGATCCGCCCGGTCCCGGAGTCGAACACCTTCGACCTGAGAATCGATCTGACGAAGGTCGGTCCGCTGTGAGCGACTCATCTCGGCAGGAAATGCCCATGAAGCTTCTGGTGGGATACGACGGGTCCAATGCCGCCTTGGCGGCAATCGAACTGGCGATACGCCACGCCAAGGCCTTTCGGGCCGAAAAAGTCTATCTCGTCCGCTCCATGGAGGGCGGTCAGCATGTGACGCGCAAGGAGTTTGAAATCGCCGAACACGAACTCGGACGGGTCAACCGCGCCTTCGCCGACGAGAGCATCCCGTCCGAAACCCGTTTGCTCGTGCGCGGCTGCCGCCCGGGGGAAGACCTGGTGCAGTTTGCCGATGACAACGGCGTCGATGAGATCCTGATTGGCGTGCGCCGTCGATCGAAGGTCGGCAAGCTGGTGTTCGGTTCCACCGCCCAGTACGTGATTCTGAACGCCACCTGCCCGGTGACAAGCGTGAAGTGATGACGATGACCGACACCGAAAAAACAATAAGCGTCCTCGTCGTCGACGACGAGGAGCGTTTCCGGACCACGCTGCTCAAGATCCTGAAGGCCAAGGGGATCCAGGCCGCGGCCGCACCCGACGGCGCCGCGGCCCTGGCGGAAATCGGGCGCTGTGCCTACGATGTCGTCTTGCTGGATGTCAAAATGCCCGGCATGGACGGCATCGAAGTTCTCCGGAGCCTGCGCGAGAGAGGATGCCCCGCCGAGGTCATCATCCTCAGCGGGCATGCCGCGGTCGACACGGCCATGGCGATCGTGCGCCACGGCGCCTTCGACTACCTGCTCAAGCCCTGCGACATCGAAGACCTGATCGACAAGATCCACGCGGCTTACGACCGCAAGGCCGGCACCGTTCTGCACTGACGCAGCCACTCGATCAGGCCGTTTCCTTTTCGGTCGCCAGCTTCTCCAGACACAGCTGGTAATCTCCGTTTAAAAAGCATTCGGATAGCATCGTCACACTGGCTTCGCTTTGCATCAGCATGTCCATCTGCCGCGTGAACTGCAGGAGCCGGCCGAGGTGGTCGAGGGCCTCTTCGATCGCCGCGGCCGGGTGCTTCTGAAAACGCGCCCTCACAACGTCGGCCTTGGTATCCACGATAAAACCGAGCGCCTGCAGCACTTTGGCGATACCGCGCGAGCGGCGGCCGCGGCGCACATCGTCGGCGGCGCCGCCCTTGAATTGAAAATTGATGTAGTTCTTGTTGACCGTCAGACCGCTGTAAGCGTCGACCACGCTGTAGTGGTACCCCACCCGCGAACTGAAATTGACGTACTTGTCGGATATGATGGCATAGCTCTTGTCACCGAAACGCTCCAGGGCGATGTTGGTCGGCGTCAGCATCTGCTCGCTCATCACCGACATGAACCCCTTGATATTGACCGGCCGCGGTCCGACGGCCGCCACGTCCTCGCGCAACAATCCCTTCAGCAGCGCCCTGAAAGGCGCCGAAGCGATCTGTACCGGTGTGACGCTGCGGGCTTGCGCCGGCACATCCGTCAGCCCGCCGCCCAGATCGATGATGTGCAGGTCCAGCGGCAGGCGCACGTCCAGCTTGAAGGACAGGCGCCCCACGTCCGAAGCCAGGCTGCTGAACTCGAAGATGGCCCGGTAGGAGAATTCGTGCGCCAAGCGCATGATGTCGTGGATCGTCCGGCAGTTGCGGGGGTGAAAAGCCTCGGATTTCGGATCGATCAGGTTCAAGGGCACGATGTAATCGGCGACCTTCCGCAACCGCGCAAAGACCGGCGAGTCCTTCATGAAGTCGCCTTTCTGCATCTTGATATCGAGCAGCTCCGGGACCTGGCCGGCATACACCCGCCCGGAATAGGCATCGACCGTCACCTCCATGCCCGGGGCGATGAGCTTCGTGGCCTCACCAGTGTTCAGCAGGGCCGGCACCATGAATTCACGGGCCAGCGAGGCCATGTGGCCGGTGATGCTGCCGGTGTCGGTGACGATCGCCCGGGCCTTGGGCATCACGACGAAATACTTGGGGTTCGGGCTCGCGGCGACCAGGATGCCGCCGTCGGGAAAAGAGAGCAGGTCCTCATCCGAACGCACCACGTGCGCCGGCCCGCACCCGGCACCGGGGCAGGCCACGTCCCCGCCGGAAAGAACGACAGGAAAACCGGCAATGGCCTCGTTTGCCCCGGCATCCTGCTGGCGGGTGCTGCGGCCGATCACCTGCAGGGGGCGCGATTGCAGGATGAACAGGCGCCCCAGCGAATCCAGGGCCCACTCGATGTCCTGCGGGCGCTGGAAGTGCCTTTCGAGTGCCACGGCGTATCCGGCCAGGGTTTTCAGATGAAATTCGGTCAGGCAGGGCCGGCGCTGCAGCGCGCCGCTGACCGCCTCTTCGATGAGGGCCCCGTCGGGCTGGACCGCCAGGCGCACCGGCTTGACGGCAATCTTGGATCCCAGGACCGCCGGCGGGTCGTCCTTCGAAAGGGTATAGGCATCGGGCGTCACCTTGCCGTCCACCGCATAGGGGCCCAGGCCCCAGACGGCGTTGACGATGACGTGGTCTTCGGTGATGTGAAAGGGGTGGCGGCTGTACATCACGCCGCTGGCCATCGCCGGCACCATTTCCAGGCAGGCCGTGCCCATGGCGACCTCTTCGGCCGGTATGCCGCGGTGCAGGCGGTAGGTCACGGCCCGCGGCGTGAACAGGCTGGCCAGAATCCGCCGGTAGACCGAAACGACCTTTTCCGGCGCCACGTTCAAAACGCTCAGGTATTGACCCGCGAAGGACAGGTCGCTGTCTTCACCGATCGCGCTGCTGCGCATGGATACCCGCAAGTCGGCCAAAGGCCGGCCGCACGCCTCGGCCAGCCGGTGATGAGCCTCCGTTACGGCGTCGACCACATCTGCGGGGATCGTGGCTTCCAGAAAGAGGTCCTGCAGCTGGCGGCTGACCTCCAGAATCGATTGCGGGTCGGCGGCATCGAGCGCCATGTGGACCTTTTTGATGCTGTCGGACAGGTCATTGGCCTCCTGGATCCGGTAATAGGCGGCGGTGGTGATGGCGTAACCGCGCGGAATCGGCAAATGGGCGCCGTTGGCGACCTCTCCGAGATTGGCGATCTTGCCGCCGACAAAATCGATCATCTCGCGCGTGATCCGGTCAAACGGCAGCACGAAATCTTTCACCTGCGGTTGCCGCTGGTCCAGCAACCCATGGATGCCGTTCTGGATATGCTCCAGGACGTCGACCAGCGCCGGATATTTGCGCCCCGCAAGCGCCTCCAGGCTCTGGATCATGCGGGCGGCATAAAAGACGCAGCGCGAGGACTGCGCCCGCACGTAGGCCATCCCGAAAATATCTTCCCCGCGCAGCTTTTCCTCGATATCGGATATCAACTGCAACAGTTCCGAATTGACCTGCAGCAATTCCTTGAAGCTGGCGTAACGGGTCTTGAACGTCGCCATCATGCCCTGGTCGACCGCGGGCTGCGGACGGCTTTTCCTGAAAATTGACCACAGGCGCTCTAACATGGCAATCGGGTTGCCTCCTGAGTATGAAACTGGAAACGGGAAACTGAAAACCCGTGGCGGCCCGCAGGGGCCATGAGCGTTTAACACGAAAACAGGCGACAGATTGAGCGGTTCAGGGTTCAAGGTTTAGGGCTGTAAAATCCTTGACCGACAAAACTGACCTGCCCGATTCAACCGACACAACAGATTGATCCGAAAACATAATTAAAGGGGTTTAAACCGGGCTCAACGGGCAAACGGGCTACACCGGCACATACCGTGTCGCCGGCCCCTGCCCGACCCGGCTCAGGAGTCCTTTTTCCAACAGGTCCTTCAGGTCGTAAAGGGCCGTGCGGGACGGCAGCCCGCCCCCGATCAACTCCTGGTAGTCATTGCGTGTCACCCCGCCCCGCTGCCGGATCAGCGGCAAGGCCGTCTCCTGCCGGGGGTTCAGCTTCACCGCGCGCGGCACCTGGTGGTCGCGGACCGGCGGGGTGTAGTCCTCCGCGGCCGGGTCTTCTTCGAAATGCCCGTCGACCGATGCCGCCGGCACGATCGGATCGCCTTCCAGCAGGATGTCACCGGCCTGAATGATGCCGCCTTCGGTCATGACCACGGCCCGCGTCAGGCAATTCTTCATTTCGCGGATGTTCCCCGGCCAATCGTAGGCCTTCATCTTCTCAAGCGCCCCGCGGCTGAGCGCTACGCCTTCCTTTCCGGTCAGCCGCTCCATTTCCTTTAGAAAATAACCGGCCAGCAGCGGCAGATTTTCCCGGTGGTCCCGCAGCGGCGGGGTTTGGATACTGATCACCTTGAGCCGGAAATAGAGGTCGCTCCGGAACCGGTTTTGCTCGATCAGGGTCGACAGATCGAGATTGGTGGCGGCAATCAGCCGCACATCGACATCGATTTCACGGTCACTGCCGAGCGGTTTTATTTTCCGCATCGCAATGGCGCGCAGCAGCGACTGCTGAACGCCCATCGAGGCGGTCTGGATCTCATCCAGGAAAAGCGTCCCGCCGTCGGCTTCGAGAAAGGCCCCCTTGCGATCGCCCCTGGCCTCCGTAAAGGCGCCTTTGACATGCCCGAACAGGGTGTCGAGCAGCAGGTTCTCGTTCAGTTCGCCGCAGTTGATGGAGGTGAACGGTTTGGCGTTGCGCCGGCTCAGATGGTGGATGGCGTCGGCGGCCAGTTGCTTGCCGGTGCCGGTTTCGCCGATGATCAGCACATCCACGTCCACCTGCGCCGCTTTGTAAATATCCGTCTTCAGCCTATCAATAATTGTGCCAGAGCCGACGATGCCCGGGATTTGCACCCCCGCCAAATGGTTGCCGGCCGCGGCAATCGGATGTCCGAGGGTCACCTTTTCCTTCAGGCTCACGGTTTCGATCCGACGGTCGCGGATTTCGATCTCTTCGATCTGCCGTTTCAAGGTGGCGATCATCTTGTTCACGGCGGTCAGCAGCACCCCGGCCTCGTAATTGCTGGTCGGCAGGTCGATGGGGTGCAGGTCGCCGGTGGTCTGGAGGTGGTTCACCGCCTCGGCCAGGTTCAGTATGGGCCGGGTGATCGCCCGCCCCAAAAAATAAATCAGCAGTGACACCAGCAGGACCGTTATGACCGTGACGATGAACATCATGTCGATCTGCTTGTATCCGGCGGCCAGCGTCAACCGGCTGCGGTCGATGTAAGCGATCCCGCCATAGACCAGGGGCTTGCGGTCCTTGCCGGAAGGAAAGAAAACCGGCGCGTAGGCCTGGTAATAGTCATCCAGGCCCTCGGACTGATGGGCACTGTCCATGGCCTTGATCAGGCCGTTTTCGCCCTCGCGGACATCGCCGACCATCTTCCAGTAGGGCCCGTAGACCGAAGACGGCCGGAACGCATTCGGCAGGCCGGGACGACCCAGGGTTCCCGTATAGGCGGCCCGCACCAGGTCGGTGGTCAACTCCGTGGTGTGCTTCTCCGGATCCTCGGACTGGAACAGGATCCAGCCGGCGGTGTCGAAAAAATAGCAGAACCGCACCTCGGGCGTGCGCGGGTACGACAGGATCGGTGACCGGGGCGAGTTATAAAGCGTCAGGATGTCCTGCAGCAGATGAACGTCGAACGACAGCAGCAGGTAGCCGGTCGGCCCGCTTTGGTTCCCATCGAGGAGCATGGCCAGATAGATGACCTTGGAAGAAATTTTCTGGTTGGGGTTTTCATCCGTCGGAAAAGGTTCTTCGACCTCGGTTATCGGTGAAATCCACACCTCCCCTTCTTTGAGGTCTTTCACCTTTTCATAATACAGGAGCGGATTCGGACGGATCTCGGCAATCTGCTCGGGTTTCAGGCGCACGATCTGCTCATCGCGCACCACCAGGTATTCGTGTTGCGGGCCGGTTTGCGAGATATAGGCCAATTCGCGATAGGCCAGGCTGTTTATCGCCATTTTAGTGGCGATAAAATTGCGCAATTCATCGAAACCAACCGGATTTTGCGCGATTTGCAGCAGATCCTGGCGAGAACGGTCCAGGAACTCTTCGACCGCGTGCCGCATCGCCATCACCTGCAGACGCGAGGTGCGCTGCAGGGCAATATCGATGAAATTGCTGGCAATCACGTACATCAAGTAACCGGTTGCCAGCAGGATCAAAACAACCGGCGGAATCAGCCACAGCATCAGGCGGGTTTTGAGCCGGCCGCCGCTGATCTCCGGGTTGCGAAATATCACCATTCTCGCAAGCTCCTCGTTAACTGGGTGGCGACATACTGGCACAAGCGCTCGTTTCACGCAATATATTTTTCACACCCGGGGGCCGTTTGGCGTCTCTGAGCGTTTGTGACCCTGAAAACTCGCAACAACTCGCCATGGCATATTCCTTGCTCAAGGCACGGTCAGAATCCGGATGAAAAAAGTCCCTGCCGCCGCATTCCGCCATGCGGGAAAACAGTATCAAAAAAACTGGAAGGAGGTAACTCAATGAAGATCCTGGTCGCTCTGGATGATTCCGAATTTGCCCAAAAAGCGTTCGAAACGGCCATCAGGCTGGCTAAAACCGAACCGTCCACGCTGTTTTTGTTGTCGGTCATCCCTCAACTGGGAGTCATCGATGACATGTCGTCGCGGATTACCGAAAAACTCAAAAAAGAGGCGGACGGGGTTTTAAAAGCTGCGGCAAAACGGGCCCAAAAAGAGGACATCCGTTCGGAAACACTGCTGGAACAAGGGGTTTCACCGGCCGACAACATCATCGGCCTGGCGCAGGAGCAAGCCGTCGATCTGATCGTGGTGGGGCATCGCGGCCGGGCCAATCTGGAAAAGTTTTTGCTGGGCAGTGTGGCGCTGCGAACGGTATCCCATGCGCCCTGCTCGGTCATGGTGGTCAAATAAACATCGAAACGGAGGTAGAACATGAAGAAAGCTATGACGAAACTGTTGGCACTGGTGACACTGGCCGTCGTATGGGTCCCCGACATGCTGTGGGCCGCCGGCGGCGGGGGCGATGCACCGATTGTGGTCGTCGCGGACACGCGCGTCGTGCACGGCGTCCTGCATTATTTCTCCAACCTCTACAACACCAACATTCTGTTGTTCGCCGTCTGGGCCGTGGTCCTGACCGCCGCCTACGGCGGGTTTTTAGGGTTGATCATGGACAAGCTGATGGGCCTGACCGGACTCGATCTCAAGAGCCGCAAGATCGTCGAGCACTAGGCCGAAGACGTTGACGCTATATTCTTAAGACATATAAGGAGGCATCCTATGGATTTCCTGTCTAACACAAGCTGGTTGTACATGTACATGCCGATCGCCGGCGTCAAAATCTTCTGGCCGGGCCTGGTGCTGATCGGCTTCTCGGTCGGCGTCATCGGCGGCTTCTTCGGCATGGGCGGGGCCTGGATGGTAACGCCCGGCCTGAACATTCTCGGATTTCCGATGGCCTTTGCCATCGGCACCGACATCGCCCACATCGCCGGCAAGTCGATGGTCTCGACGATGCGCCACTCGAAATTCGGCAATGTGGACTACAAGCTGGGGTTCATCATGCTGGGCGGCACCATGGTCGGCATCGAACTGGGCGCCCAGCTCATCATGATGCTCGAGCGCATCGGCAAGGTCGGATCGGTCGTTCGCTGGGTTTACGTCGGATTTCTGGCCCTGATCGCCGTGATGGTTTTCTACGACTACTACAAAGCGGTGCAGAAGAGAAAATCCGGTGACGTGGATGGTGAACGCGGTGCCGAAGGCATCACCTGGTACAAAACCCTGCACCGGCTGAACATCCCGCCGATGGTGCACTTCAAGACCGCCGGCTTCACCTGCTCGGCCTGGCTCCCGATCATGGTCAGCTTTCTGACCGGCGTGCTGGCCGGCTTCCTGGGCATCGGCGGCGGCCTGCTGCGCATGCCGGCCCTGGTCTACCTGATCGGCTGCCCGACCCACATCGCCGTCGGCACAGACCTCTTCGAGGTTATGATCTCGGGTCTCTACGGCGCCTTCACCTACACCTTGAAGGGCCGCATCGAGCTGGTCGCGGTCTTCGTCATGCTGACCGGAGCCGCCATCGGGGCCCAGATCGGCACCGTGGCCACCAAGTACTCCAAGGGCTACGGCATCCGCGTGGCCTTCGGCTTTGCGGTTTTAGGCTGCATGGTCTCGATCATTTTAAAGCAGTACGGCTTCACCAACTCGGCCACCGATCTGATCCTGGCCACCATCAGCATCATCTGCATCTACATCATAAAGATCATGTTCCAGGGTGCGGCCCAGGAACTGCGCGAAAAACGGCGCACCGAGATGCTGGGCAGTTAGTGTCCACCCGTGGCGGTGGTCTTTTCAAACGGTTTCATCACTTTGAACCGATAACAAGGAGAACGTAACAATGAAACGACATCTGTTGCTGTTGGCCCTGGTTCTGGTGGCTGCCATCGGTTTTGCAAGCGCCGCCGCGGCGGCTGAAGTCAGCGAGGGCAAGGTGATCGAGATTTCCAAGGATCCGGCCCGGTTCACCATCGAGGAATACGACACGAATTTCAGCAAGGCGGCGCCCTATGGCCAGCCCACCGGCATCACGACCGTGTTCGACGTGAGCACGGCCCAGATCGGCATCCCGCCGGCCCCCGGTGATGTGCTCCGGATCGCCTACGTCGTCGAGGGTGGCACCAACAAGGCCCTCAAGGTCATGAACGTGTCCAAGCAGGATTTGCGCAAAAAATAACATACCCCGCACGGCGGCCGTTCCGGGATCCCCCGGGCGGCCGCTTAGCCCCGATTGGAGAAGTGACATGCTCGAAGACAAACTCAATGGAAAGCAGAAACTGATCGTGGTCGCGATGGACCTGCTGCTGTTGATAGAACTGGCCGTGGCCGTTTACCTGGGCTACCAGCACCAGGAAAACCTGACCGTGATCTTTCTGCGGACCTACGTGCCGGCCATGCTGATCACCGTCGTGCTGGCGCGCATCGGCATCCGCAAACTCGCAACCCAAGGGTGATCCCCGTGTTTCTCGAAGAGTGGGCCGTTAAAAACAAAACCGCTTTCCGGCGTTTGAGCATCGCGTTTTTCATCCTCTTTCTGCTGACACTGATCGACATGGCCGCCTTCATCATGAGCGACGCCAGGACAGTCTTCAAGGTGGTCACCGGCGGGCAAACCGAAATCAGCGGCAAGCTGGCCGACCCCATCGACCCGCACGAACTCCGCCCGCTGCCGGACAAGAGCGCCGATCCCGAAGCCGACCGCGACGTGAATCACCTGCTGACCGCCACGCCCCCGGACCGCCACTATGCGATCCGGTTCACCGGCGTGAACGGCCGGATCTGGCGCGGGATCCTTACAACCGAACCGTTTGCCGTGCCGGCCGACCTCACCTTCCAGGTGACGCGCACGGGAAAGCCCGCGGAGCCCCAGCCGGTCACCTACCACGTGTTCATCTACCCCGATGAGGCCGGTTACCGGCGCAGCTACCTGTCGTTCACCAAGCGCTGGACCGGCATCGACCCGCTCTGGGCGCCTTTGGTGCTGCTGCCGGTCGGCATATTGATTTTCTGGATCGGGTTTCGCATCGCGCGGCAGGAAGAAACCGACCTTCAAAGCAGCGGCATCGGCCCGATTTACAAGCTGATCAAAAAGAAGGATCACTGGGAAGTTATCTTCGGCCTGGGCGCGCAGCAGGGCATCCACTCCGGCGACACCCTGCTGGTCCTTGACCCCCGGCGCCGGCCGGTCGGAGAAATCGTGGCCGGCGAGGTGGCCGCCGATCACACCACGGCCACGGTGGACGCCAAGGCGCCGATCCGGGCCGAATTCCTGGTTGCGCGCGCGGAAGGCGCCGCGCCGGCCCTGGAACCAGCGGCGTGACACATATGGACTGTGGGGCCGCCACGCCCGCTAAAACATTCTGGCTGCCGCCCGACTCCCTGCCCTCCGGCGACAGCCCGATCGACGGATCATTCGCATGAACACGCAGGCCAAGCCGATTGCCGTGCCGGAAGACTACCGCGCCAAGCGGCAGATCATTCTCGTCAGCATGATCCTGATCACGCTGGTTCCCTTCGCCCTGATCCTTTTCATCGGATATTCGACCTTCACGGCTTCGCTGCAACGCGGGGCCGTCGAGAGTCTGCAGCGCATCGTCGAGGATCACCGCGAGATCATCGAAAATTTTCTCAAAGAGCGCCGCAAGGACCTGGAGTTCATCGGCGATGCCTACCCCTTTTCTTTTCTCAGTCGCACGGAGAACCTGCAAGCCGTCTTCTCCCATCTCCAGAAGCACTCGCAAGCCTTCATCGATATGGGCGTCTTCGATGAGAGCGGCCTGCACGTCGCCTATGTCGGCGCCTATTCCCTAATCGGCAAATCCTACGCCGAGGCCGACTGGTTCAAGGAAGTCCTGAAACGCGGCTACTTCATGAGCGACATCTTCCTCGGCTACCGCCAGGTACCTCATTTCGTGATGGCCGTGACCCGCATGGAAAACGGGCGCCCCTGGGTGATCCGGGCCACCTTCGACAGCTATCGCTTCAACGACCTGGTGGAAAAGGTGCGCATCGGCAATACCGGCGAGGCCTACATCCTCAATGCCCAAGGATTGCTCCAGACCGACCGGCGCTCCGGAGGCAACCTGCTCGATATGCCCGGCGATGTCATCCACTTTCCCGAAACGGCCGGCAGCGTCAAAACGTTTATCGAAAAAGACAAAAAGGGCAAGGACTTCCTGTACGCCACCACCTGGCTGCACGACAAGAAGTGGCTGTTGGTGGTGCGCCAGGACAAGAGCGACGCCTTCAGCGCCCTGCACAAGGCCGTCTCCCTGACACTGCTGGTATCGCTGGTGGGCGGGGCTGTGATCATCGCGGCGGCGGTCTACCTGTCGGACCGGATCGTGCTGCGCCTGGAGACGCGCGACCGGGAGAAGGCACAGCTCGAACAGCACCTGATCCGAGCCGGGCGCCTGGCCGAACTGGGCGAGATGGCCGCCGGCCTGGCCCACGAAATCAACAACCCGCTGCAGATCATCCGCAACGAACAAGCCCTGATGGCGATCGCCGTTGACGACCTGAAGGCCACAGATTCCGATCCGACGGCGGCGTTGGCCGACCTCAAGGATTCCCTCGACCAGATTCAACTTCAAATCGGCCGCTGTGCGATCATCACCCAGTCCTTTCTGAATTTCGGGCGCCAGAGCGAGCCGGTGTTTCAAGCCGTCAGCCTGATGGCCCTCGTTCCGGACATCATCGGCATGGTCAGGCAGAAGGCCTTCATCAACGGCATCGAGCTGACGCACGATATCCCCGCCGGAATTCCGGAGGTGCATGGGGATGTTTCCCAACTGCAGCAGGTCTTTCTAAACCTCTTCAATAACGGGATCGACGCCATCGTGGAGAAGCGCGGCGCGAGCGGAGGACGCCTGGCGGTGATGGCCCGGAATGGGGGCGACAAATACGTGGAGGTCCGCATAGCGGACAACGGCAGCGGCATCGCGCCGGAAATCATCGACAAGATATTTTCGCCGTTTTTCACGACCAAGCCGGTCGGCCGGGGCACGGGCCTGGGACTCTCGGTCTGCTATGGCATCATCAACACCATGGGCGGAGAAATCACGGCTGAAACCGCCCGGGACAGCGGAACGACCTTTGTGCTCAAACTTCCCGTCCACGGAGAAACCCGGCCCGCGGCCAACGGGCTTTCCGGTCGATAGACCCCGCCCGGCAAGCCGGATGATGAATCTTTCAATTGACCGTCAATCGATCCTTAACCGACAGGAGGCACCGAATGGAGAAGAAAATGAGAATCATGGTGGTGGACGACGAGGTCCGCTTTCTCGTGAGTACGAAGAAACTGCTCGAAAAAAAAGGCTACACCGTGGAAACGGCCGCCGGCGGTGCGGAGGCCATCGACAAGCTGCTGCTCGCCAAGCCGCATGTGGTCATCCTGGATGTCAAAATGCCGGGCATGGACGGCATCCAGACCCTGGGAGAAATCAAAACCCGGTTCCCGTTGATCGAGGTCATCATGCTGACCGGGCACGGGACGGTGGAATCGGCTGTCACCGGATTGAAGTCGGGTGCCTTCGATTACCTCATTA
Organism: Desulfobacterales bacterium; assembly: GCA_049281435.1. GTDB lineage: Bacteria > Desulfobacterota > Desulfobacteria > Desulfobacterales > SG8-13 > JARFQH01. The sequence continues at coordinate 46,689 of JBAPSB010000228.1, forward strand.
AACCGATCGACGTGGATGAGTTGATCGGCAAGGCCGAGGAAGCCTACCGCAAACGGCGCCAGACGGAAGAAAAAATACGCGTCGCGCAGTCGCGGACCCTGTCGGCTTCGGCGCAGGACATACTACACGGCGCCCGGTAGAAACGGCCCTTTCGCCAATTTCAACGTCAATCGGTGGAGTCTGCTTGTGCGGCGTGCAGAGTGTACATCCAAGCAATTCCACCGATTCACTTTAACTGTTGCAGCGGATACTCAGGACAAGGCAATTGGCGCCTGCGTGAGGAAGTGTTGAAGCGCGTCGGTGAAGTATCAAGCGCCCTCCGATGAGTTGATCTACCAGATAGTTTAAGCTGCTTGGAGCATGAAATCCACATGTAATGCATCGAAAGGAAATTCAATTTGGCCCTTGTCGTTTTTGCGCAGTATGCCGACATTCAATAATTTTTGGACATCGCCATGTACCGATTTTACGTCGCGGCCCAGACGGCGAGATGCTTCTCTAATTGATATTGCCCCCGCACCCGTCATGACCTTTAGCAGCTCCCACCGATTACCAGAGAGCACCTTGATAAGAAGGGCCGGCGATTCAAAGCTGATAAATTCTCCTTGCGATTTTCCCTTAAAAGCTTCAAGCAACCGCTTGTTGGTTTTTTGGCGGGAAGAAAGGCCCAGTGTTGCAGTTCGCATATCAAAACCTCCATAGTTTGACATCATTCCAGAAATCGTCGATCAGTGCTTCCGGCGAAGTAAATACATATGGCTTTTCAACCCCGCCTGTATGCTTGCGATCGCCCTTGCCTGTTTCGTTGTCATAACGCAGCACACAGTTGCCATCAACAATAAGAGCAAGTCGGTACTTGAAACCGTGCCCACTTCCTGAAAGGGGCGAAGACAGCAGCCACACAACCATTTCAACGAACGTATTTTCAGAAAGAATGTGGCGCTCATTGAGCATCAATCTGGCGTTCATGTTGGACATGATAACAACAGCGAAAAATGTTGTCAACAGCAACAACACTAGCCGAAGACACTCCAGAGATATTCTTGATCAATATCAGAGTCAACCCGATGTTCAGGCTCCAGATCGAAAAAACGGAGCACTATCGATCCCACGTGGAAGGCACCTCCGACGGGCTGTTATGCTCCATCCGCTTTTTCGCGCTTTACAAATAACGGTTTACAGTTTATTAAAAGTTAGCCGCAGGTAAAACGAGGTATCCTCGCAGCGGATACTGCCACCATCTTTCTTTGTAAAGAGTCGTCGTGAAATCCAAAGGCTCCGGAAAAATCATTTCTGGCGCGGAAAAAGCGAAAAAAATTTCGTCTCCATCGAAAGCACCGTGCCGGCCCCTATCGGTCTCCGCCGCCCCGAACGCACTCTCCGAGCGGATCAAGGAGCTGAACTGCCTGTATGGCATATCCAACCTTTTTGAAAACCAGGATGTTTCGCTGGCGTGGATCATGCAGCGCGCCGTTGAACTGATTCCGGCCGCCTGGCAGTTTCCCGAAAGTGCCTGTGCGCGCATCCGACTGGATGGCCAAGAGTATACCTCGAAGAATTTCAAGCCCACCGGTTGGCGGCAAAACACCCCGATCGTACTGAACGGCGAGCATGTCGGCGATGTGGATGTCTATTACCTCCAGACACCCCCCGGATGCGAGGCCCAACCGTTTCTCGAAGAGGAAGAGCGGCTGCTGAAAGCCATCGGGGAGCGACTCAGCAAGGTTTTATGGCTGAAGCGCTCCGAGGAAGCTCTCCGGGAAAGCGAGGAGCGCTACCGCCTGCTCACCGAGCAGGTCGCGGAGGGGGTCGCCCTGGTGGAAAAT
>JBAPSB010000229.1:0-17303 GCA_049281435.1 Desulfobacterales bacterium
GCGCTCTACAGCAAAAGCCGGTCCCTCTACGGGCTGCACCTGGCCAAAGCCCCTTGCCGGGAGTCCGAGTCGGTTTTCATAGTCGAGGGCTACTTCGATGCGGTCGCGCTGCATCATCACGGCCTTGCCAATAGCGTGGCAACGCTCGGGACCTCACTGACCGCCGAGCACGTGCGGTTGCTGCGCGGGTGTGTCGGCGAGAAAGGCCGGGCCGTTCTGGTCTATGACTCCGATGACGCCGGGATCAAAGCGGCCCGGCGCAGCATCGATGTGTTTGACAAAGAATATGTCAATGCGCAAATTTTAATTTTGACATCCGGTTACGACCCGGACAGCTTCATCTTCGAGCACGGTGCCGACGCTTTTTACACCGCCGCCGCCGGAGCCCTGGACATCATCCCTTTTCTGCTCGAGACCGCCATAAAACAAAACGGCTTGTCGGTCGAGGGCCGCGTGCGGGTCGTGAGCGAACTGAAGGGGCCGCTGAGCGCCGTCTCCGACACGGTGGCCAGGTCTTTATACGTCCGGATGGTGGCCGAGCGGCTGGAGATCGACGAGCGGGCCCTCTTGGAAAAACTGCGCCAATCGACTGCCGGTTCGCTCGAAGCGCGCCGGGTGCCGATGGCCGAGACGGCAGCGGAAGCGGTTTCCGGCCAGCGAGCCGCGCCCGCCGCAAGCGACGGCAGCCGGGTGGAAAAACAGATTGTCGCCATGATGCTGCAAGTGCCGGAAGCCTGTAAGATCGTCGGTCGCCTGGGGGCTCTGGCCTTGTTCGAAGATCAATTTCTCACCCGGCTCGGAAAGGTGATTCTCGAGGTCTACGATCGCTGGAAAAATAACGCCGTGAGACCCGCTGCTCCCGACCCTGCCGCCGGAAATCGATGGCTGGCGGATATTATGGCGGGCCTGGCGGACGAGGACCGGCGGGCAATCGCCGACGCGGCCATACATGCGGAGAGTTGGCACTTAGAGGGGTGTGAAAAGCAGATTCTGCATTTCGTCGAAACGGCGCGCAAACGCCGAAGTCATTACGATCTCGAACACCGCATCAAGGCCGCTGTGCGCGAAAATAACGACAAGTTGCTCGAGCAACTTCTTATCGAAAAACAGGCCCTGGCGGTCAAGCGTGAAAAACGAAAAATGGCCCTGCTCGATCGGTAGATGGCATGTGGATGCCCATCCACCCATCGGCAGCCGGGGCCGAGGCCGTTTTATCGTGCGGGGCGTTTCGTTTGCCAGGGTGTGATGGCCGCGGCCGGGCGCCGATCCACCGAGCAGTGCGGGGCGGCCTCAATTTTATTGCAATTTTGGACTTCGAACCAGGGCAGTTGTTTCTGGACGGACTTTTTTGGGAAACGGGTGAAGGACGCGGGGGAGGCAAACTTTAATGACTAGTAAATCCGCCAAAGTACGGGTGAATGCAAAAAACAGCCATAAGAAAAAGGCCGCAGCGAACGAGTCCGCAAGCTTGCCGGCCAAGACGACCGACGCCAAGGCCGACGATAAAAATGGCGGGGCGCAAATCAACCGAAAAGCGCTGAAGGAGTTGATTTCCAAGGGCACCAAGCAGGGCTATCTCACCTATGACGAAATCAACGAAGTCCTGCCGGAAGACATGCTGTCGGCCGAGCAGATCGAAGAGACGCTGATTCTTTTCGATGACCACGAGATCGATATCCTGGATGAAAAAAGCGCACGTAAATCGGAACAGGCCAAAAAACTCAAGCAGGCCAAAATCAAGGAGCGCCAGCGCGCCGTGACGGATTTTGGGGCGGTCACCGATCCGGTGAAGATGTATCTGCGCGAAATGGGCATGGTGACCCTCTTGAGTCGTGAAGGTGAAGTCGAGATCGCAAAGAAAATCGAAGCCGGCGAACAGGAAGTGCTGCGCGCCGTGCTCGACACCATCAACGGCGTCGAATCGATCCTCGAACTCGGCGACCGCATCGAAAAGGCGGAACTGCGGCCCAAGTACGTCCTGAGGGATATCGACGAGGGCGACACCTACGTCGACGAGGCCGTGCAGACCGAAAAGTTTTTGAACACGATCCGTGCGATCAGAGAAATCCACCTCGAAAACATTGCCTTCCGCGAGAGACTCTTTACCGACGAGTTGAAACCGGACGAAAGCCGGCGCGTGCGGCGCTCCATCAAACGGCGCAATGCCAGGATCTTCGAACTGCTCAAGGAATGGCGTCTCGAGGGTGGCATCATCGATGAAATCGAGCAGCGGATCATCGATCAAATCGAGTGGTTCGACCGCATGAGCCAGAACCTGATGCGGCGGGCCGGCACGGTAAACTCCCCGCTGGGAGAGGTCCGCAACAATCTACAGTCCAGAACTCATTTCGTGAAATGGGCCGGTCAGCTCTGCGCCCTCAAAAAAGAGGAGCTGGCGGACCTGTACACTGAAATCGTCAATATCGAAACGGCCATCCAGGAGCGCAAAAAGGAGCTGAAAACCAAAAACAGAACCCTGAAGCGGGTGATGGCCAATGTGGAGGAAGGCCGGCAGAGGGCCAAACTGGCCAAAAGCGAGCTAACCCGCGCCAATCTGCGCCTGGTGGTCAGCATCGCCAAGAAATACACCAACCGCGGGTTGCAGTTTCTGGACCTGATTCAGGAAGGCAACATCGGGCTGATGAAGGCGGTCGATAAATTCGAATACCGACGCGGATACAAGTTCAGCACCTACGCCACCTGGTGGATCCGTCAGGCCATCACGCGGGCCATCGCCGACCAGGCGCGCACCATCCGCATTCCGGTTCACATGATCGAGACGATCAACAAGCTGATCCGCACTTCCCGCTACCTGGTACAGGAGCAGGGCCGCGAGCCGAGTCCGGAGGAGATTGCCGAAAAAATGGAGATTCCGCTCGAGAAGGTGCGCAAGGTCCTTAAAATCGCCCGCGAACCGATCTCGCTCGAAACGCCGATCGGTGAGGAGGAGGACAGCCATCTGGGGGATTTTATCGAAGACAAGAAGTTTATGCTGCCCTCGGATGCCGCTATCAATCTCAACCTGGCCGAACAGACCCGCAAGGTGCTGGCCACTCTGACGCCGCGCGAGGAAAAGGTGCTGCGCATGCGGTTTGGCATCGGTGAAAAGGCCGATCACACCTTAGAGGAGGTCGGGCAGGATTTCGCCGTTACCCGCGAGCGCATCCGCCAGATCGAAGCCAAGGCCCTGCGCAAGCTGCGCCACCCGACGCGCAGCCGCAAGCTCAAGCATTTCATCGAAACATAAAATATGAAGATCCATATTTTATGTTTATGTGGTTTTAGGCTGTTACAGGATATTCTAAGATTTCTAGGCGAGATCTTAAAGGCCATGGACGAGTAAATTTTTAGAGATCTTTTCAGTGCTGATCACCCTGAACCCCTGTACCTGTCACGGTATGGGGGTTTTTGCATCAGGAAGCCTGTTTCGCATAAAAACAGCCGCCTTGATACCCGACTCGAAAATCTTCATTTCCTGGGATGAACACCAATGCCTTTTAGGGTCAAGTAAAATGGAAACTGCGATGGAGCCAACGGTAATCGTCAGTACCGTCCGGACGCCGGTGGGCTATTACATGAGCGGCTTAAAAGCGGTCGACGCCTGTGACCTTATCGAAGCCGAACAGTCGGGAAAAGGTGCGGCGTGATGGAGTTGCGCTTGACAACAGCGTTCTTTAAAAGGTAAGAGAGAACGTTTTCAGAAAACGCCGTGTCAGTGACGGTTGTGGCTGTTGTGACTGCCTCGCTTGAGCGGGGAACCGGGTCCGATCCTCAAAGCCAATTGGCTGGTATCTAAGCCCATCCGTTTGCCGGTTTTTCTCAAGGATGATGCTGTCAGCGTTAACGTTTGTGGGCCCATAGCTCAGCTGGTAGAGCCACCGGCTCATAACCGGTCGGTCCCTGGTTCGATCCCAGGTGGGCCCATGCCCCTTAGAAAGGTTTTTCAGCCTGTATTGCGGAATCGAGTTTTTTCGAATTCCAACCGGCGCACGGCGGTCGGGGTGAACCGGATGGGTGCGGAAGGAGGCGGGGCTGCCTGCAGGTCGGCCGCGCTTTTTTTATTCAGGGTTCGCTCACAAATAATTTACCATTTTCATCCATCGATGCATCCCCTCCGGCGGCCGGTGCAAATTCTCAGAATATCCGGATATTCCTGCGAATTTACGCCTCGTCGGCTGGTCGCCTGCATGCCTGAAAATACCACCTTATTTGTTTGCGAACCCTTGATTCCGGCCGGCTGTGGCGGCACTTGGCGGGTCTGGAACATGTGTGGTGTCTTGCCGTCGGCGCACCAAAGAGAAGCCCATGTCTGCAACGGTAGGCGATTTTATCGACATAATGGAAGGCTTTGCGCCAATCGGCCTGGCCGAGCCATGGGATAATGTCGGCCTGCAGGCCGGTCACCGGGACTGGCGCGTCAAGAGGATCTGGACGGCACTCGATCCGCTGCCGGAGGTCATCGCAGCGGCCTGCAGCAATAAAGTGGATCTCCTGGTCACCCATCACCCCCTTATTTTCAAACCGCTCAAGCGCCTCGATTTTGCCGAGCCGATCGGACGGTGTATTCTCCACGCGATTGAAAACCGCTTGGCGGTGTATGCGGCGCACACCAATTTCGATAGTGCCGCCGGCGGGTTGAACGACATCTTCGCCGGCCGCCTCGGCCTGACCAACCTTACTGCGCTCGTGGCACCGGCGCCGGCCAGCGGTTACAAACTGGTGGTGTTTGTGCCGGTGGAACACGAACAGAGGCTGCTGGCCGCGCTCTTCGAGACCCCGGCCGGTGAGATCGGTGCCTACCGCAATTGCTCTTTCAGGACCACCGGAAGAGGCACCTTCAAGCCCGATCAAGATGCCGAACCGCATGCGGGAGAGCACGGGCGCGTCAACGACGTGGCCGAAATCAAAATCGAGGCGGTGGTCGCTCAACGCGATCTTGCACGGGTCATCGCCCACCTGCGATCCCATCATCCTTACGAGACCATGGCCTACGACGTCTATCCCCTCAGACAGGCCGATTCGACGCAGGGGCTCGGCCGGGTCGGCGAATTGGCCGAACCGACGGACCTCACGTCGCTGGCGATAGCGGTCAAGCGGGCCTTTGACGTCGAAACGCTGAGAGTGGTCGGCGACCCCCACCTGCCGGTAAAACGGGTGGCGGTCTGTACCGGCAGCGGAGCGAGCCTTTTGCCGAATTTTTTGGCCTCGCCAGCCGAGGTCTTCATCAGCGGCGACCTTCGGTACCACGATGCCCGCGACACCGCCGCCGCCGGACGCGGGTTGATCGATGACGGGCATTTCGCATCCGAGCACATTTTCGTCTCCGAGTTGACCAGGCGGCTGCGGGACGCCGCCGCCGCGGTGGGACTCGATGTCGATATCAGCGGCTGCGACCTGGAAATAGAACCGTTTTCATATCTTTAACCTCAACGATAGTGCGAGGGGCGGGCGGGCGTCATGGACGAAAAACTAAAGAAAAATTTCGACACCCTGGTGACACTCCAGGAAGTTGAAATTGAAACCGCGTCCGTTCAGGTGCAGCTCGCCGGCTATCCCCGGCAGCAAGCCGACCTGGAGGCGGAAGTCAAAGCCGCCGAAGAGGCAGTGACCGTGGAAGAAGGTCGGTCGAGCGAGGTCCGGCAGGCCTATCGCGCCCTGGAGTCGGAGGCCAAAGTGATCCAGGGCCGGATCGTCAAGAGCGAAGAAAAATTGCGCGCGGTCAAGACCAACAAGGAATACCAGTCGTCGTTGAAGGAAATCGATGATTTGAAAGCCGCGCTTTCGGCTGTCGAGGACCGCATGCTGGCGTGCCTGGAGGAAATGGACCTGGCGGCCGCCGCGGTCGGCGCCAAAAAGGACGAGGTCAAGCGGCTGTCCAGAGATGTTGAGGAAGAAAAAGACCTCATCCGCCAAAATGCCGCTGCGGCGCAGCAGCAGCTTGACCGTCTGAACGGTCAACGCGTCGAGATCGTCGATGCCGTTCCCGCGGATTTGCTGAAAACCTATGAAACCGTGAAGAAAAACAGCGGTGGCGTGGCGATCGCGGCTGTTAAAAACGCCGTCTGCCGGGGGTGTCACGTCAACCTGCCGCCGCAGATGTACCACGACCTGCTGCACTTCGACAAGTTGTTCATCTGCCCCCACTGCGAACGATTGATTTATCCCGTAGCTGACTGAGCTGTTTTATTCCAAGGCTTGCATTTGGCTGGAAATCGGCTAATATTCCCCACAGATTCGGTTAATAAACACAGGGCGGTCGGAGTCGTTCAGACGATCGCCGGACGGTCTGTTCGTCCGGAGGAAAGTCCGAACACCACAGGGCAGGGTGCTCCATAACGTGGAGTCGCGGCGACGCGAAGGAAAGTGCAACAGAAAGCAAACCGCCCCGCACCGCATGCGGGGTAAGGGTGAAACGGTGCGGTAAGAGCGCACCAGTTCCCCGGGTGACCGGGGAAGCTCGGTAAACCCCACCCGGTGCAAGACCAAATAGGGGAGTGCTCGAGGGCGGCCCGTCCAAGCTCCCGGGTAGGTCGCAAGAGGTGCCGGGCAATCGGCATCCTTAGATGAATGATCGTCGCCCGCGGCCGGGTAACCGTCCGCGGGAACAGAATTCGGCTTACGAACCACTCCGACCGCCCTGTTTTTAACGGTTCCGGGTTTCGGGTTCACCGTTCAAAGGATAAATGAATCTTGAACCCGGAATTCTGAACAGATGAACGTTGAACATCGCACGTTCATATCGACTAAGGATATCTTCGATTTAACAGAGAGCGATTAAAACCTTAATGGCCGCCACGATGCCTAAAATCGAAGCACCGGAGCCCGAATGGGCGGTTGCGACCGGTGGCTGACTGTTTGAATCCGCTTACGGGATCTTGGACCGGACCCGATATCGTTGCCGTTTCACAGCCGCACCTTGTAGGGGCACGGCATGCCGTGCCCCTACGGCGGCAAGTTTCAGCCGCCGCTTGCAACCGTTCCTCCGGGTGGAGGTGCCCACCTCATCGGAATCTGTTTATTTAGGCTTTGAGATAAAGAATTTGCAAAGCCAGAGGGCGGCGGCTGTATAGTCATACGCCAACGACCGATACCACAGCCAAAAGCTTTGTCTTAAAACCTATAGAAAGTCGCACTATGGATGCTCCGTACACCTGCGACATCACCTTCGCCGAGCGGGTCAGGATTTTTACCCAGGAATATTTGAAGTACTGTAAATTCCTGGCCGACGAACGCTCCACCCCCGGCGTGATCAGCAAAAAGCTCTATGCCGCCCTGATTTCAAATTCCCAGCTGCTGGAAGACTTTCTCGATTTTCACGGCGCCAAGAACAATTCCGACTGGTATTTTTTTCGGGAGTTGAGTGCGGCCGTCAGGCACTTGAGCCTGGCCTGCTATTCCCAGAAGCATATCCTGAATCGCCTGATTTTCTACGACCTGGTCGATATGGAGAATTTCAAGCGCGAAGGTGAAGCAACCTTTGCGTTTTTGACCAACACGTTGAAAAGCCTGGCGCCGATCATTATCGATGAGGCCCGTCGCCTGAACATTCCCGAGCCCGCCGAGACCGTCGATATTACGGTCTTTCCCGAAGTCGTGACGGCCGACCTCCTGCCTTACGACATCGATGACGACAACCGCGACCAGCAGAAAAAGCATATCGTCAACATCGCCAGCGAGTTTATCCGCATCGCCAAAACCCTCGACCAGTTCCGCTTCTACGAGGCCTACGGCATCGAGGAAATCCGGTCCATCGTGCCCGACAAGATCAATGAAGTCGAGGTCCGGCGCTTCGAGATGCTGCTCCACAACCTGCAATCCTCCTTCGACACCTATGTGATCCACGGCGGGTATCGATTCGGCAATCGCAAACTCAAACAGCTGCGCGGCAACTTTTCGGCAGTCTTTCACCTGCTGCAGGTCATGGGCCGGCTGCTTCATTTCTATGAGCGGCACCTCTACGATGCCGGTTACAAAAATACCTACAAACAGGTGCAGGAGCGCCTGGCGCTGCTGGTCGACGCCGAAGCGCTGCTGGACCGCACGATCAACTACGGCCTCTATTTTACCTGCCACTTTCTCAACATCGGCACCAAGCTGGCCGGGGACATCCTCAACGAGAACATCGAAAGGGGATCGATCGTGGTGGGCATCCCCGTAAAACTCGGTTTCCACAGCCGTCCGAGCCTCCTGCTGGCCAAAATCGTGCAGCACTACGGCGGGCAGGTCGAAATGGTCGTGGGCCAGGACCGCTTCGATGCCAGCAGCGTGCTCGACATTCAATGGGCCGGCGGGAAAATACAAAAGGAGAACTTCGAACAGGTCAGGTTCGAAGGGGATGTGCGCGCCCTCAAGGACATCGAAATTCTGGCCGGAGTCAATTACGGTGAAGATACGATGGGCAAGGGGGTGCCGCTGCCCAGAGAACTTAAATATTTAAAGTGATGCATTATGGTATCTGCGGTTATCGTGGCGGCCGGATTCGGCGTGAGGATGAAGAGTGCAACGCGCAAGCAATATCTGCCGGTGGCCGGCCGGCCGCTGGTCGTGCACACCCTGCAAAAATTCGATGACTCTCCACTGATCGATCACATGTGCGTTGTTGTGCCGCCGGAGGATCTTGACGACTGCCGCCGTCTGTTGCTTTCCGGCGGGCACATTGAGAAACCGGTGACATTCGTCGCCGGCGGCCGGGCGCGCCAGCAATCGGTTTATAACGGTCTGCGGGCCCTCGATCGCAAAGAAGGTCTGGTGGCCATTCACGACGGGGCGCGGCCGCTTGTAGAGCCGTCGTTGATCACGGCCTGCATCCGGGCCGCCGAAACCAGCGGCGCCTGTACACCCGGCATACCGGCCGAGGACACGATCAAGCGCGTGCACGGCGCGGCCAGGATCGCCGAAACGATTGACCGCACGGACCTGTGGCTCATCCAGACCCCGCAGGTGTTTCGCTATGCGCTCATCATGGAAGCCCACCAGCGCGCCATCCGCGACGGCTATGCCGGCACCGACGACGCCAGCCTGGTCGAGCGTCTGGGACACCCCGTCTCCCTCGTCACTGGCAGCAAATCCAACATCAAGGTGACCACCGCCGAAGATCTGGCCCTGGCGGCGGCATGGCTGCACGCCGCAGGCTGAGTGCAGCCGGCCGTGCGCTTTCAGCGCACCCGGCTCCCCGGCTGCGCCGCTGCGGTTCGTCGGTCATGACCGGCCGGCAAGGGCCGCGCCCCGCTGGTTGTTTTTCAGATGGTGTGGCCTCGGTGCCACTCGCCCCAGCCGCATTGGTTCCAATGCGCCACCAGACGGCCCCGGAAGGTCCTGCCATGACCGCAGGGACCCGGATCGGCTCCGAATTCATCCGGTTGACAGGGGAGGGGGCGATACTTAGTTTTGTGGCGTTAAATTAATAAAATCATTGTGATTTCAGGCATAAAAAAAGGTCTGACGACCACCACCAAGGAGGAAAAACCAGTGGAACATACCGCCCCGACGGACAGCCCGGCCGCCGCAGCCAGCCAGGACCAATTCATGCGCCAGCTGAAGCAGACCTTCGAAAAACTGCCGAACGACATACCGATTTACATGTTTGTCGAACCGGGCCGCGACGACGTTTTCGCCCAGACCAACCGCCAGATCGTGCGCGCTTTCAGGGAGTTGACTTCCAAGATCACCTTTCGTGAACATCCCCTGGCACACGAGCTGGCGCGCAAGTGGAACGTGGACCGGTCGCCGACCCTCTTGATCGCTCCGGAACGGGTAAACATCCGCTGGATCGGCGCCCCGCTGGGAGAAGAGGGCCGCACCTTTCTCGAAACCCTTATTTTCGTGGGACTGGGCAAAAGCAATCTGAACGATCAGACGCTCAAGGTGATAAAGAAAATTGATTCGCCTCGCCAGGTGAAGGTTTTTGTCAGTGCCACCTGTCCGTACTGCCCGCAGCAGGCCGTCAACGCCATCCGGGCCGCGATCGAAATGCCGGACATGGTATCGGTGGAAATCGTCGACATCCAGTGTGCGCCGGACCTGGCCGATCAGTACAACGCGCACAGCGTGCCGCAGACCTTTGCCAACGATATCCTGATCGGGCAGGGGGCGCAGAGCGAAGAGGTGTTTGCCCTTTCGCTGCAAAAAATGGAACCCCAGAGCATTTTCATTCCCGAAAGCGATGCCGAACTGGTCACAAACGATGTCGTGATCGTCGGCGGCGGTCCGGCCGGCCTGGCCGCGGGCATCTACACCGAACGCAGCGGTCTGCGCACCGCGATCATCGAACGCGATGCGCTCGGCGGCCAGGTGGCCACCACGCCGATTGTCGAGAACTATCCCGGCTTTGCCCAGGTCGGCGGCAAAACCCTGGTGGACATCATGGTCAGCCATGCTCTGCAGTACGTTCAAATCTATCCCGGCGAAGCCGTTCTGGACATTCACCCCGGAGAGCCCATCGTCGTTCAGACCAGCCGCCGCAAGTTCGAAACCCGCGCGGTGCTGCTGGCGACCGGTGCCAAGCACCGCCACCTGGGAGTTCCCGGCGAAAAGCGCCTGGCGGGCAGGGGGGTCAGCTACTGCAGCACCTGTGACGGGCCGCTTTTCCGGGGCAAGAAGGTGATCATGGTCGGCGGCGGGAACAGCGCGGTGACCGAGGCCCTGCACCTGTTTCACATCGGCATCGATGTCACCCTGGTTCACCGGCGCGACAAGCTCCGGGCCCAGGACTTTCTGGCCAAGCAACTCTTCGACAACCACATCGAGGTGCTGTGGAACACCGAAATCAAGGAAATTCGCGGTAAGGAAAGAGTCGAAGATGTCCTGCTGGTCGACAGCGCGTCCGGCAAGGAGCGCGCCTTCAAGACCAACGGGGTTTTCATTGCCATCGGCTACGAACCCTCGGTCGAGCTGGCTCAAAAGATCGGCGTGGAATTGAACGAGGACGGCTTCATCAAGCACGACGAAAAGCACCGGACCAACATTCCCGGCATTTACTCGGCCGGAGACGTGGAGGGCGGCTACAAGCAGATCGTGACGGCTTCCGGCCAGGGCTCGGCCGCCGCCATCTCCATTTTCGAGGATCTGATCAACCCGTACTGGAAGACGCAGGTCAACCTGGACGCCAACATTCAGCGCAGCGCAAACTGATCGGCATCCCTTAACACCGGAAACTCCTGACGGCAGGCGTCGATCCGGCCGCGCTCGAGCCTCTGCGTGAACACGCACGGCGCATGGGCATTTTGGAACAGGACCGTGCCGGCCGGGTCGATGATCGACGAATCGCCGCTGTGGTAGAGGCCGTTGCCATCCAAGCCGATGCGGTTGACGCCGATCACGAAGCACTGGTTTTCGATGGCTCGCGCCGGCAGCAGGGCCTTCCAGTGGGCGGCTCTTTTTTGCGGCCAGTTGGCGATAAAGAGCGCCAGATCGTAGTCGGCCGGATGGCCGTTGCGCGCCCAGACCGGAAACCGCAGATCGTAACAGACGAAGGGCCGGATCATCCAGCCCTTCAATTCGACCAGAAGTGCCGCGTTGCCGGCCGTGTAGGTGCGGTCCTCGCCCGCGTAGCCAAAGAGGTGCTTCTTGTCGTAGGTTTCCAGGGTGCCGTCCGACCGCGCCCAGCACAGGCGGTTGTAATAGCGGCCGTCGACGGCGATGATGAGGCTGCCGACAACGGCGGCGCCGGTGCGCCGGGCGGTTTCGCGCAGCCAGCCGACGGCAGTTCCGTTCATGTCTTCGGCCAGCGCGGCCGCGTTCATGCTGAATCCGGTCGTAAACATCTCCGGCAGCACGATCAGGTCGGTGGCGGTCTCGAGTCCGCCGATCAGGCGATCGAAACGGTGCAGATTGGCCGCGGCGTCCTCCCACTCCAGCTCGGTTTGTATCAAGGTCACCGTCAAATCCGGCATAATATCTCCGCGGCTTTTTGCAGCGTTTCATCTTTTTTGGCGAAGCAGAAGCGCAGCACCCGGTGATCGTCGCGCTCGTGGTAGAACACCGAGGGCGGGATGGCGGCCACGCCGTGGGTTGCCGTCAATTGGCGGGCGAACGCGATATCAGGCGCATCGGAGATGGCCGAATACTCGAGCATCTGAAAATAGGTGCCCTGGCAGGGCAGCGGGCGGAACCGGGAGCCTTCCAGAAGCGACCGGAACGTGTCCCTCTTTTCCTGGTAGAAGCGCGGCAGATCGGAGTAGATGGTCGTTTGCTGCATGAAATCGGCGAAGGCCATCTGGAGGGGGGTGGCGGTGGAGAAGGTCAGAAACTGGTGGATGCGGCGGAACTCCCGGGTCAAATGGGCCGGCGCGATGCAGTAGCCGACCTTCCAGCCGGTGGCGTGATAAGTCTTGCCGAACGAGCTGATGACGAAACTGCGCTGGGCCAGTTCCGGGTCGCGCAGCAGGCTCTCGTGGCGCTTGCCATCGAAGATGATGTGTTCGTAAACCTCGTCGCTGACGATCAGAAGCTCGCTGCCGCGCACGATTTCCTTCAAAGCCGCCACGTCCCCGGCGGTCAGGATCGTTCCACTCGGGTTGTGGGGTGAATTCAGGATCAGCAAGCGGGCTTTCGGGGCGGCATCGGCCACCGCGTTCCAGTCGATGCGATAGTCGGGAAACGACATCTTGTGATAGATCGGCCGTCCGCCGCTCAGCTCGATGACCGGCCCGTAGGAATCGTAGGCCGGTTCGAAAACGATCACCGCATCGCCCGGATGCACGACGGCCGTTATGGCCGCGAAAAGCGCTTCGGTGGCGCCCGAGGTCACAGTGATCTCGGTTTCCGGATCGACGCGGGCTCCGTAGAGATCGAGGGCTTTGGCGGCGATTCTTTCCCTCAAAAGGGCCGCTCCCTGCATGGGGGCGTACTGGTTGTGGCCGGCGCGCATGTGTCTTTCCACCAGCTCTACCAGCCCGGACGGCACGTTGAAGTCGGGAAATCCCTGGGAGAGGTTGCAGGCGCCGTGTTCATTGGCCAACTGGGTCATGGCGGTAAAGATCGTCACACCGACCTCGGGCAGCTTGGAGCGTAAAGACATGTGAAACCTTTCATTGGGCCGGCATCATCTTCAGCGAACGGCAGTATGACGCGGAGCATACGCAGAGCGCGGGGGCCTGTCAAGCGGTTGGTGACTCAAGGCGGCGGGGGCAGAACGGCTTGACGGTGCGCGGTCGACACGCTGTGGTGCGCGTGCGGCTCTGCTTGTGAAAAGACGCTTTTTTATCGCTGAAAATGATGTTTCAAAAGGAGGGGGGCTCCATGCCGGAAACAACCGATTATTCTGCGGCACCCACAGCCGGCCAGTATCCCGGGTGTCCGGTGGTCGCGGTGGGCGCGGTGGTATTTGACAAAGGGCGGGTGCTGCTGGTTCATCGCGGGCAGCCGCCGTCCGACGACCTCTGGGCCATCCCGGGCGGCAAGGTCCGGCTCGGTGAATGTCTGCAGACGGCTGCGGAACGCGAAATCCTGGAGGAAACGGGGCTCATTGTCCGCGCCGGCCCACCGGTGCACACCTTCGATTTGATCGAACGGGACGACCGCGGACGGGTCCACTTTCACTACGTGATCGTGGACCTGAGCGCGGAATATGCGGGCGGCACCGTCCGCGCCGGCGATGATGCGCGCGAGGCCCGCTGGATAGGGCCCGACGAAATCCGGCGCTTGAAGGTCAGCCCCCAGACGATCGACCTCCTGCAGCGCAAATTCGGCTTCGGCGGGGTGCCTACAAATGGATCAGCGGGTCTATAGAATACCTGTTTCGCGCAGGAAGGTGTCGATATCGTGTCGGAAACGTGCCTCGTCCGGCGGACAATCGTTATGCCCGCAAGCATACGCCAGAAGTGTCGCGCGGCCTTTTGAAGCGCCACCCCGATATATTTTATCCACACCGGCATGTCGAGACCACCTTCGCCCCTGATGCGGCCTCGCTGTCCGGCGACTTGACACGCCGGGTAATATCTCATACTATCGCCGCACGTTAATTCGAGAAAAATAATCTTGTTCATCAGGAGGCCCGCATGGCTAAAGAAACAGACTACGAATGCAAGGGTTGTGGCCGCAAGGTCACCGTGAAAAGCACCGACGCGACGGTTCCCGAATGCTGCCGGCAACCGATGGCCAAGGCCGAACCCCTGCCGGTCTGCAGCATAACCGAAACCGCCGAGCACTCGCGCATGGAAGACATGGGCGAGCCCTGTGACGACGGGCGGTCCGGAAAACTTTAGGTGAACCGCCCCCGGGTCTCGGTGCATCGGCCACCGATTCATCTTTGACCCGGCGCCTTAAAACGGCCAGAAGTTGTTGTCGTTCCAGATTTTCTCCGTCACTTCCCGCTCGACCGTCGCCAGAAACTCCAGGTGGGTTTTTTCCCAGGCGGCCAACCACTCGTACAGCGCTTTTTCATTGGGGTCTCCTGCCTCCTGGGCCCGCTGTGAATAGAGCGTAATGGCGTTTTTCTCCATGGCCATGGCGGCCGCAATCGCGGCCGACTCGAACCCGGCGGCCGAAATCTGATCCTTGAGGTCCTGCGTGAGCACCGTCGCGGCTATGGCACCGGCACTTTCCGTACCATAGCTGCCGGCTTTGAAACTTTTAGTTTCACGGTAGATTTTATACTGCTCGGACAGAATGCGGATGTGGGTTTTCTCTTCATCGGCCATCTGGCCGAAAAATTGGCGGACGGCCTCCTTATCGGTTTGCTGGGCCACCGTCGTGTAGAAGGCGCGGCCTCTTTTTTCGAGCAGGATGGCACTTTTCAAGATCTTCACCGTTTTGTCTTCACCCATAGAAGTTCTCCTTTGATCCCGCCCCACGCGGGGTGTCGCGGTTGGGCGCCGCGAGACCATGGCCCGGGCCGTCTCCCCCGCTGTCCACGCTTGATTCGGGCGCAGTGTGATGTGTGAGCCATATTTTCGTAAAAAACAACATAGGCACGGGCGCCGATATTGCAATGCGGCCCAGCCGATGCCGGGTATCGGGTCAAGGATAAGCAATCATTTTTTAAATGATACCATCCACAACCTGTGACCTGTTGCCTATGACCCATGACCGATTGCTTTTTCTATTTCGTCATCAGCCGAATTCGTGGTCCTGGTTCAACATATCGTTAAAGAGGTTCACCAGCAGCGGTTCGTACCAGGATTGCAGGCCAAGGCCTTCGATAAAGCCGTTGTGGCCGCCATGGCGCTGAATCGACAAGGTGGTGCGGCGGTTGAGGCGCAGCCGCTCGAAGTCTTCAACCGCGATGATGGGATCGTCCGCCGCCGCTATGAGAGTCAGGGGCAGGGAAATCCGGTGCAGCGCATCGCCCAGCAGAGTATAGCTTCTGAAATAATCGCGGGTCGATTCGACATCACTGTAACGGACGAGCAGCTCATCGGTCATTCTTCGCACCGATTTTTCGGCCGACAGCCGGTCAAATTCGTAGAGCCGCGGGAAAAGAGCCTGCTTGCGCTGTAACGAGCGTCGCCATTTTTTCAGAAAATAAAACCGAATATAGGGAACGGCATCGATTCTGGCGGTCGCATTCTCCGGATCGAGGACCGGGCAGATGCCGACCACGTGCCGCAGGTTTTCGATCGGTTGTGTGCGGCAGCGCCGGGCAATGCGCAGCGCGAAGTTGCCGCCCAGCGAAAAACCGACCATAAAAGCCGGGCTGCCGGGCATCAAGGCGGCCGCCCGGCGAACGGCCTGATAGACTTCCTCCAGGGCCGAGGCGTAGAAAAGGCCGGCGTTCAGATGGTGGCTGCCGCCATGATCCCTGAAATTGAGCCTGAAAACTGCATAGCCGTTTCTGATCAGGGTGTCGCCGGTGCGCACACAGTAGGTGGAAAAAGCGCTGCCCTCCCAGCCGTGGAGCACGATGACGATGCCTTTGGCCGGGTTTTCCGGCGGCGGAGTGGAAAACCGGCCTAACAGGCGGATACCATTGCCGGCATCAAGGAGCATCGATCGGGCCGAGCGCTCGATGCCGCTGGCGAGCCGGCGGCGGAATTTGCTGCTGGAGAGAATCGTTTGCACATGGGGGTGGCGAAATAACGGCGCCGGAGTGAAGGAGGGGGGCTGCACCCGATCTTCTAAGAGACAACCAGGGCACAAATCAGGTCGAGGGCGCGCTCCAGGCTCAATTTCGACATGTTCAACACCAGATCGTAATGTACCGGCTGATCGTAATCGGCGCTGTCAAAAAGCCGCATCAGCTTCAAGCGTCTTTTGCCTTTTTTGATGACGGTCAGGCGGGCGTCGTCCGGAGCGAGATCGTAGTGGTCCTGCATGAACTTTATCCGGTCGGCTTCTGCGGCCAGCAGAAGAATGTGCACGACATCCTTGCGGTCTTTCAGGATGAACTGGGCCCCGCGGCCGAGAATAATGACGTTGTCCCCGTCGGCGATCCTGGGGATGATTTGGTGGAGAAGCCGGGCATACTGCTGCTCGTCCATGATATTCCGGGGCTTGTCCAGAATTCGCCGGATAAAGCCGCTTGCAGAAGGCGACAGGAGTTTGGCGGTTTCTTCACCTTCGAATGAGCGGATACTGGCGTTGGACAGTTGGGTGCTTTGCGCCAGTTTTTCGATGATGTCCTCGGTGGCGACGTCATAACCGAGGCGGGCGGCGAGTTGGTCGGCCACTGTTTTGCCGCCGGCTCCGAATTGCCGGGAGATCGTAACGACGGGCATTTGAAACTCCTTTGGTTATAGGCCAGCCTTGGCTGTCACCATAGCGGTAAATTACTTACGGGTCAAGTGTATTCAAAAGGCCGGCCCGGCGATTTGACTTGCGCCGCCGATTCTTTTATAGATGATGCGGCGACTCGAGCCGGGCTGATATTTTCAAGGCATTGGCCGCGGCCGCCTTGCTGTGAGGCGACCGCGGCTCGACGACCGCTGCGGTCCCACACCGTTCGAGAAATTGCACGTCCAATGGCATGCGACACCGATGACTAAAATCGTCGACCTGAAAGCATACCGCGAGCGTCTCTTCCATGACCGGGCATTTGGTCCCTGGAAAAGACGCTTCAACGAGACCTATGACGCCGCCTGCCGGCTGGCGGACATATCCGACAAAACCCTGCTGTTCCTGGCCCGGCCCGGAGACGCCGGGACCTTCGCGTTCTACGAGATCATCATGGGGACGCTCGATCTCGGGAAGGCGGCGGAATTCTACGCGCTCGACAAGCAGAATCAACTGAAGGTTGTCGATGCCCATCTCTTTCTGGCGGATCAGGTGCGCTTCGAACTGATGCGCCGGCTCGGGTGGGTCGTGCGGTTTGCCTGCCACGACCGCGCGCTGATCGACCTGGTTCGGCAGTGCGAACGCCTTAAGAC
>JBAPSB010000230.1:0-11421 GCA_049281435.1 Desulfobacterales bacterium
TAAATTGGACACCCAGAAGTGCCTAAAAAAGATTGAGAATAGGCCTTATTCCTTTACGACCTCTCCTCGATCACGGTGAAGAGCTACCTCGATCCCTTTGAGGTGGGTTCGGATTCATGGATGGGCCGGCACCACCGGTACGGCTTGAGCGACAGGTTACATCATGCCGCCCATGCCGCCCATGCCACCCATGCCGCCCATGCCCGGTGCACCTCCGCCGCCCATGGGTTCCGATTTATCTTCCGGCTTCTCGGCCACCATGGCCTCGGTGGTCAGCATCAGCGACGCTACGCTGCCGGCATTCTGCAGCGCAAAGCGCACGACCTTGGTCGGGTCGATGACACCGGCTTCGATCAAATCCTCGTAGCCATCCGTTTCGGCGTTGTAGCCGTAGGCGCCTTCGCTGTTCTTGACCTTGTCGATGACGACCGAGCCTTCCTGGCCGGCATTGTTGGCAATCTGCCGCAGCGGCTCTTCGATGGCCCGCATGACGACCTTGATTCCCAGTTTCTGGTCGCCCTTCAGGCGCAGTTTTTCGAGACCCGGCAGGCACCGCACCAGCGCCACGCCGCCCCCCGGAACGATGCCTTCTTCAACGGCCGCACGGGTCGCGTTGAGGGCGTCCTCGACGCGGGCTTTCTTTTCTTTCATTTCCGTCTCGGTCGCCGCACCGACGTTGATCACTGCGACGCCGCCGATCAGCTTGGCCAAGCGTTCCTGCAGTTTCTCGCGGTCGTAGTCCGAGGTCGTCTCGTCGATCTGCGCCCGGATCTGTTTGACCCGGCCCTCGAGGGCGGAGCGCGAACCAGCGCCGTCGACGACGGTGGTGTTGTCCTTGTCGATGGTGATCCGCTTGGCGCTGCCCAGATCGTTGAGTGACATATTTTCAAGCTTGATCCCCAGGTCTTCGGAAGCTACCTGGCCGCCGGTCAGAATGGCAAGGTCCTCCAGCATGGCTTTTCGGCGGTCACCGAAGCCGGGGGCCTTGACGGCCGCGACCTGGAGGGTGCCGCGCAGTTTGTTCACGACCAGGGTCGCGAGCGCTTCGCCTTCGACGTCTTCGGCAATGATCAAAAGCGGTTTGCCCATTTTAGCGACCTGCTCGAGGACCGGCAGAAGGTCTTTCATGCTGCTGATCTTCTTCTCGTGAATCAGGATGGCAGGATTTTCGAGCGAAACGACCATTTTTTCCGGATCGGTCACGAAGTAAGGCGACAGGTAGCCGCGGTCGAACTGCATGCCTTCGACGACCTCAAGGGTCGTTTCCATGCCCTTGGCTTCTTCGACCGTGATAACGCCTTCTTTGCCGACTTTGTTCATGGCCTCGGCGATAATGTTGCCGATGGTCTCGTCGTTGTTGGCGGAGATGGTGCCGACCTGGGCGATTTCGCGTTGATCCTTGGTCGGCTTGCTCATTTTCTGCAGTTCTTTGATGCAGGTTTCCACCGCGGCATCGATTCCGCGCTTGATGGCCATCGGGTTGTTGCCGGCAGCTACCAACTTCTGTCCTTCTTCGTAGATCGCGCGGGCCAGAACCGTGGCAGTGGTGGTGCCGTCGCCGGCCATGTCGCTGGTCTTGCTGGCGACTTCCTTGACCATCTGGGCGCCCATGTTTTCAAACCTGTCTTCCAATTCGATCTCTTTGGCCACGGTGACGCCGTCTTTGGTGACCGTCGGAGAGCCCCAGGATTTGTCGATCACGACGTTTCGGCCTTTGGGCCCCAGGGTGACGACCACAGCATCCGCGAGGGTGCGAACTCCGTTCAACATCGCTTCACGGGCTTTCATGTCATACTTGATAACTTTTGCCATTGTTGATTCTCCTCCATTTTACCTGAAATTATTCGATTACACCAAGGACGTCGTCTTCACGCATAATAAGGTGTTCTTCGCCTTCGATCTTTACCTCTGTGCCGGAATATTTTCCGAAGAGGATCCGGTCGCCTTTTTTTACTTCCAAGGCAATCCGCTTGCCGTCTTCGCCGATTTTACCGTTGCCCACGGCGATCACTTTGCCCTCGGCCGGCTTTTCCTTGGCGGTATCCGGAATGATGATACCCCCCTTGGTCTTGGTTTCTTCTGCTACCCTCTGCACCAGAATGCGATCCTGTAATGGTCTGAGTTTCATACCGTTTCCTCTCCTTTACGCTTGATGAGTTTTAATGATACAAACTGAACGGGTTGTGAGCCTTTCGGCAGGGACTCCAAAAAAAAATTGTCTGAAGATTCGACGAAAGCGATGTGTCTGTCATCCGGCTCGGACGGCAGAAATTTTGAACACTGGGCACCTGATTTTCGTTAGCTATTCTAAGCACCTTTTTGGGGTTGTAAAGTGACGGCGCAGAATTTTTTTATCTTGGCAAAATAGCCGCCATCGGATTAACGAAGTTTTCCTGGCATATGCGTCACTGCCTCACTTTGTCCCAATAAATTGAATCGCCCCCAGGACATTTGTGGCGGTCACAAGGCTCGGGAGTGTATCGCTTGATCAGGCGCTAATTGTCAGAGGATTTTGCGGGCTGCGTATCCGATCCGGTGGCACCGGTTTTTGCCGGCGTATCGGCGGGTGTCTTTTTGGGTCCATCGGAAGACGACGTGCGGGATTTTCCGGCATAATCGGTCACATACCATCCATTTCCTTTCAAATGAAAGCTGGTATGGGAGACGAGCTTGTGGAGTTTGCCGGAGCAGTGGTCACACTGCGTCAGAGGTTTGTCCGAAAATTTTTGCAGGACTTCGGCAATCCTGCCACACTGGCTGCATTCGTATTCGTAAATGGGCATTTGGTGGTGATCCTCCGCACAACGGGACGATTTCAGTCGTTCCTCACTTCTTTAATCTGCTAATTTATACATCTGCAGAAGTTTTGTCAAGGCATGATTTGTGACGCTGGATGTTGCGCCGGACGGCAGGTCGTCAGGGGTCCTTCATGTCGTCGTAGGGGATGCGCCACTCGTTGTAAAACTCCAGCACGACGCCGAGCCCCGGCACCCGGCAGGGGGCGAGAATTTCATGGGTTTTTACGTGAACCCGCTTTTCCTCCGCCAGCCGTTCATCGGGGGCGGCGTCGAAGTACTGCAGAAAACGGCTGAAGCGCACGATGTGGATCAGTTCGTGGGTGACGATGTAGAGAACAAACGGCAGAAGATTCAGGGCCGGTTTCTGCTTCAGGACCGCCAGGATGGCGTGGTCCTGCAAACAGATCTTGTACAGGTCGTAGGTCGAACTGCCAAGCGCACGGTCGCGATGGCGCCCTTCATAGCGAACGATCTGAGCAAACGGCCCGCTGACGACTTCGTCCGGTGCCAGGTCGGTCAGGGTCTTGATGTCATACCGGCGGTGAAGCCATTGGCTGGCCGACATCTTGTAGTAATTGCTGACGAGTTCCTCGGCCAGGGCCACGGCTTTGTTGACAGTTTCGATCTGATCGGGCCTGAATGTTGCCAAGGTCTCCATTTTTGTTTTGACATCCCGCTGGTCCGGCATCGTTGACACAAAAAAGTAGTTCACTCTACACGGTTTTTCAATTAAGTAAATATATTCTTTTTCCAACCCGAAAAGCCGGAAGGGACTATCGCGCATGGATGCTCCAGAAAAAATGATGAAGCAGCCGCTTGAAATCGAAGTCAAATTTTATGTGCGGGAGGCCGAAACCCTGCAGCGGCAAATCGTTGCCACCGGTGCCGTCGGCCGCGGAAGGTTCTTCGAGACCAACCACTGCTTCGACGATGACAGCGGCCGTCTGACGAAAAGCGCATCGCTGCTGCGGCTGCGGCAGGATGACCGCGCGCGGCTGACTTTCAAGACCCCGCCCCAGCGCAGCGACCCGCGCTTTAAAACTTACCGGGAGGATGAAGTGGTCGTCAGTGATTTCGACACCACGGTCCGCATTCTCGAAGGGCTTGGCTTCCGACGGCGGCAGGTGTACGAAAAATGGCGCGAAACCTTCGCGCTGGAGGGCGCGCTTCTGTGTATCGACACCTTGCCGTTCGGCAATTTCATTGAAATCGAAGGCGCCGGGGAAGCGATCGTCCGGCTCGCCGCGTGGTTGGGGTTTGACTGGGAGCAGCGGATTTTGACGAATTACCTCGCCATTTTCGACCGGATCAAAAGCCGTTTCAAATTACCGTTCGATGATGTCACCTTCCAGAATTTTAAATCCGTTTGCATCGATATCGAACCGCTGCTCCGGCAGATGGTCGCGGCCTGAACCACCCGCCTGTTTCCGGACGGCCGCCACCGGCGCAAGGGCCGATTTCGTAAATGGATGCTCTCGTCCGTAAAAGCGGCAGCCCTTCAATTGCCGAGTTGTTTAGGCAACTGCGGGGTTTATTGTGACGGCCGCTGGCCCGGCGACACCGGAAATTCTTTTTCGAGCACCAGGTTGCCGTTGGTCGAAAAAACGTACACGCTGGCGCGGGTGTAGCGGCCGGCCTCCTGCTGATCGGTGGCTTTGAACCGGATGGTGCGAAAATTGAAAATGGAAAACGCGCTGCCCTGCTTACCGTCCGGCTTGCCGGACACGATTGGGACCGGCGGCAGCACGAGCCAGTTGTCCGGGTCATCCTCTGCGCCCTTCAAGATAACCACCGTCTGGCCGGAAATCTGCTGGGATTTCGACCCGTCGTTCCGAATGACATATTCCACCCGCAAGGCCTTGTTTTCCGGTTCGTAGGCGCTGGTGAAATTTCTGATATCGGCGCCAATGGCTGTTTCCGGCGAACCTGCGACGGAAGCGGCCGGCTGGGCGGTTTCAGCCGGCGCCCCGTCCGCCGGCTGAATTTGGCCGGTTTTGGGGCCTTCTTCACCGGCCGCGCGGCTGACCACCAGTCGCTCGCCGGGGTGCAGCACGGCCCCTTCCTCCATGTGATTCAATCGGCGCAGCTCAGGCACCGACACGTTGTAGCGAAAGCCGATGGTGTAGAGCGAATCGCCGGGCGCCACCGTGTGGTAGACGGTGCTTTCACTGGCAGGGGGTTTTGGGGCCAAATCGTCCGGCGACATCGGTGCGCTGGAGACGGCCGGTTCGGACTCCCGCACTGCCGACACATCCGCCTCCGGCTTTGCGGGGAATTCCCCGGCTGGTTGGGCGGTGGCGGCCGGTGGGCTGTTTTTTGATTCTCTGAGCACCTTTCGGGCCATCAGGATGTCTTTTTCATCGCGCAGGGACAGCATGGCATGGTTCATCTCGGCGAGCCTGTTTTCGAGGGCGGTGATCTTGTTCGCATCGCCCTGCCGCATGTGGACCAGCCACGCCGATAGCCCTCCCAGGGCCAGGACGACCAGCAGGATTATGAGGATGGCGGCCTTCAGGTGATTGAAGGCGACCGTGCGGCTGTTCTCGCCGATGAACAGCAGCGCCCAGCGACGATCGCGGCGCGAGCCTCTGATCGTCTTTCTGTTGACGCGGGTTTTCTGGCTTTCCTGCATGGGCTGGGACCCTTCACGTGTCAGGGGTGTTGTCAATCCATACGGTCACCGGCGTGCCTGGTGTGGCCGCAAAGAAATCGGCGGCGCTGCCTTGATTGATCGAAATTTCGAAAAATCCACGGCTGCCGACCAGGACCAATGGTATTCCGGGCTTTAGGCTGCCATACGTCCGGGATAAACGGTCAAGATGGTGCGCGCCGATGAGAAACCGCACGCTGGCCGGCTGAGGGTCGGGATAGTGACGTCGGAGGCAGGGCCAGTCGATATTGGTGATCAGATTGCCGAAGCGGTCGATGTCGATGACGGTGCCGGTAAGCCGGCCGTCTTTTCCCCGGCGGGGTCCGGCCATATCCAGGCGCACCAAGGCGTCACCGGGCAGCGGCGCCCCCAACCGGTCGAGAGACACGCCCAGCGACAGGTGGGCACCGACCGGGGCGAATATGTCGCGTCCGTGAAAGGTGGGGCTGACCGGGGTCAAAAAGTACGCCGAATTTTCGACCCGTACGATTTTCTTGGCCTCTTCCGTGTCTATAACAGGCGTGAGGACGCCGTTGTCCGGCGCCAGAAATGTCTGGCCCGCGACCCGCAGGGCCACCACCGCGCGGCTGCCGCCGACGCCCGGATCGATCACCACGATGTGGATGGTTTGCGGGGGAAAATAACGATAGCTCTGCGCGAGGAGATGCGCCGCGCGGCGCACGTCCTGAGGGGCGATCTGGTGGGTGATGTCGACGATGACGGTCCGGGGGCTGATCTTCAGGATCACCGCCTTCATGATCGCCGCGTAGGCGTCGTGCGTGCCGAAATCCGTCAGGAGTGTGATGACCGGCATGGCGAACAGATCACGGGATTAAAACAGTTTATTCTGGACCTTGAAGCCCAGGTGGCGGTAGGCCGCCTCGGTCGCCTTTCTGCCGGCCGAGGTCCTGGTGACCAGTCCGGCTTTGAGCAGGTAGGGCTCGACGACATCCACCAGCGTGTCGGTTTCTTCCTGCAGCGTGGCGGCAATCGCCTCGATGCCGACCGGCCCGCCGTTGTAAAATTCGATGACCGTGCGGATGAAGCGCCGGTCCAGGTCGGTCAATCCCTTCTGATCGACGCCTTCCAGCGCCAGCGCCGCCTCGACCGTCTCGCGCTGGATGGTCCCGTCCGAGCGCACCTGGGCATAATCCCTGACCCGCTTCAGGAGCCGGTTGACGATCCGCGGGGTCCCGCGCGAGCGCGTGGCCAGCTCGGCGGCCCCTAAATTGTCCAATGGGACATCGAGCAGGGCGGCGGAGCGTTTGGTGATCCGGATCAGGTTTTCTTCGCTGTAGAAATCGAGGCTGCGCAAAATTCCGAAGCGATCCCGCAGGGGCGAAGAGATGAGTCCGATACGGGTCGTTGCGCCGATCAGCGTGAAGCGCTTGAGCCGGAAGCGATGACTGCGGGCATGAACCCCCTTGTCGAAGACAAAGTCGATGGCAAAGTCTTCCATCGCCGGATACAGCAGCTCTTCGACCGTGCGCGGGATGCGGTGGACCTCGTCGATGAAAAGCACGTCCCCGTCCTCGAGGTGGGTGAGGATGCCGATCAGGTCCCCGCCTTTTTCCAGGGCGGGCCCGGAGGTGACCGTCAGTGTCCCGCCGGTTTCGTTGGCGATGATGTGCGCCAGGGTGGTTTTGCCCAGACCCGGCGGGCCGTGAAAAAGGACATGGTCGACGGGCTCTTTGCGCATCCGGGCCGCCTCAACCGCGATTTTAAGCGTTTCCACGATCTCCTGTTGCCCGACGTAATCGGTGAAACAGGCGGGGCGCAACGACAGGATGTCTGTTTCCTTGTCTTCGGGCAGGCAGTCACCAGTAACGAGTTCCCGGTTTTCAGTCGAAAATTTTATGACATCACTCACTATTTCGATACTCCGCGATACACTTCTTCGAACAACTCTTCCGGCGTGGCGATGGCGCCGTTGCGCTCCAGGGCTTCGGCCACCAACCGTCTGGCGTGCGCGACTTTGTGGCCGAGTTGAGAAACGAGCACCTCGACCACGGCCTCCACCGTCTCGGCGTCGACCGCCGCCGGTCTGCCCGCCGCTTCAGGCGGCAGTGCAAAACGCTCCATTTTTCCGCCCAGCGTCGCGACGATTTTCTGGGCCGTGCGGCTGCCGATGCCCTTGAGTTGTTTCAAGGCGGCCAGGTCTTTGGCCTCGATGGCGCGCGCGATCTCCCCGACCGGCAGGGTCATGGCCTTGACCGCCTTCAGCGGCCCGATGTCTTCGACCGAAATGAAAAACTGGAAGAATTCCTTTTCTTCCTCGGTGTTGAAGCCGATCAGAACGGGCTTGGGCTGCCGTTCGGTCTGCTGATAGTAGATATACAGGGACAGCCGATCGCCGATGTCGCGGGCGCGCAGGCTTTCGACCACATAGGCCGGCAGCAGGACTTCATAGCCCACCTGGCTGGCAAGCAGTAAAATGCGGTCTTCGCCGATTTTGAGCAGGCTGCCTTCGATGTAACCGATCATGGTGGTCGATGCCGGCGTTGGAAAAATTCGGTTAAGTCCCGCACCAGCGGGATTGCGTCGGTAGGGGCGAAAAATTTTTCGCCCCTACGTGAGGCCTGTGCCGTTATAGGGCCACATCGGGTAGGAGCAGCACGGCGTGCCGTGCCCTTACACAGCTAAGATGCAGTGTCAGCGGCCGCAGCGATACAGGCCGATCAAGGCCAGGCCGAGAGCATCAGAGGCATGCAGCGGCCTGATCGGGGCGGAAAGTTTCAACAGATTGCGAACGGATTTTTCCAACTGGATCTTGGTGGCGTTGCCGTTTCCGGTCAAGACCTGCTTGGCTTCCCTGACCGGCACTTCCAGGGCCCGCATTCCAGCCTGCATCCCGGCCAGCAGGATGACACCTGAAACCTGCCCCAGGGTGATGCCCGACTTGGGATAGGCTTTCAGCGAAAAAACATCTTCGATGATCATCAGGTCCGGCTTTTCGTCTTTGAGCAGAGAAGAGAGCCGGTTGTAAATTTCATACAGCCGGCCGGCAAGGGTCGTCTTGCGCGAGGTCTCGATGCTGCCGTAGGAACAGCCGCTGATCCGGACGCCGGCGCCGCTGACGATACCCAATCCGGTCGAGGCCAGGCCGGGATCGATGCCGATGATTTTCATTTTCCCGCGTATTGCCTGCGAAGGGCCCGCCCGCAAAGATCCGGGCTTTCATGGACAACCATCACTTTATCTGGGTCAATTTTTGCGTCGCCAGTTGAGCCTCGGTCGAGTTGGGGTATTTGGCGATTAAATCCTTCAGGATAATCCGGGCGTTGGCCTTGTCACCGATATTCAGGAACGCATAGCCCTGCTTGAGCATGGCCGAGCCGACCTTGTTGCCCTTGGGGTAGTTCTCGACGACCTTCTGGTACTCGACAATGGCCTTTTCATACCATTTTTCCCGGTAGTAGATCTCTCCGATCCAGAACTGGGCATTGTCGGCGTTTTTGGCGTTCGGATAGCGCTTGGTGTACTCCTGAAATCCTTCGCGGGCCTTTTGAAGCTCGCCGGCGTCGAAGGCTTGTTTGGCCTGATCATAGAGGTCCTGCTCCGAGAGGCTCGCCAGCGGGACCGCGCCGGCCGCCGGCGCTTTGGCCGGCGTCGCTTTGACGTCCGGGGCCTTGGCGTCGCCGCCCATGCCCAGATACTGTTCGACCTGGGTGACGCGGCTGTTCAGGGTGCGCGTTTCCTCTTTCACCCGGTCGAGTTCCGTGGCGCCGGGTGCGGCGGTGCCGCCGGTCGCAGTTGCGTCCTGTTTGCTCCGGTACTCGATCTCTTCGAGCCGGCCGTTGATCGCTCCGATCTGCTCGCGCAGGGACTCGATTTCGATTCTGAAGTTGGCGGCCTGGCCGCGGATGCTTTGCTCCTTGTTATCGCTGCTCTGGCCGACCTGATCGATCAGGGCTTTTTGACGGGCCAACTGACCCTCGACGGCGGCCAGCCGGTCGTCGAGAACGATGACATCGGTGCGTCCGGCGCAGCCGGCGATAACGGCAATACAAAAAAGAAGGCTGATGGGAAAAATCTTTTTCATGGCGATACGCATTGGGTCCTAAAAGGATGAACGATAAGTGACCATGGCGCCTGACACCGGTGGCCGCCGAGATTCGAAACGATCGTCACGCTGGCCGGCAGCTGACGCCGGCGCTCTCAGGCGGGGCAGCCATCGGCCCCCCGGTTTGATTCACCCGCCGGCAGTTGCCATTTGACAACCGGGTCCCGGGCGGCGGCAACACCGCCCGGGATGATTCGGCTCCTTTGCGGAAGCCCAAAAGCCTCCGGCTGCCTGCAAAGGAAGTGGCACCGGTGGACTGATTAATTGATGACGAATTCGTCGCGTCTGTTTTTGGTCCAGCACTCTTCGGTGTGCTGCATGCAAACCGGCTTTTCTTCACCGTAGCTGACAGTCGAGAGTCGATAGGCTTTGATTCCCAAGTCGACCAAAAAGGATTTGGCGCTCTCGGCGCGCCTTTCGCCCAGCGCAAGGTTGTATTCGGCGGTACCGCGTTCGTCACAATGGCCCGCAACGGTAACGTAGACATCCGGGTAAGCCTTCAAAAATTCAGCTTTTTTCTTCAAAGTCGCTTGAGCCGAGTAGTCCAGATTGGATTTGTCGAACGCGAAATAAACATTGTCATTGACAAAGGCTTCCTTCGCCATTTCAAATTCTTTTATAGCCTGGTCTTTGGCCGGAGCTGGCGCCGGAGGCGCCGGAACCGCGACCGGTGTCGGTTCTTCCTTGACGACGGTCTTCTTCGCACAGGACACCGTTCCGAGCAAAACAGGAATCACCAATAACAGCGCCAGAGAAACCCATAGCCTCTTTTTCATCTTTTCCTCCTTTTAAATCCTCAACGTGCATTAGTATTTACCCAAATTCGGCGACCAGCTCGGACTGAACTGCTCCCCGGGCAGGCTGAGCAGTCGCCTCTGGTCGGCCCCGAAGGCGGTCATGACGTAAATCCTCGCCGGGCCTTCACGCGTTGAACTGAAGGCGATCAGGCTTGCGTCGGGTGACCAGGACGGTGATTCGTTATTGCCGGCATCCCGGGTCAATTGCAGGGGGTGGCGTCGTTTCAGGTCGATGACGAACAAGTCGTTGCGGCTGCCGGCCATTGACGTGTAGACAATGCGATCTCCCACCGGAGACCAGCTCGGCTGGGTGTTGTAATTACCCTCGAAAGTCAGGCGTTCTACCTGACCGGTTTTGATATCCTGGATATAGATCTGCGGCGCACCGGTCCGGTTGGATACAAACGCCATTTTCGTGGCGTCCGGAGACCAGCTCGGAGAAAGATCGCTGGCCCAATTGTCTGTAATCTTTTTAATAATTTTCCCCGCACCCGTCAACAGGTATATTTCCTGGTTTCCGGCAAAGGACATCGTCGCCGACAGGGTGAACTGGCCGGGAAGCCACGCCGGGGTGATGTTGATCCCTTTTTCCTGGATAACCGCTCTCTCGCCGCCCTCGGTCCGCTGAATGAAGATGTCCGGTTTATTGTTGACGTAGGTCGTGTAGGCGATCCACTTGCCGTCCGAGGACCAGGCCGGCGACAGGCTGATGGTCCCGTGACGCGTGAAGGGCACCGGGTTGCCGCCGTCGAAATCGCAGATCATGACTTCCTTGTTGCCGCTGCCGTTGGAGACAAAAGCGATCCGGGTGTCGAATACGCCGCGCTTGCCGGTGAGTTCCAGGACGACCTCGTTGCAGAACCGAAGGATGATCGGCCGGAGGTCATCGACCGTGCCGTGATAGCGTTTGCCGAGCAGTCGCTTGCCGGCCAGGGTGTCGAACAGCCGCAGCTCGACGTCAATGAGTGCGCCGGACTGCGACAGGCCGCCGGTCACCAGCAGCTCGGCGCCGATGGTCGTCCAGTTGCGAAAATTGATCTGGTCGACCGTCAGGACCGCCTTGCCGGCTTCGAGCAGATAGGCGCCGCGATCGATGATGTTGAAAAAACCGGT
>JBAPSB010000231.1:0-4870 GCA_049281435.1 Desulfobacterales bacterium
GGGAAAGGGTGGTCGAGGCGCGGGTATAGGCCGGGTCCCGTTCGACCACCGCGACCTTCAACCGGTTGTCCATTTTCATCAGGTTGAAGGCGGCGGCGCTACCCATGATCCCGCCGCCGATGATGGCCACATCAAAGGTCGTCGCAAGCATCCCGAATCACATCCTCATTATTTGTTGAAACGCGCCGCCGGCGATTACAAGCCAAGAGGGATTACCGGCCGGCCTGCGCGGGGCATCGATGAATGGTGACGAGTGTCAAAAAGTGTCAGAGCGTGCAGGATCAGGTATCGAGATAGGCCACGCACTTCACTTCCACCAGACCCCCCTTGGGCAGCGCGCTGACTTCGACAACGGCCCGGGCCGGACGGTGATGGGTAAAGAATTCTTCATATATCCGGTTGAATTCGGCAAAGCCGCCCATGTCGGTCAAAAAGACATCCACGGCCGCCACCTGGTCGAGCCCGCAGCCGGCGGCCACCACGATTTCCTTGAGGTTTTGAAGCGCTTGCCGGGCCTGGGACGCCAGATCGGGGCCGGCCATTTCACCGGTTTTCGGATTCAGGCCGAGCTGTCCGCTGACAAACCGCAGCGGCCCGGCGGCAATTGCCTGAACATAGGGACCGATGGCGGCCGGCGCCTGATCGGTCTGGACTGATTTCAGTGCCATGTGTTGCTCCTTTTTTTTACCGTCGGCACGCCTGCGGCCAAAAGGCCGGCAGCACTCGGCCCTTGCCGGCGGAAGTGGAATGGGGTTGCCCGAGGCGATGATGGACGGTCAAGAGATCTTGTGCTCGATGCCGGCCTCAGACGACGCACTGCCGCGTCCTTATACCGTGCCGGCTAAATAGACAAGGGAAAAACTTACTTGACGCGGCCGGACCTTTTTCCTAATCTCGGGCGACACTCGAAGAGATGAGACCGGCCTTCTTCTATTTGACACGGTCCACCACAACG
This sequence comes from Desulfobacterales bacterium, assembly GCA_049281435.1. Lineage (GTDB taxonomy): Bacteria > Desulfobacterota > Desulfobacteria > Desulfobacterales > SG8-13 > JARFQH01. Next base: position 956 of record JBAPSB010000231.1, read on the forward strand.
ATACAAGGAGATAGACTATGGAAGTCCAGACCTTTACGGCAGCTGAACTGTTTGACTGGTTGACGGCAAAAGAAAATTTTCTTTTACTGGATGTGCGCAACGACGTCGAATTCGGACGGTTCAAGGTCGAGGGGCCCTATCCGATCGACATGATGAATGTGCCGTATATGGAATTTGTCGAACACGAGCAGGAAAGCGTGGACCGTGTGCCCCGAGGGCGCAAGACCCGCATCGTCTGCGCCAAGGAAGGTTCGGCAAAATATGTCGGCGAAATACTGCTGAATCATGGATTCAAGGACGTCGCCGCGCTGCAGCTGGGCATCAAGGCCTGGGGAAACCTGCTGGCGCCGATCCGGGTGAACGACGGCAACGGATACGACCTCTACCAGTTCCGGCGGCCGGGCAAAGCCTCTTGCAGCTACGGACTGGTTTATGACAAGGAGATGATGCTTTTCGACCCGGCCAAAAGCGTCGGGGCCTATCAGGAGTTTGCCGATGAGCGCGGGTGTGCCATCATCCGGACGTTTGAAACCCATCGCCAGGCGGACTACATTTCGGGCAGCCCGATGCTGGTCAAAGCCACCGGTGCGCAAATGATGGCTCCCGAACCGGATTTCAAGGAGGCGCGGTTTCATTTCACGCCGGCGGTCGACGGCGAGGTTTACGCCTTTACCGGCGGCGGCCCCGAAGTAAAGGTCATGCACACGCCGGGCCACACGCCGGGCAGCACCTCCTACCTCGTGGACGGGAAATTTCTCATCTCCGGTGACACCGTCTTCATCCTTTCCATTGGCCGGCCGGATTTGGGCGGCATGGCCGAGGAGTGGTCCAAGATGCTTTTCCACACCATGACCCAAAAGATTGGCGTGCTCGATGACGGGATCATCGCTCTGCCGGGCCATTACATGGACTGGAAAGAGGCCGACGAGAGGTTGGCCTTTGCGGCTTCCATGGGGAAGATAAAGGCCGACAACGCCAATATTTACGGTATCGACACCGAAAAAGATTTTTATAAGTTCATCAAGGAGAACATGCGCACCCAGCCGGAGGAATACGCCAAAATCCGCGAAATAAATGCCGGCCTGCGGGAAGTGGATGCGGAAGAGCAGGATACGCTCGATCTGGGGAAAAACGAGTGCGCCGCCAGTGCGCAAGCGCCGCGCTGATCCGGGGTGCGAGTTGCGGGGTGTAGTTTGGTAGCATTTGATAAATACTGCGATACCGCCAGCAGGAGGGGTAATTTCTGACTCTGCCCGTACAAGAGGTTCCGCAGCCTTGTTGCCCCACAGGCGTGATCGACGCCGATAACTGTCCCGCAGCCGGCGGAGACTTGCCTAAAAAGCCTGTTACTGGACCAAGGCCACGTCAGGCCGGCATCGCCTGGCGGACGATATCCAGCAGGGGCTGCTGCAGCGGCCGCCACCGGGGGTGCAGGGCCTTGTCACCGTGCCAGCTGAATTCAACCGCATCGTAGTGCTCCGGGATCAGGTTTTCACCGCCGACCCCATAGATGGATTGCGGATAGTATTCTACAAACACCATGCGGTTCGGACTGATGGCAAAGGCCTTGGCCACGCTGGTGGCGATATGGCCGACACAGCTGCGAACCGACATGCGGCTTTCGGGAACATCGGAGGCCACCACGATGGTCGGCCGCAGGTGCGTCAGGCCCTTATGGTCTGCCTGCCTGAGGTCGAGAATCCTCAGCCGGCACTTGCCGCGGCCCAGGCGCAGCAACCCGCCAAAGCCTTCCCAGGCGAAGATATCGTCATGGATGAGCATGAAAGTTCTCCGGTGCCTTTTTATCGACGCCGACCCCTATTGTCATTTTTGACGTGTCTCGACTACCTTATTTTAATTGATAAGCGTTCGTCAGCCATAATCGATAAAATCCTCTAACTGGCCCAACGGGCTCAACCGGCCAGGCTCAAAGGGCCAGGCGTGTCGCGGGGGTGGTCATGGATTCCGGGGTCGGTCAGCGGCGCGTCAGGGTGCCGTAGATCCGCCAGAGCTTTTCCGGCAGATCGGCGACATCGGCAATCAGGTTGTGATGAATTTCCCCGTACAGATCATCCAACCGGCCGTCGTTGGCCGCGGCGATGTTGATCGTGATGGCGTGCACGTGGATCTGCTGCGCCCGCAGCTCGGAGATGGCCCGGCGCGTGTCCTCGATGGCGTAGCGCTGTTTGTAATCCAGGTCATTCGGAAAGCCGTCTCCCAAAAGGATCAGCAGCCGCACCCGTGAGGATACGGCGGCGAACTGACCGGCCGCATGCCGGATGGCCGCACCCATGCGGGTATTTTGCCGGGGGTGCAGGCCGTCGATGCGGTTGCGGATCACATCGCTCATCGGTTCGGTGAACTCCTTGACGCGAAAATACTCCACCCCCAGGCGCCCGCTGCCGGAAAAGCCGGCGATGGCATAGGCGTCTCCGACGACCTCCAGGGCTTCGCTGAAAAGAACGATCGCTTCCTTGGCCACATCCAGCACGCGGGCGCTCGATCCGGCGACAGGCGTGGCGGTGGAGCGCGACACGTCCACCAGAAGCAGCACCGCCACATCCCTGACGACCTTGAGGCGCTTGATATACAGCCGCTCCGAAGGCGCCAGGCCGGCTTTTTTGTCCAGGATGTAATCGATCAGGGCCCGGTAGTCGAACGCATCGCCGTCGATCCACTGCCGGTAGAGCTTGAGGCCTTGCGGCTTGAGAAGCTCAAAGGCCGCACGGATCCGTTTGACGAGGCCTGTATGCCGTTCCATGACCCGGCGGTAGAACCGGCTTTGCTTCTCTTCGAGCGCGCAATCCCGCACGCGCGTGTGCTCGTTCAGGTAATCGCCCAGGTGGCAATCCCATTCGCGATGCCATGTCACCGTCCGGGCCGCGGTCTCGTCGTCGGACGGCAACGGGCCGGGCAGCTCCGGCAGCGCCTCGGTCAAAAGCGCGCAGAGTTCTTCGGCCGGCGGTGGCGGCCTGCGATTTCCGGTACCGCTGGTATGACAGGCGCTTTCCAGTAAGGCCGCAAGGTCGGCGGGACACGCCGTGGCCTGATGGATTTCGAGGTGCTTGCGCAGATCGGCGCGGTAGATGTGGAGACCTTTTTCGGCCAGCCTCTTTTTGAGCGCCAGGGCTTTTTGGTCGAAGGTCTGACTGCTCGCACAGGCCAGTCCCGGCCGCAGATGCCGGTAGAAAGGGGTGTGCATAGGACGATACATCCGGTCCGGCGCCAGATCGATGGCGTCGGCGACCGCCCGATAGGACAAAATGACCAGCTCGGCGCTGCCCTCGACGCTGCCGTTTGGGGTTCCGGTGCGGTCGACAAAACGGGCCTGGAGGTCACAAACGAGCCGGCCGGGGCGGTCGCCTTCTCCGGTTGCCGCGCAAGCGGGCAGCCCCAGGGCAATGACGGCATAGAGGTCCTCCATCAAGCCGATGCGAGGGCCGGCCGCATCCTGCAGAAAGGGCAGAAAAGACCGGACCAGTCCCGGGTATGCCTGGGCGAGCATCCACCGGATCCGGCCGTGCTCGAAAACCGTGAAAAGATCGGCGGCCAGCGGCGGCAGGGGAAAGAGACCGAAGAACCGCTCGAGGTCCGCCGCGGCCCCGGTCGGTTGATCCGCGGTCGTCGGCAGCTCCAGGGCCTCGCATGCCGTGCGGCTGTCGGGCGCCGCCCGGCAGCGGTCGAGCAAGCGTTCCAGGTCGAAATCGAAGGTGCCGAACTCGAGGTGGCCGGATTCGAAACGCGCCAGGCACCGGTAGAGGTCGGCGTTGGCCTTTTTACCGTCGAAAAAAGCGATCTCCTCCGGCAGGTAGATGAACCGGCCGTCCGTGCAGGCGGTCACGGCTGCCGGCGTCAAAGGCGCCACGCGGCCCGCAAGGGCGGACAGGGGGCGGACCGCGACCCGCAGGCCGGTGC
>JBAPSB010000232.1:0-6126 GCA_049281435.1 Desulfobacterales bacterium
GGGCAAGGCCGCACAAGGGTTTGCGGCGAGGCGTACATTATGTACGCCGCAGCCGGAAACCCGCGGAGAACGCCGCCCAGCGGAAAAAAGACTATTTATGGATGGACACTTGTGCCACAGCCCCCGAAAGGGGGTTTTTTTGTCGGCGGCACGTCGTTCCCCGTTGAGGGGCCACCCGGCAGCCGGCTTAAATCGCATATCAGCCCCCAATGCGGAAACCGACCCCCAACCGTATCCGCCAGGCCTTGGCCGCCGGCAGCGGCCTGCTGCTCACGGGCGCCTTTCCCGATGTCGGCTTCAGCTGGCTGGCCTGGATCGGGCTCGTCCCGCTTTTTTTCGCCGTTCGCAATCTCTCCTGGCGCCCGGCGTTCGGACTCGGTTTCCTGGCCGGGATGGTCCACTTCCTCTCCCTGGTCTACTGGGTCGCCTACACCATGCGCACCTACGGCCACCTGCCCTGGCCGGTGGGAATCTCGATTCTGGTTTTGCTGGCGGCCTGCCTGGCCCTTTTCCCGGCCGCCTTCACGGCGCTGCTCGGCCGCCTGCGGCCGCACCCTCTCGCCGCTCTTCTTCTGGCGCCGGTCGTGTGGGTGGCCCTTGAATACCTGCGGTCTTTTTTTCTGAGCGGCTTTCCGTGGGAACTGCTCGGATATTCGCAGTACCGGCAATTGCATCTGATTCAGGTTTCGGATATATTCGGCGTATACGGCGTGAGCTTTCTGATCGTGGCGGCCAATGCCGCGGTATTCGTTCTCCTGCTCAACGTGATGACGCGCGACTGGAACGGCGTCCGGATCACCCGCGGGACCGCTGCGGCGGCCCTGGTGTTTGCGGCGCTGTTAAACGGCGTCAACTGGTTCTACGGCGTTCACCGGATGGTGGAAATCGACCGGACCAGCGCTGCGGCACCCGTGGTCCGGGTGGCCATCGTCCAAGGCAACATCGAGCAGGCGCTCAAGTGGGACCCCGCTTTCCAGCAGGCCACCATCGAGAAGTATCTTCGCCTGACGCAGACGATTATGGATCGCCATCCGGACCTGGTGGTCTGGCCGGAAACGGCCCTGCCGTTTCATTTCGGCTATAATGCGCCCTTGACTGGAAAGGTCCGGGAGGGCGTGCACCGGGCGGGTACGTATTTTCTGGTCGGCAGCCCCTCTTTTGAAAAAGGCGCGGACCGCATAGACTTTTACAACAGCGCCTATCTGCTCGATCCGCGCGGCACTGTCGTGGGAAAATACGACAAGGCGCACCTGGTCCCATTCGGTGAATACGTTCCGTTGAAGCGCTGGCTGCCTTTTCTAGGCCCACTAGTGGAGCAGGTCGGAGATTTCAGCCGCGGCGGCATCGGCGAAACCATCGGCTGGAAACACGGCCGGCTTGGGGTTCTGATCTGCTACGAAGGCATTTTCCCCAATATTGCGCGCGCCATGGCCCGCAACGGTGCGCTACTGCTGCTCAATATCACCAATGACGCCTGGTATGGCCGCAGCAGCGCCCCCTATCAGCATTTTTCGATGACCGTGTTCAGGGCGATAGAGAACCGGCGGATGCTGATTCGATCCGCCAACACCGGCATCAGCGGATTTGTCGACCCGGTCGGCCGCATCCTTTTTAAAACGGACCTTTTTACGGATGCGGCCGAGGTCCGCCAGGTGCCGTTGATCTCGAAAGTGTCGGTATACACCCGTATCGGGGATGTCTTTGCCGCCGTCTGCCTGGCCGTAGCCGTGGTTCTTCTGGGCGGGCTGCTGGCGTCGACGTTGCGCGCCAAAAGAAGATGATGAACTTTAGCCACAAGGAGGTAGACAACCATGTCAGCCGAAATGAAACACACCGTCAAGGAACTCGGGGCGAAACTCCAACAACTTCGAGGTTATCTTTGACCTTGAAACCAAAGAAAACCGTTTCAGGGAAATCGAGGCCCAGATCGCCCGGCCGGGCTTCTGGGACAATCCGGAAGACACCAAGGGTATTTTAAGAGAACGGACGCGGCTCTCCGATCAGATCGAGCGATTTCGACGGCTGTCCCACGATTTGGAAGAAAGCGATATTCTGCTCGACCTGGCAATCGAGGAATCCGATGACAAGACACTGGCGGAAGTGGGCAAGCAGCTCGAGTCGATTGCCGCGCGCCTGCGCAAATTTTCCCTCGACCTGATGCTCGACGGCGATGATGACGGCAACAATGCGATCGTGTCCATCAATGCCGGCGCCGGCGGCACCGAGGCCCAGGATTGGGCCGAGATGCTGTTTCGGATGTACCTGCGCTGGGTGGAACGCAAGGGCTACCGCGCCGAGGTCATCGACTATCAACCGGGTGAGGAAGCCGGTTTAAAGAGCGTGACCTTTACCGCCGACGGCGCCTATGCTTACGGCTATCTGAAAAGTGAAATCGGCGTCCACCGGCTCGTCCGCATCTCGCCCTTCAACGCCAGCGGCAAACGCCACACCTCGTTCGCCTCGGTTTTCGTCTATCCCGAACTCGACAATGAAATCGTCATCGACATTGAGGACAAAGATCTTCGCATCGACACGTTCAGGGCCAGCGGGGCCGGCGGCCAGCATGTCAACAAAACCAGCAGTGCCATCCGGATCACCCACCTTCCCACCGGTATCGTGGTCCAATGCCAGCAGGAAAAGTCCCAGCACCGCAACAAGGACATGGCCATGAAAGTCCTGCGCGCCCGGCTCTACCAGGCCGAGAAAGAAAAGCAGGACGAAAAACTGCGCGAAATACACGACAGCAAAGACGACATCGCCTGGGGCAGCCAGATCCGGTCTTATGTCCTGCACCCCTATCAGCTCGTCAAGGATCACCGCACCAAAATAGAGAGCGGCAACGTGAATAGCGTGCTGGACGGCGCCATCGACCCGTTCATCGAGGGCTTGCTGCTGACGAGGCACGCGTAAGTGGACCCGGCCGCTCTCATCGCCCGGCATTACCAGGGCAGCGCACACGCCGAAAGGATCCTGCTGGCGCATGGCGAGAGCGTGGCGCACAAAGCCCTGGCGGCCGCTAAAAGGGTTGCCGACCGCGAGCCGGATCTCGACTTCATCCGCCAGGCCGCCCTACTGCACGACATCGGCATGCTGTATACCAACACGCCCCAACTGGGCTGCACCGGCAATCACCCCTATGTCTGCCACGGTATTTTAGGCCGCGCCCTGCTGGAAGCCGAGGGGCTGAAACGGCACGCCCTGGTCTGCGAGCGCCATGTCGGCGTCGGCATCACCCCCTCTGACATCCGCCGTCAGCACCTGCCGCTGCCGATGCGCGACATGCGCCCGGTCTCGATCGAAGAGCAGATCATCTGCTATGCCGACAAGTTCTTCTCCAAAAACCGCACCGGCAACAACAAAGAAAGATCGGTGGCCGAGATCCTGCAAAAACTCGCCCCTTACGGCCAGGATAAGGTGACGAGGTTCATGCAATGGGTCGAGATGTTTAAAGGTTAGCGAAAACCCCCTGATCCTCCTCATCGGTAATGTAATCCCTACCGCAAAAAAAAGACCTGAATACAGGCGCTGCCGACGTTGCTTACTGCGAACGCCGGATGGGATTGTTTTCTCAGACGGTGCATGGTGACATCGCAGCGGTCGGAAGGGCGTGGCATGAACTCCCGCGGCGACGCGACTGCAGCCCGGTTTCGGGTTCCGCACCAAATTTCGCGCAGACTCGACCGTTTCGCCATGATTCCGCGCACTGGCAGCGGCTCCAGCGTCTATTTCATGGACGTCGAACCCGGCGAGCGAGGCGATTACGCGCGCAGCATGTCGGGAGTAATCCAATGACGACGCGCACCGTCATCCCCGTATACCGCAAGTTGAGCCGGCGATTGAATTCCTTCCCGCAGGGCGCCCCGCCAACCAGGCTCCTGTTCGATATTCTCGCGCTTCTCTTCAGTCCCCGGGAGGCCGAACTCGTGTCCGGATTGCCACTGCGGCCTTTCGGTGCCGACAAGGCGGCCAGGGCGTGGAACGTCAAGGTATCCGAAGCCCGCACGACCCTCCACCAATTGGCGCGCAAGGGGCTGGTGCTGGACCTGGTCGAAGAATCCGGCGCGACGGTGTATGTGCTGCCGCCGCCGATGGCCGGGTTCTTCGAGTTTTCCCTGATGCGGCTGCGGGACGACATCGATCAGAAGGCGCTCGCCGAACTATTTTACCAGTACATCAATGTGGAAGAAGACTTCGCGCGCGACCTTTTTTTATCCGGCCAAACCTCACTGGCGAGAGTATTCGTGCAGGAGCCGGCAGTGCCGAAAGAATTTACCTACGAGATCCTGGACTACGAAAAAGCCAGCGAGGTGATCAGGAGCAGCCCGTGCATTGCCGTCGGCCTCTGTTACTGCCGCCATAAAATAAAGCACATCGGTCGAGCCTGCCACGCTCCCCTTGACATCTGCATGACGTTGAACGGTCCGGGGGCATCGCTCGTGCGCAACGGGTTTGCGCGCCGGGTGGACGTGGTCGAAGCGTTGGAACTGCTCCACGAAGCCTACGAGCACAATCTGGTCCAGGGCGGCGAAAACGTGCGCAACGAGGTCGCTTTCATCTGCCATTGCTGCGCCTGCTGCTACGAGGGGTTGATTGCGGCGCGCAAATTCGGGTTCGACCATCCCATCGCCACCTCCATTTTCATTGCATCGCTGGATTCGGAAGTGTGCAGGGGCTGCGGCAACTGCATATCCACCTGTCCGGTGGCGGCCATCACGGCCGAAAATCAACAAGACGTTGACCGGAAGAAAGCCGTGGTGGAAGAACAACTCTGCCTGGGCTGCGGCCTGTGCGCGCGCAGCTGCCCGTACGGCGCCATCGCCATGAAACCGCGCGCGGCAAGGGTGATCACCCCCGTCGATTCGGTCGGCCGGGTCGTTGCCATGGCGGTCGAACGCGGGGTTTTACAAAACCTGATTTTCGACAACCAGGCCCTATTGAGCCATCGCGCGATGGCGGCCGTATTGGGAGCGCTGTTGAAACTGCCGCCGATCAAGCAGATCATGGCCAACAGGCAACTGCAATCCATTTACATCAGTGCCTTGACGTCGCGCTGGCAGCGGCGGAACAAAGCGATGACACGCAGACCGGCTGCGCATCGAACAGCATTTTTCACCGAGCTTCCCAATTGATCAACCGGAAAAAAGATAGGCTCAAAGATAGAAGATTTTGCCAAGGCCAGAGCGAGGCGGCTGTATTGAAAATAGGCTATTGACCGATACCGCCGTCAAAACCTTATCTTAAAGTACAAAGGGTTGGGCGTTATATCCCGAAGGGAGGATTCCATGTCGGAAAAATTTGATCTCATCGTGATTGGATCCGGACCTGCCGGCGGCACCGCAGCCAACGTATGCGCCGATGCCGGCCTGAAGACGGCCGTTATCGAGTATCGCGGATTCGGTGGAACGTGTCCACTCCGGGGCTGCAACCCCAAAAAGGTCCTCCACAACGCCGCCGAAGTCGTGGCGCGCGCCGCGGACATGAAGGGTCGGGGCATCCGCTCCGATGCCCGGATCGATTGGCAGGAACTGATGCAGTTCAAGCGCTCGTTTACCGAGCCTGTCCCGGAAAAAACCGAGAAGGGTTTTCGCGAAAAAGGCATCCGTGTTTTTCACGGCCGGGCCGAGTTCAACGGCCCTGACAGCGTGACGGTTGCGGGCAGCAGGTTGCGGGCCGACAACTTCCTTGTCGGGACCGGCGCCATTCCAAGGCCTCTCGATTTCCCCGGCAGCGACCACGTCATCACCAGCGATCGATTCCTGGAGCTGGCGTCACTGCCGGAATCGTTGCTGTTTTTAGGCGGCGGCTTCATTGCGTTTGAACTGGCGCATGTGAGCGCGCGTGCGGGCCGCAAGGTGACGATCCTCGAAGTGGGCGATCGGCCCCTGTCGCCGTTCGATCCGGAGCTGGTGGACATCCTGCTCGAAGCCGGCGCCGAGATCGGCATCGAGGTGTACACCGAAGTGAGCGCCGAATCCGTCGAGAAAACGGCTACAGGCTACAGGGTTCGGCACGGAGAAAAAAAGTTCGAGGCGGACGTCATCGTAAATGGCGCCGGACGTGTGCCGGATATCCAGGAACTCGGTCTGGAGTCAGCGGGGGTCGAGTACGGAGATAAAGGGATTAAGG
>JBAPSB010000233.1:0-2990 GCA_049281435.1 Desulfobacterales bacterium
TTCGGGTTCCCGGACATCCTGTCGACGCCCGGCGACTGTTTCCGCCAAATGATCGCGGCCCGGCAGACGTCGGGGGCCGACATCGTCCTGGGGCTCTACCCAGCCGATCGGCCGCAGAAAATGGACATGGTCGAGCTGGACGCCGGCGGTCGGATTCGCAAAATCCACATCAAACCGCGTGAAACCAAGCTGGAGTACACTTGGATTTCGGCGGTCTGGACGCCGCGGTTTGCGGCGTTCATGCATGCCTGGCTGTCCAAAGCGGAGGCGGCCGAAAGCAGCAGGGGACAGCGGGCTGGTTTTTCAGACACGGAAGTCTACATGGGTGACGTGATCCAGGCCGCCATCGACGACCACCTGGCGGTGGACACCGTTATCTTTCCTGCCGGCCGGCACATTGACATCGGCACCCCGGGCGACCTGGAAAAGGCGGTCAGAACCTGGCGGGAGCCGGCTGAAACTCCTGGAAAGCGGAACATGGAAAGAGATGCAAAATGATACACCGGATGCTGGCCTTAGCAATCGTGATACTGCTGATGTATGGGGCGCCCGGCGTGCCGGCGGCTGACGGCGCGACAGTGAGCGTCGATTCCCGGAACCCGCGCTATTTTTCGAACGGGTCGGGGAAAGCCATCTACATGGCCGGGTCCGCGACCTGGTTCATTTTGTACGAAAACGTCCACCCCATCGACCGGCAGCGGGCGTCTGATTTTTTAGACTGGCTCCAATCGTGGGGCCACGATTACACCCGGGTGTGGTCTTTCCCGTTTTATGTCACCAATACCGCGGCCGCGCCGGACACCCTGCCGTATCGACGCACCGGGCCCGGCCGGGCCAATGACGGGGAGTTGAAATTCGATCTGACCCGGCCGAATGAGGCCTACTTCGAGCTGGTGCGCGATTTTCTCGCGGAAATCGAAACGCGCGGCATGTACTGCTCCATCATGTTGTTCGGCAGCGGCATATCCTTCAGGGAAAAAGGCGCTTACCGAAAACAAAATGCCTGGCATCCGGAGAACAATGTCAACCCCGCGACGAACGCAATCAAGACCGGGGCGGATTTTTACGCGATGGCGCCCGGTTTGCTGGCACTGCAGGAGGATCACGTGCGCCGCGTGATCGACCTCTTGAATCCCTTCGACAACTTTGTCTGGGAGATCATCAACGAGGCCGAGCTGCCCGCATCGAAACAATGGCAGTATCACATGATCCGCTATATTCGCGACTACGAGAAGACGAAACCGAAACAGCACCTGATCATCATGTCGGGCGGCAATAACGAGGCCAACGGCATACTGGAAGACAGCCCGGCCGACATCATATCACCGGACGCCAGCTTCGGGGATTACCGGCGGGGCGGCCCGGCGGCCTACGACGACAAGATCGTGGTCAACGACACCGACCACCTGTGGGGGTTTTCGAAGGTAGAGCAGGCCGAGGTTTACCGCAAATGGGTCTGGAAAACCTTTTTGCGGGGAAACCATCCGATCTTCATGGACGATTATGACTCATTTATCAACGGCAACAACGGAAAAATAAATCCCGCCTACGACGGGGTCCGCAAAAACATGGGCGACACCATCGATTACGCCCGGCGGTTTGCCGACCTGGCCCGCATGCTGCCGGACCCGGAGGCCGCCTCGACCCGCTACGCCCTGGTCGACCCCGGCCGGGAGTATTTGGTTTATTTTCCGGGCGATGACACTAAAGGCGTGAAAAAAGAGACCTCATCGCCGGATGCGGTGGGCCTTATCGGCCGGTTGTGGTCGAAGTTCACTTCGCAGCCCCAACCGGGCGCCCGATCATTTACCGTTAAACTGCGGCCGGGGACGTACCTGCGCGAGTGGTTCGACCCGATGAGTGCGAAAAGGCTGCAGGACACGTTGACCTGCGGCAAAGACGGACCGGTTGTTTTCGACATCCCGGCCGAGATGAACGATGATGTCGTGGTCTATTTGAAAAGAGTCGGCGACACCGGCTGAATAGAGTCGGCGACACCGAACAGGCCTGCTGTTTCGATCTTACAACATCAGGCAAACGCTTTTGGAGGAAGTAGATGATTATCGTCGATAACGCCTTGAAAAGGCGGCAGGCAGAAGGGCGGCCGGTCAAGGTCGGTTTGATTGGCGCGGGCTACATGGGACAGGGAATTGCGATTCAGATCGTCAATCACGTGGCCGGTATGCACCTGGCGGCGATTTACAATCGAACGCCGGCCAAGGCCACGGCGGCCTATACGGCCGCCGGCATCACCACCAGCCGGCCGGTCACCACGGCGGCGCAGCTCGAAGAGGTGATCGGCGCTGCGGGCTACGCGGTCGCCGCCGACCCGCTGGCGTTGTGCGATGCCGATTCCATCGATGTTATCATCGAAGCCACCGGCGATGTGGAATTCAGCGCCCACGTGGTCACCCGGGCCATCGCGAACAAGAAGCATGTGGTTCTCATGAACGCGGAGTTGGACGCCACTGTAGGGCCTATTTTAAAAGTCCATGCCGACCGGGCCGGCGTGGTCATCACCAACGCCGACGGCGACCAGCCGGGCGTCATGATGAACCTGCTGCGGTTCGTGCAGGGCATCGGCTACCGGCCGGTGCTGGCCGGCAACATCAAGGGGCTTCAGGACCGCTATCGGACCCCGGCCACCCAGCAAAAATTTGCCGAAATGCACCATATCTCGCCCAAGATGGCGACCTCGTTTGCGGACGGCACCAAGATTTCGATGGAAAACGCCGTCGTGGCCAATGCCACCGGTTTCGTGGTCGGCCAAAGGGGAATGTACGGGCCGCGGTGCAAGCACGTCAGCGAGGCCGTCAATTTGTTTCCGGCGGATCAGATGCTCGAAAACGGTCTGGTGGATTACATCCTGGGAGCCGAGCCGGGGCCGGGGGTTTTCGTCATCGGCCATGACGACCACCCCGTGCGTCAGGGCTACATGAAATATTTCAAGATGGGCGACGGGCCGTTTTACGCATTTTACATACCCTATC
>JBAPSB010000234.1:0-1713 GCA_049281435.1 Desulfobacterales bacterium
AGGCTCTTTCATCTTCGATCGCCGGTTTGGCCGTCGCCGGTTTTTCCTTGGACAGGGGCGGCGCGGTGAAGCAGCCGACGGGGATGGCATCGGCCGTATATATCAGTTCTCCGACCTGCTGAAGGGCAGTGCCCCGGGCCAGGGTCTGCTCGACGTTGACCGTCAGGAGCACCGGCTGAGGGTCGCGGCGCCGGCCGATTCTCAATGCGAGGTCGGCGGCGGTCGCCAGCACGATTTTTTCGCCTTCGGTGGCATTCAGGCCTTTTTCCAGGACCACGGGATGGGCCCGGCGCCTGATGCAGGCATACAGCAGCTTGGGCGGCCGGTTTGCCGGCTGCGGAACCGGCAGGTTCTCCCGACTGAGCGCCCGCACGCGAGCATCGGAAATTTCAATCGCCGCATCGGGTTGGGTCAGCACAATTTCGTCGATGTGCGCCAGGCGCACGTGACGCCAGCCGTCCTCTTCGTTGATGGCCTTGAGGAGGTCCTTCATCTTGATCCAGCCCTCGGCGTCCGGCACGAGACCGAATTCGTCCGGCCGGCGCCCGAGCACGTAGGCGATGAATTTTTCGAGTCTTCTGGCGGACAGCTGCAGCTTCATGGACGGAGGAAGAGAGTCATGTTAAACAACCGACCTTTTCGGGTTGCTGGCCACGGTGAATGAAAACAGGTTGAGTCCCGCTACGGCAGGACTGCGCCCGTTGGCGCCGAGTAACAGCAGCCGTTTTTGACAACCGTTTATCCGGATTAAGTCTCCACCGAGAGTTAGTCGCAGGTTACTGGCTGCGAGTTTCAAGTTTCCATCCGGTCCTGCTTGACCGGCTTTTCACCGTCTGCTAAGCGTGAGGCGCCGCGGATTTGCGGTGATCTCATTTACAGTTTATAATGTCAACCGCTTTGGCGGCTATTTTCAGCCCGCTGGCGGCCGCTGACGCGGTAAAAGCGGCGACGGTTGCGGTCCGCTGACTCAAAGGGTCTGCCGGGCGGCTTTGGAAAGGATGGGAAAGATGAATTTTCAGCTCTCGGAGCGTCTCTACCAACAGGCGTTGGCCCTGATTCCGGGCGGCGTCAACAGCCCGGTGCGTGCCTGCAAGTCGGTTGGCGCCGATCCGATCTTCATCGAGCGCGCCGAGGGCAGCCGGGTCTTTGATGTCGACGGCAACGCCTATATCGACTACATCGGCTCCTGGGGCCCGATGATTTTGGGGCACCGGCATCCGGCGGTCGTAAAGGCCATTAGCGATGCACTTGAGCGCGGCACCAGTTTCGGGGCCCCGACGGCCCTCGAGGTCGAACTGGCGCGGATGGTCACCGATGCGGTTGCGTCCGTTGAAATGGTGCGCATGGTCAACTCCGGCACCGAGGCCACGATGAGCGCCGTGCGCTTGGCGCGCGGCGTCACCGGCCGCGAGACGATCATCAAGTTCGACGGCTGCTATCACGGCCATGCCGATTCGCTGCTCGTGGAGGCCGGCTCGGGCGTGGCCACGCTGGAAATTCCGGGCAGCCCTGGTGTTCCGGCCGCTTTTACCGCCAGCACCCTGTCACTGCCGTACAACGACCCCGACAAATTGCGCGAGGTCATGCAGGCGCAGGAGGACCGCATTGCGGCGGTCATCGTCGAGCCGGTGGCCGGCAACATGGGCCTGGTGCCGCCGGCGGACGGTTTTCTGGAAGTCCTGCGGGAGGAGACGCACCGGCACGGGGCGCTCT
>JBAPSB010000235.1:0-1615 GCA_049281435.1 Desulfobacterales bacterium
TAGCAGGCCAGCCGCTCACTGTCGGACTGAATCGCCGCGCACTCAGCGAAGTTCCGGGTCTGGGCCGCGGCCGAACCGCCGCCAAACAGCAGAAGGACGGTGCCCAAGGCGGCCAGCCGGGCGGATCTAAAACGATTGGGGGTCATGCATCACCTCTACAGGATGCCCTTAAAAAAAGGGTTGAATTGGTTTCGGCGACATGCGCGCCTAAAAATTCGACTGCACAAAGGGTAGAGTGAAGAGGCAAGGTGGCGAAAGGGCCTGGTCGTTTGACGCGACTAATCGCACCACGTTGGGCGCGTGTCAATAGTTTTTCGGAGGGCGCCGTCATCTTCCAACCGGCGACCGGCAGCGCTTCGATGCTATTGACAAGTTCCCCGCCCGGTCCTACTAATGTTTATCTTAAATTCTCCGGAAGCAAAACTTTTCACCATCACTTCAAAGGAGGCTGTACATGAAATACCGTATCGTGTTCATCACCCTGCTGGTCGCCCTGGCGCTGAGCGGCTGCGCCACCACCAAACCATCCAGCGACTACGGCCGGCCCGGAGAGTTGGTGGATGCCGCACTGGTCACCGTCAACAACTTTTCGGCCGATCCGAACATGACCTGGTTCCGCAACAACATCGGCCAGGCTCGGGCCGTGATCATCTTTCCCAGAGTCGTGCGGGCCGGATTCGTTTTCGGCGGTTCCGGCGGCAGCGGGACGATGCTGGTTAGAGACCAGAAGACGGGCGAGTGGAGCTATCCGGCCTTTTTCAGCATGGGCAAGGGTTCCTTCGGGTTTCAGGCCGGGGTCGATGTGGCCGAGGTGGTGCTGATGGTGATGACCCAGCGCGGTGTGGACCGTTTTCTGTCGTCCAGCGTTCAGCTGGGGGCGGATGCCAGCGTTGCCGCGGGCCCGGTCGGGACCGGGGTTAGTGCCGCCGTGGCGGATATCCTGTCGTTTTCCCGTGCGAAAGGCGTGTTCGGCGGCCTGTCGGTGGAAGGGGGCGTGATCACCCCCCGAAACGAGTGGAACAGTGCCTATTACGGCCGGGACGTCCGCACGGTCGATATCCTGATCTCGAGGAGCGTCAGCAATCCGCAGGCGAACGGCCTGCGCACGGCCGTTGCACGCAAAGCCGCCCAATAAGCCATAACCGGCTCTATGGTCGAAAAATCTCACCCGGCGACTGCCGGACGGCGTCATATCTGATGCGGTGCCGTTTCATTTGCGCCGTGCGAGCCGACCGGCAGGACCCGGCAGGAGGTCGCGATTACCCGGTTTAAACGACGGATTCTCTTTGGCGCCTTGGTTTTGGTGCTCTTGCTGGCCGGGGTGGTGATCTTTTTCTACCGGCCCACCCAACAAGCCTTGGAACGCGCCGAGGCGTTTCAGTTCCGGCGGATGGTGGTGACGCGGCTGATCGGGCAGGAAGGATACCGGTTCTTCTTCGCCACCAATCGCCGGCTGGAAAGCGGTGATGGCCCGATAGAAGAACGTTTCGGGAATCAGCGCGAAGAGACGCTCAAGTTCGGCCTGTTCGACACCCGGATCGAGCCCAGCCTGGGCATCGGCATGCTCATCAACCCGACCGACTGGTTCCAGAACGAGGAGATCCAGCTCCTGCAG
>JBAPSB010000236.1:0-13759 GCA_049281435.1 Desulfobacterales bacterium
TCTTTCAAGCGCCAGTACATGGCGCCCCAGAAGGAGCCGGCGACACCAGCGGCGCCGATCAGCATGAAATTGAGTGATGCGATATGCACGCAGGCATAGAGGACGGTGGCGATGATCCATCCCTGTGTATTTCCGAATCGGCCCATCAGCCGGCGCTGCAGGTATCCCCGCCAATAGAGCTCTTCACAGGGTCCGGTGACAAAAAAGAGCAGCAGGGCGATTTTCCAGATGGAGGTCCCCTCCCCTTTTTGATAGATGGAGCCGATCTGGTGGCCGGCAAACGGCAGGATCATCGACGCGATGGTCTTTCCCGCCCAGAAGACCAGGTACAGCAGGGCCGCGGAGGCCAGGCCCAGGGCTACGGCGCGCAAGTCAACCTTCAGGTGCAGCGCGCGCGGGGACTGGAACAGGAACGACAGCGCCGTCAGGGTGAGGGCGGAAGCGGAAATCTTGTACCAGAAAACGCCCCATTGAACATAGAAGGTGAAAACCCACAAGACGGCCGCCAGCACAACTGTGCCGGCCACCGGCGCCAGTCCGCCTTTTTCTTCCGGCTTCAAAATACGGCCTCCAGTATCAGGGAGATGACCAGCAGGACCCCGAATGCGGTATCGAGCTGGGCGGTGCGCGCATCCGCGTCGTCCGGTATTTTTTTGGCCATGAGCTTGAGCAGCTTCACCGCAATGGGCAGGGAAAAAAAGACCAGCAGCGACCACAACGACAGCGTCCCGAGCAGAATCATCACCAGGATGGACAGGTACGCCAGGGAAATCAACGCCGCATAGAGGATGAATCCTTTTTGTGCCCCCAGGAGGATCGCAATGGTGCGGATGCCGCGGTTGTTGTCGTGGTTGATATCGCGCAGGTTGTTGGCCAGCAGGACCAGGGCCACGATCACCCCGAAGGGGATGCTGATCCAGAGTGCATCGACACTGAAAGCCTGACGCTGGACGAAATAAGCCCCTTCCACCATCAGCGGCCCCCACATCAGAAACACCGACACTTCGCCCAGGGCCACATACTTGTAGCTGACCGGCGGTGCGGTATAGGTGAAACTGGCCAGGATGCCCACCACCCCGATGGCCAGCAGCGGCCAGCCCCGGACCGCGGCCAGCCAGAAGCCGATCACGGTCGCCACGGCAAAAAGAAGGTAGGCGGCCGCCAGCACGCTGCGGGGCTGTATTTTACCCTCCACCAACGGGTGCGGCCGGTACTGGGCGGTAGAGACCTCGACGGTGTCCACGCCGCTTTTCACGTCGTAGTAGTCGTTGATCAGGTTGGTGGCCGCATGCAGCAACACCGCACCGCTGATAGAGAGAAAAAAAAGCCCCCAGTAAAACGGCCCGTCCGCAGCCGCTATGGACCCCCCCACGGCCACGGAAATCGCCGTCATGGTAAACGACCAGGGGCGGCTGGCCAGAAACCAGTTCCGGTACAATTCGTTCATGTCGATATCACTTTCATTTATGCTCACCCGGGTTAGGTCGTCATCGGCGGCCGAGTTCAGGCGGGCAGCTGAAATTGGATGCAGACGCATTACTTATTAAAACTCTTGAAGTAATCCATTGTACCGATTCACCTCGTGCTGTTTGCCTTCCGCGCGGTGGACTTCCGGGAAGGCGGTTTCTTCTTTGCCGGCTTTCGCGCCGGGGTCTTTTTGAGGGGGGTTTTCTTCGCGCCGGTCTTCTTAGGCGCGATTTTTGTTGCCATACCCTTTTTGGCCGCGGTTTTCTTCGCCGCCGGTTTGGTTGCGGCCTTCTTGTTGTTGCTTTTGGACGCTGCCTTGTTACCGACCCCTGCACTGCGCCTGCCCGCTCTTGCCGGTTTGGCGGCTGTCGGCACCGCGGGCGGGTCTGCTTCTCCCATGTCGATGTCGATGCCAAAAACCGACGACAACTCGTCGGATTCGAGAACCCGCCCCTTGCGCGCGCCACCGGCAGCCGGCGGCCGATCGATGGCGGCCTCTATCATCTCGGTCGGGTCTACCCCACGCAGGGCGAACAGCAGCTCGGGCCGGTGATCGAGGCGGGCGCCCACACCGTAAAGCGCCGCGGCCACATGCTTGCACATGGTGGCCCAATCGGGGCACGAGCAGCTGAGCGTGATCTCCTGCGGTGAGGGGAACAGGCCCTGGCCCTTGCGGGTGACGATCTCCATGACGCCCTTGGAGATGGATCCTTTGAGCAGTTCCACGAGCGAGTCGATCCGGCCCGCGCAGTGATTCTTGATCTCCGCCCACCTGCTTCTGGCCAGGGGCTCGATCCTGATATCCACCTCGTAGATCTCCGAGCCGCTGACGGTCGCGCGGACGCGGCCGGCCTCGATCTGCAGATCGATGACCGAGCCGTTGCGCACATAGGTGCGACCTCGTGGCAGCCGATTGGAATAGTCGCTGTACGCCTCGAGGTTTTTGCACCAGGCGTCGCCCCAGAATGTCAAGGCGATCTTGCGCCCCGCGATTTCAACCGGTGCGACCTCGCATCCGGCCTTTTTCAGCTTGGCGAGCTTTTTCGCCGCTTGGCGGCGGCGCTCGGCCACCGGAACATAGGGTCGCCAGTAGTCATTGGAATACCGGCCCACAGGCTCACCTCCATTTGCAATGTTGTGCACCGCAGGTATACCGGCACAGTTATCGTCTACCCGTCCAGGGCGCTGCTCAAATCGAGCGATACCATCGCTATCAGCTCCTCATTGCTCATCTCGGTCAAGGCCGATTCCGCACCGCCGGACAAAATCTCGTCGGAGAGCTTCTGTTTGCCGCCGATCAGCTCGTCGATGCGTTCCTCCACCGTCCCCCGGCAAACGAACTTGTGGACGAGCACGTTCTTCTTCTGGCCGATGCGGAAGGCGCGGTCCGTGGCCTGGTTCTCCACCGCCGGGTTCCACCACCGGTCGAAGTGGATCACGTGCGCGGCGGCCGTCAGATTGAGCCCGGTGCCGCCGGCCTTGAGCGAGAGTACCATAAAGGGCATCCGGTCGTCTTCCTGGAAGCTCTTGACGAGCCCCTGCCGTTTTCCGACCGGCGTTCCGCCGTGCAACACGAGGCCGCTCCGGCCGAACACCTCGGATAGAAACCCTGCCAGCGGATCGGTCATCGCGCGGAACTGGGTGAAAACCAGCACCTTGTCCTGGCGCGCGGCGATGGCCTCGCACAATTCACGCAGCCGCGTCAGCTTGCCGCTGTCTTGCGGCTCGTAAGCGCCGTCGCCCAGCCACTGGGACGGGTGGTTGCAGATCTGTTTGAAGCGCATCAGGAAGGCCAGGACCACGCCGCGCCGCTCGATGCCCTCCAACGCTGCGATGGTCTGTCGCATCTCATCGACCGACTGCTGGTACAGCGCGGCCTGGCGCCTGCTCAACAGGCAGTAGGCGGTAACCTCGGTCTTGTCCGGCAGGTCGGTGATGACGCTCTTGTCGGTCTTGAGCCGGCGCAGAATATAGGGCTGCAGCAGCCTGCGCAGCGGCGCATAGCCCTGCGGGCTCGACGCCATCGACTTGCACAGCCCGTTGAAGGCCTTCGAAGATCCCAGGAGACCGGGATTCAGGAAGTCGAAGATCGACCACAGATCGCCGAGACGGTTCTCCACCGGCGTGCCCGTGAGGGCCAGGCGCCAGTTCGACTTCAGCGCCTTGATCGCCCTGGTCTGTTTGGCGCCGGGGTTCTTGATAGCCTGCGCCTCGTCTATGATCACGTGACGCCACGCGTATTTCTTAATCCACTCGGTACGCATGGCGGTTCCGTAAGTGGTGATCACCGCATCGTGGGCACCCACCCGTTTCTTCGGCAGTTTTTTCAGCTCGGCCGAAGGCATGCGCGACGGGTGGGCGATGAGCACCGCCAGTTCGGGAGCAAAGCGCTCGATCTCCAGACGCCAGTTGTCCACAAGCGATGCGGGAACGACCAGAAGGTCGGTGCCCTTTTCCTTGTTGCGCCGGCTCATGGACAGCAACCCGAGCACTTCGATCGTCTTGCCCAGGCCCATATCGTCGGCCAGACACCCCCCGAGGCCGAGGCCGCGCAGGGTCGACAACCACTGCACCCCTGTCTTCTGATACGGGCGAAGCGCGGCGGTGAGCCCGGCGTCGTCGTCAATATCCGCCTGCAGCTCCGGCGAACGGAGCGCATCCAGCCGGGAGGAGAGCCACTTGCCGGCGATGACCTCCGACCATTCGGGCCGCGGGTCTTCGATGGCCTCGTCAGCACCTTCAAGGCGAGTGCCGGAGAGCATGCGCATGGCCTCGCCGAAGCTGAGGCCTCCGGTCCGGGCCTGCTGTTGGACGTCACGCCACTGGTCGATGACCTGCGAAAGCTTGTCGCGGTCGACTTCGACCCACTTGCCCTTGATCAGCACCAAACCGTCGCCGGCCGAGAGAAGTTCCTCGATCTCACCTTTAGAAAGCTTCTTTCCGTCGAGAGTCAGACCGACATCGAAGTCCAGAAGCGCGTCCGTCCCTAAAGTGGCGGGCGCCTTGCCACCGACCGTGACCGACACCCTGGGGCGGGGCCTGTTTTTGGCGCTCCACCAGTCGGGCAGGCGCACCACCAGTCCGGCCTGCTCGTACAACTCTATCTCGCAGAGAAAACGATGCGCCTCCCGGGGCGTCCACGACAGCGGGTGGTAAATGTCGCCCGAATCGACCAACTCGCCGATGAATACGCTTCTTTCCGTCGCCCTGGAGAGGGGTGCCAGCAGTGCGAGCAGCTTCTGCCGGTTCCTGGCTCCGGCGTAGTCCTTGAGCGCCCGCCCCAGGGGCAGGTGCTGCGGCTGGGCCTGCCTGGAAACCTTGTGAACGTAAGTCGCCAGGAAGGCAAAGGGAAATCCGGGATCGCGCTTGTTCTCGACCAAGTGGAAGCAGACCCGGCCGACGACGTTCCAGACCGCGCCGTGCTTCCGCAAATAGCCCTGAACGCCGTCTTTGTATGGCTTCGTCTCGGCCTTAAGGGCCGTTCCCATCTCGGACCACAGCTCGACCAGCAAGGCCGGCGAAAGGAACTCGGCACCCGGCATGGGTGGCACGGCCTGAACCAGCGCCGACACCTCATCGGGCTGCGGGTCGGGAACGACCAGCGACGTCGGTTCGGTTGGATCGAGCGCACCGCACACCCGCACCACGAATGCCCGCGCGACATCGCGCCAGTAGGAAAGCGGGGGGGGCAGATCGGTCGCAGGTTCCGCCACGCCGAGATGCAGCAGACCGTGTCCGCGACCCGCGCTGAAGGCCGCGATGATGCGCCGCACGGCAGCAGACGACAGCGGCGGGCCCTCCTCGGGCAAACCGGGCTGGATGTCGATGCGGCCGCTCGGCGTTAACCTGCAGGCGAGGGTTTCACCGGTCTTGGGGGCGTTATCGGGAGAACGTCGGGGACGAGGGTGAAAGATTGACGTAATTAACCTTCACTTCATACAAGGATTACTAAAGTAAATTAAGCACAATGTTGATCAAAAATCCAAAGACTTGTTCTTGTACGGCCATGGTGTGTCCTCCTTACGCTTGAATTGCTGCCAATCAGAATTGATTGAAACTGGCTGTTTGCAGGTGGTTAACGGTTAATGGTTAACTGCCCGGAATCAATTGGAAGTCGAAATAAGCTGCCAGATGAGAGGAATGAATCGAAATAGACGGGTCTTAGAGATTAGGTTCAGGATAACCAATCTGTTTGAAATGAATTACAACTCTTTCATATTGAAAATGAAGGAAGTTGTCAAGATCAATATAGTCGCTGGGTGAGCAACGATAGGGTTGTTCTCGCCAGGAAAAAGTAATGAACCGGTGACACATTGCGAGTATCGTCTGAAAAAAGCGATGGGTAAGGATCAATTCAATCTTCCTTGAGCGCGCTTTCCGTCAACGGAGCGCCGGTATGAGGGTCGTACCGATAATCGGGCGGGTAAAGGGTCCCGGTTCTCGTGTTGATCATGAGCCGGGTGGTTCCCAGTACCAGTTTCTTGATTCTCTCAATGGGAATGCTTCCCTCGGTCCATCGGCCCGCCACCCTGTTGTACTCGCTGTAGTAGAGGACGTCTACGGGGCCGCCGTCCGTATAGCGGAGGGATCCGTAACGGATCACCATCTGCGTGTCATCCTGCCTGGTCAGCAACAGTTTGGTTTTAGAATGGACCGCGTGATTGGGATTGATGAAATCAATGGAATAGATGTTCTCGATGATCTCCGGCCACTCCATCTGCCTCGCCTGCCGAAACGAGACCCCTTCTTTTTCATAAGCGATGATATCGAAAGCACTTCTTTCGATGTTGAGCCCTTTCTTCCTGCTATCCAGGCTAAGAACCGTATCGTCTTTGAGAAAAATCGTGAAATGAACGATCCTGCTCCCCTGTGCGGCCCAGATTGGTCCGGCTGTGAGAAACAGGCACAAGAGCATGCCCCATACGAAGGTTTTTCTCATTTAAGGTTCCTCCTGCCTCAGAGTCAGGTTGCTGGAAATCGGGCTGGAAATCGGGGTCGGGCCATTATAGTTGCTTGATATCTCATGAAAATGATTCCAATCACAGGTGTTTTCGAGGCCTATTTCACTCTTTTGGTGGCATAAAAATGCACAATACCGAAACTGCCGGGGTATATCATTCCTCTTGGCTTCACAATGGTTTCCAATAATTCTCTTTTTGGCGTTAAAAAGCGCGTTATAGCCTGCAAATTGAGCGCGTTTTTGGAAACAAAATGCATCATTTTAGATCGTTACCGCGGCCCGACCCCAAGTTCCCGACCCCAAAATCCCTTTTTCGAGCTTGCGCTCGCCCAACATTTTTATTTTTAGTCGATGCCATCGAATTCAAAATCGATGACTTTTTTAATAAGTTCAAAGTCCTTCCTGTTTTTTGACAACACTACCGCGCCAATCTGGTGGGCCAGGGCTGAGATGCAAACATCGTTGTAGTACTTTGGCTGGGCAGGATTCAGCTTTCCAGACCTTCTGAGCTGCAAGCACGCGTCTCCTATCAAGGCCAGCGTCGCCGCCGTGGGAACAATAAACCGTTTTAAATCGATATAGCGGTCTCTCCATCGGGTCAGCAGGCGAACCTCAACCCTGCTTTTGAGTCCCATCCACAACTCGTGCAACACCGGATAGGCCAGATAGGTCGAATTTTGAAACGGGTTCAAGATTTCGCTGTATAAATTTTTATTGAAAAAATCGATGTAGACACAAGTATCGATAATAACCTTGCGGCGCATTAGTCACCTAACACATTCTCAATGTGCATTTTCCCGGCTAAGGATAACGTGGCATCGGCTAACTGGATGTCCGTATCGAATTGCCTCAAGACAAAATTAATGGCCTCCTTCTCGCTTTTGGCGTTCAACGCGATTTTAATGCGTGTCAGGGCATCCTGGTCCATTTCGATGGTTTTTTTGACAACGGCCATATTTCCTCCTTACAGCTTTACCATATATTTATACCATTTTATATGGCATACAGTATCCTCCCGTCCAGGATTCGTCAATCCTTTTGAGGCCTCCCGAGTCCCTGTTTTTTTCTCAAAACAAACTTGGTGGCCTCGATCAAGACGAAAACCAGCAGGCCGACGGCCGCTACGGTCGCCAGTTCGGGCAGGGTCGGGACGGTGATGCCGAAGGCCGCGCGCACGGCGGGAATCTGAACCAGAACGGCCACCAGGACCAGTTCCCATCCCAGGGCAACCAGGAGCCATTTGTGCGGCGGCGCCTGGAAAATGCTGTAGGTGAGCGAGCGGCAATTTAAGGCGATCACGAACTCCACGACGATGAAGAGAAAAAAGATCAGCGTGCGGGCCTGGGTGAGATCCGGCAGGTTGTGGTAGAAGATAAGGAAAAAAAACGGGCTTTCGATTACCACCGCCCTGAGGATGAAGGACAGGATGTCCCAGCTGAAAAAGCTTTCCCGGGGATTGCGCGGCGGGCGCTGCATGATGTCCCTGTCCGGCGGGGCCACCCCCAATGCGAGGGCCGGCAGGCCGTCGGAGGCCAGGTTGATGTACAGAATGGCGGCCGGCAGCAGGGGCAGAAATTCCGGGCCGAGCGCCAGGACGATGCCGCCGATGACGATCACCTCGGTGACGTTGCACTGCAGCAGGTAGGCCAGGTATTTTTTGATGTTGTCGTAGATCCAGCGCCCCCGTTCGATGGCGCTGACGATCGTGGCAAAGTTGTCGTCGCTCAGGATCATGTCGGCCGCTTCCTTGGCCACATCCGTGCCGCTGATGCCCATGGCGACGCCGATATCGGCATGCTTCAGGGCCGGCGCATCGTTGACCCCGTCACCGGTCATGGCCACGACATCCCCCCTGGCCTTCCAGGCTTTGACGATCTTCAGCTTGTCGAGCGGTGACACCCGGGCGTAAACGGTGACCTTGTCGACCAGATCGGCGAATTGGGCATCGGACATTTCCTCCAGTTCCTTGCCGGTCAGCACCAGATCCCCGTCACGATAGATGTCGAGTTCCCGGGCCACGGCCACGGCGGTCAACAGGTGGTCGCCGGTGATCATGACCGGTTTGATGCCGACCTCCCGGCACGTGCGGACGGCGGCCAAGGCCTCTTCCCGCGGCGGGTCCATCATGCCGATCAGACCCAGAAAGACCATGTCGGTCTCGATCACCACATCCGGGCCCATGGCCATGTCGAGTCGCCGGGAGGCAACCCCCAACACCCGCAGGGCGTCACCGGCCATGGCCGTACCGCTTTGCAGGATACCCTCCCGCTTTTCGGAGGTCAGCGGCACCGTTTCACCGGCTTCGACCAAAAAGGAGCAGCAGGTCAACACCACTTCCAGGGCCCCTTTCATGTAGGCCACCGGCCGGCCGTCCTCCCGGCGGTGAAGCGTTGTCATGCACTTTCTCTCGGAGCTGAAGGGGACCTCTTCGAGGCGCGGGTGCGCAGCCCGTGTTTGCTCGATCGAGATGCCGGCCTTGACGGCGGCGACCAGAAAGGCAGCCTCGGTCGGATCCCCCTTTATCGTCCATCCATCGTCACCGCTGCGAAGCTCCGAATTGTTGCACAGCACCGCTCCCGCCAACAGGTGCTCGAGCGCGGCATCGGCGGTCAGCGTTCGTCCTTCCGGATCGCTGAACGTTCCTTGCGGGTCATAGCCCGTGCCGCTGACCTCAATCGACCGGCCGGCGGCATACAGCCTCCGGACCGTCATTTCGCCCCGCGTCAAGGTGCCGGTCTTGTCGGTGCAGATAACGGTGGTGCATCCGAGCGTTTCGACCGCCGGCATCTTCTTGACCAGGGCATTCTGGCGCGCCATGGCGTGCATGCCCAGCGCCAGCGCGCCGGTGACGATCGCCGCCAGCGCTTCGGGCACCGCGGCCACGGCCAGGGCAATGGCAAACATCAGCATTTTCAGGACAAAGGCCGTATCGACCGTGCCGACCATCAACTCACGCCCGAGGCTGATGGCGACAACCAGGCCGCAAATCGCAAAGCAGATCAGGCTCAGCCATTTTCCGATCTCGTCGGTGCGCTTCTCCAGCGGGCTTTTGTCCACCTCGATCGCGGCGACCTGTTCGGCGATTTTGCCGAATTCGGTCAGCATGCCGGTGGCGACAACCACCCCGCGGCCGCGGCCGAAGGTAATCGTCGTGCCGGTGAAGGCCATGTTCTTCCTGTCCTGCACCGCCGAGCCTTCCGGCAGGGCGCGGATGGTCTTTTCGACCGGAACCGATTCGCCAGTGAGCGCGGCCTCGTCGCAATGGATCGAATGGCTTTCGATGAGCCGCACGTCGGCCGCCAGTTTATCGCCCGTTTCGAGCACCAGGATGTCTCCCGGAACGATACGGGTGGACTCGAGTTCGACCGTCCTGGCATCCCGGATGACCGTCACGGTCGCCGCCAGCATCTTCTTGAGCGCTTCCAGGGCCTTTTCGGCGCGATACTCCTGGACGAATCCCAGCACGGCGCAAAAGACGACGATGACCAATATCACGGCGGCATCGACCAGTTCGCCCACCAGGGCCGAAAGGATGACGGCAACGATCAGAATGACAATCAGGATGTTTTTAAACTGATGGAGAAATATCGTCACCGGTGAAACCGCCGTTTCATGTTTCAGCTCGTTGGCCCCGATGCGCTCGAGGCGGCGTTTGGCCTCAAGCGACGTCAAACCGTCGTCCGGTTCGGTCTCTAATTCCCTTAAAACCGCTTCCCGGTGCATCGCATGCCACAAGGGCTGTTGAACCATCTGCAAACCTCCTCGAAGATAAGGGCCCCGGCAAAAAATAATTCCACATCTTGCTTGACTATTGACCCGTCTACCGCGTTACATCCACCGACACGTATCTCGATATGCGCCGCTGGATGTGCCTTGCAGACGGGCCAATATCCGGCGCAATCTTGTGGAATTATTTCTTACCGTGACCCTAAATCGCCTTATTAATAACGGCGCAACTTCTGAGCTACACCAACGGAGCCAATTTTTCAACGGTATCGAGACGGGAATCCGGGATCGATTCAAGGCGACGACAGACGGCGAAGATGGGCAATCAGCTGATTCATATCCTGGGGAAGCGGGGCTTCAAAAAAAACCGGCGCCAGGCGGCCCGGGTGAAGGCACGTCAATTGCCACGCGTGCAGCATTTGTCGTTTGGTCTGCCGGAAGTGTGCACCGAGAGCCGCGGGAAAACCGCGGCTCGTATTGCGGCCGGCGTACACCGGATCTCCGAGGATGGGGTGATTGACGGCCGCGCAATGGACCCGCGCCTGATGGGTCCGGCCGGTCTTGAGGTTCAATTCGACCAGGGTAAGGCCCTTGAACCGCTCATGGACTTTCCAGCGGGTTTCGGCTACGCGCGGCTTGCGACTGCGGATTGACATACGCTTGCGGTCCACCGGGTGCCGCCCGATGGGAAGTTCAATCACACCGCTGTTCCCGGCCATCTCGCCGTAGACAATGGCCAGATAGATTTTGCAGATGCCGCGCGCGGCAAATTGGGCCGATAGATGGGCATGTGCGGCCGCATTCTTGGCGACGACCAGAACACCGGAGGTGTCTTTGTCCAGACGGTGAACGATGCCCGGCCGCAGCTCACCGCCGATGGGACCGATGCCCGGACAATGATACAGCAGGGCATTGACCAGAGTGCCGGACGCGTGCCCCGGGGCCGGGTGAACGACCACACCGGCCGATTTGTTGAGCACGATCATATCATCGTCTTCGTGCAGAATATCCAGGGCGAGCGGCTCCGGTTGCGCTACCGCATCAACCGGCGGCGGTATGCAACCGGCAATCCGGTCTGCGGCCTGCAGGCGGTAGCCGGGCTTCTTCGGCCGGTCGTTGACCGTGATCCGGCCTTGCTGGATCAAGGCGGCCGCCTGCGAGCGGGTCAAGGCGGAGACATGCGCGGCAACCGACAGATCGAGGCGCATTCCCGCATCGACGGTTTCGACGACGAAGTGAAAAGGACCGGTGGCTGGCATTCTGGAAGGAGATTAGAGGCTGGGCCCCTGGACCTCGGCCGGGATAAAAAACGATTCGATTTCGGAGATGATCGTCCCCTCGTCGGTCTTACGGGCCGTCGAAAGTTCCTTGACGAGCAGCACCTGAGCCGTGTCGTAGAGCTTGCGCTCTCCGAAAGACAGGTCCTTGGTCAATTTCAGAAGGGAAAGGTCCCGGAAAACCTCGGCCACATCGTAAAGAGAGCCGGTTTTGATCTTGTCCATGTAATCGCGATAGCGCCGGTTCCAGGTCTGGTTGTCGCCCAGGGTTTCCTTTTTGGCTTTCATGACCTCGTAGACCTTGGGGATCTCTTTCTTGTCGATGATGTCTCGCAATCCGACCGAATCGACATTGCTGATGGGAATCATGATCAGCATGTTGTTTTCAAGAACCTTCATCATGTAGAAATCATGTTTTTCCCCGTTGACCACGCGACTCTCGATGGCTTCGATCTTTCCGACGCCGTGGGCCGGATAAACGGCCAGATCGCCGACGCGAAACTCTTTTATTTTCGGTTTTTTCGAGATTGTTTTGGCCTGCCCGCTCGCTTTTTTACTGCTCATTTATCCACCGATACGTAAAGTTTCATCCTGCCGATTAAAGGTTACCCACCTGGTACCGGTCGATCCAAATCAATAAAATATCGGCAGCAACAAGGCTGGCGCTTGCCGGGGCCGGCCAACGCTGCAATGAACGCCATTGCAAAAACCAGATGCGCATTAACCGTCCGGGGCGGGCAATCGAATCAAACTGGGTGATATTAAATAAAATAATGACCTTAAAGTTATACCACGCCCTTAATCGATAATCAATAAAAAAAGGACCGGCCCCCGTTGCCGGGTGTCGGTCCTTTTGGATTGTTGGTGCGTTAAGTCGTCAGAACAGCCCGATTCGCCGTTATCCCATTTTAATCAACAGGGGAACCAGTAACAGGGCCACGACATTCAGAATCTTGATCATCGGGTTGATAGCCGGCCCGGCGGTATCCTTGTAAGGGTCGCCGACCGTATCACCGGTCACCGCCGCCTTGTGGGCATCGCTGCCCTTGCCGCCCAGGTGGCCGTCTTCGATGTACTTCTTGGCATTGTCCCAGGCCGCCCCGCCGGTGGTCATGGAGATCGCCAGGAACAGGCCGGTGACGATGCTGCCGATCAAGAGACCGCCCAGGGCGATTTTGCCCAGCACCAGGCCGACGACAACCGGCACCACAACCGGCAGAAGGGCCGGAATCATCATCTCTTTGAGGGCGAACTTGGTGACGATATCGACGCAGGCCGCGTAGTCCGGCTTCCCGGTCCCTTCCATGATGCCCGGAATGTCACGGAACTGGCGGCGCACCTCGTCCACGACCGCCCCGCCGGCTTTGCCGACCGCGCGCATGGAGATGGAAGCAAACAGGTACGGCAGCATGCCGCCGAGGAACAAGCCGATAATGACGTTGACGTTGCTCAGGTCGAACGAGAGTTTCTCACCGCCGCCGTGCAGGACGAATTCCTGGGTGTAGGCGGCGAAGAGGACCAGCGCGGCCAGACCGGCGGACCCGATGGCATAGCCCTTGGTGACGGCCTTGGTGGTATTTCCGACTGCGTCCAGCGGGTCGGTGACGGCCCGCACGCTCTCGTCCATACCGGCCATTTCGGCGATGCCGCCCGCATTGTCGGTGATCGGGCCGTAGGCATCGATGGCAATGACCATACCGGTCATCGACAGCATCGACATGGCCGCCATCGCGATGCCGTAGAGGCCGGCAAGGTGATGGGCGGTCCCGATGCTCAGGCAGATGGCCAGAACCGGCAGGGCGGTGGATTCCATGCTGACGGCCAGGCCGGCGATGATGTTGGTGCCGTGACCGGTGGTGGAGGCTTCCGCCACCAGTTTAACCGGCTTACGGATACCGGTATAGTATTCCGTGATGATAACGATGACAACCGTCAACACCAGGCCGACCAGCGCCGAATAAAAAACCGCCATGGGAGTGATGATCCGGACGCCGGGAATCTCCAAGGTCGGCATCAGTTTCTGGCAGGCGATGAAAAATGCGATTGCAGCGAGGATGGCCGCTCCGAACATCCCTTTGTAGAGCGCGCCCATGATGTAGCCGTTGGCGCCCAGACGGACAAAGTAGACCGCGATAATGGAGGCGACGATGGAAATGGCGCCCAGGACCAGCGGGAATTCGGTGGCGATCAACTGATCGGGGAACAAAAGGTTGCCCAGCAGCATGGCGGCAACCGCCGTAACGGCATAGGTCTCGAACAGGTCAGCGGCCATGCCGGCGCAGTCGCCGACGTTGTCGCCGACGTTGTCCGCGATGACGGCCGGGTTGCG
>JBAPSB010000237.1:0-3344 GCA_049281435.1 Desulfobacterales bacterium
GTTGTACGTATCCTTCAATTCGTCGACCAGGTGATCGATCGTGCCGGGCACGTCGAGCTGCGTGTAGAGATTGAGGTTCTTGGCCAGCAGCGTCAGCGTTTTTCCGTCAAAGGTCATCTCCACATCCGCAAACCCGCCGGCGCGCGTGACGCGGATCTTGTCGGGCCGGTTGAGGGTCACAGTGCCCGAACTCGCCAGCGCGAGTTTCTGATCGTCTTTGGTGACGACCTCAAGGGTGGCATCGAATTCAAACGAGAGCGACTTCTGTGCTCCCATGTAATCGGACATGGCCTTGATGATCCGCTTGGCATCCGCCTCATCGGCACTTACTCCCGCGGACGTCCCCAATAGAAGTGTCAAGGACAGCGCCACGGCGACCATGAGGCGCCCATACATTTTCACTGATTCAGGACTTTTCTTGTTCATCTGAGTGTCACTCCTTCACAAATGTTACCCGGCGGCAATTCCCGCTGTATGCGGGGCCGCAGGGAGGTTGGGGGTGAATTATTGCAAAACATCCGTGGAAGCCCCATGCCGGTCCTAAAGTGGATCATTGCCGGCGTTCTTGATCTGCTACCCGCCTACCCGAGCCGCGTGCCATCTACCTCAAGTCCACCTCCTTGATGAAGTTTGCTCCAGCTCCTTCTCAGCCATTCCTCCTTGAGTACTTCAATCGCCGCCTGCTCCAGGAACTCCGGGGCGGCCCACGCCTTCACGTCGAAGTCGTTCTTAATGTAGCCGTGGCTGAGCATGAAATCCTTGCCGATTTTGATGCACTCGAGGTTCTGAGCGCACAGGCTCGGCACCATATCGACGTACTTGATGCCCTGGTACGTATCTTCGGCATCGAGATAGAAGGTCTGCCGGTTCAGGAGCACTGCCGCGGCGCGCTTGTGCTCGTTTGCCCAGCGCCCCACCTTGACCATGGCCTTCATGTAGGCAACGAC
The DNA here is from genome assembly GCA_049281435.1 of Desulfobacterales bacterium. Taxonomy (GTDB): domain Bacteria; phylum Desulfobacterota; class Desulfobacteria; order Desulfobacterales; family SG8-13; genus JARFQH01. The sequence continues at coordinate 948 of JBAPSB010000237.1, forward strand.
CAGTTCGGGGTGCTCCTTGGCCATCACGTCTGTACAGGTGATGACGGCGGGAGTGTTGGCGACCTGCAACGTCCAGTCCGGCAACCTGGCCAGGTCCACGATCATTTTAAGTCTGCCCGTCGCCTCCTGCAGGTGTTGAAAAGCCTTGCTCTGGGTGTAGATGGCGTCGACGGTGCCATCCAGGAGCGCCGTTTCCAGAGGTCGAAACGCCAGGTCGCGCTTGTGGTCGCGACGCATCCACAGTTCAGACGGGTTGTTCATTGGCGGGACCAGCATCTCGGGTTTGTCATACCAGTCATCCGGGTAGGGAAACTCCACGAGTTCGATATCGTCCATGGTCATGTCGTTCAGCATCATAATATTTTCGATGGCCATGTGCTCCTGTATGCGCCACCAGTCGTTCTTGATGGTGTTCAGGCTCTTCGAAATACCGATCTTCTTGCCTTTCAGATCCTTCACGCGGAAGAACGGGTCTCGGGCGCGCACCACCAAGCCACCACCCTCGTGGACCCAGGTCGCCCCCAGCAACACGGTGCGGCGGATGTCCGCGTGAACGTGGATCGGGGGATACAGACCGCCGAAGCGGATGAGGTTGTCGAGGTTGTGGATGTAGTGCGGGTACCAATTGTTCTCGGGTGCGTGGCGGAAGTAGGCGTATTCGACGCCGATCTTCTTGAACTCCTCACGGCACCACCCCAACTCCTGGTCGACGTTGTTGGCGGATACCATGGGGCAGTTGGTAAACCACACCTCTTTCCAGTTCAATGGTACTGTCGTACTTACTCTTTTCTGTTGGGTCATGGGTCATCTCCTTATTGGTTGAAATTCAAAGTTCTGGGTTTAAAGCCAGGCCCGGCCGTCTGAGTACTCCTGATTGATTACTTTTCCGCCGCCAGATACGCCAGGCGCCTTTCTTCCCATTCCACAAAACTGGATGGGACATGAAACCACTCTTCTTCAGATACCGGCTCCAGATGCAGCGCATCATACTTGCATCCCATAACGCAGGCGCCACATCCGACGCACTTCGCCCTGTCATATACAGACTTTTTGCCATCTCTGGTTTTTTCCCATTTGTGCGCAAACACCTGGCAACGCCTGACGCACTCCCCGCAGTTGGTGCATTTCTCGCAATCTTTGGCGGCGCGGTAGTTCGATCGCTGGACGGTTTCCTTCAGATTGGGGTCCACGCGCGCGGCACTCATCCAGCAGCAGCAGCCGCAGCAGTGACATCCCCCGACGAACTGGGGTTCTTCCGCTCCCATGGTGAACCCATAGAACCCCTCGACGATCATGGTCCCCATGGCATCGAGCTCGGTCCAGAGCTTCAACGCCTCTTCACGGGTAAGAACGTTTTCCGATAGCGGGGCGGCAGGCGGCAGGCCGACAAAGCCACAGCGCTTGATGGGCATCTCGCAACTATGGCCGTGAATCGCTGCCTTCTCCTTCTTGCACACGCAATCAATCACGAGGAAGCGCTCATGCCTCTGGAAGTGAGCATCGATGTCGTTGTGGGCTTCGCGCTCGAGCCATTCGGGCTTGAGTGAGCCGCGGTACGGAATGACGCCCTGCGGGCCGGGTCGCGGCGAGAAAATTTTCTCACCCCCGCCCTCAATCACGTACTGCTCGTAAATCTCGGCAAATTCCTTTGTCGTCGGCTTGCTCTCCTGCAGGTAGGATTCGTACCAGCCGACCAGGAAAGAGTTCAGCCGGTATTTCTTGACGCTCTCGGCTTTAGGAACCTTGCCTGGCTTTGCTTCCACTTTTCCCAGTCCCGGCACGCCGGTCTCAAGGGCCAGGGTGTCGGCGCGAACCATGCGCCGGGGGATCATGCCCTCAAGTAATACGGTTACATTGTCCTCAGGCATGCCGACCCGCTCCGCGATCTCGGCCGCGGTCTCGAGCTTGCGGCTCAACGTGCTGGCAATCAGGGCCTCCTTGGGTGTGAACACCAGTTTCATCAGTTTTATTTCCAGTTTGGAGGGTGTTCTGGTAAAGCCGGCGGGCAGTGCGTCCAGCGCATCCGCCAGTCGTTCGTAAACATCCACGGATTTGTCACTATTTTTCATTGGTAATCTCCTATAATAAATCGTTTCCAATTTATAAACGATTCCCAAGGTAGATGCCGAGCGACTGAGCGATCCTCATAAATTCGCTGTCTGCGGGCACGGTTCTGACTTTGTCGATCGCTTCCGTCAGGGGCACGAATTTGATGTCGGGCGGTACAAAAGCCACCATCACACCGTTTTGGCCGGCCTTCAGCTCTTGTACGGCCCCAGCCCCGTATGCCATCCCCAATTGCTGGTCAACTGAAGTGGGGTTGCCGCCCCTGGCCCAGGGACCAATTACCAGCGGATAGGTTTCCGTAGCGATCAACGGTTGCAGGGTAGTCACCAC
>JBAPSB010000238.1:0-3753 GCA_049281435.1 Desulfobacterales bacterium
ACAAACTGTCGTCCATACCCCCCATGCCGATGTCATCGAGGCGCCGAACGGGTCGCGGGCGCAAGCCTGGAACCGGCGCCTGCATTCCCGCTTCGGGAGCCAGGGTCCCCCGCGTAAAGCCGCTGCGATCCATGGATTCGGCGAACACGGTGAAGGCCCGATCGGCCTTCGGCCGCACCAGCACGTCGTAGGTTTCGGCCACGCCCATGCGAAACTCGTGCACGGTAACCGGCTTCACCGTCTTGCCGTCGGCCATGATGACTTCCATGTCCAGATCGGGTATGCGGACATCGAAGTTGGTCATGGTGGAGGCATTGATGAAGCGCAGGCGAATAGTCTCACCCGGGTTGAAGATCGCCGTCCAGTTCATGTCCGGCGAGTGACCGTTCATCAAATAGGTATAGGTATAGGCCGTCACGTCTGCCAGATCGACGGGGCTCATCCGCATCCGTCCCCAGGCCATGCGGTCGGCCACCGTGTTTTTAAAACCGCGCTCCTCGACGTCGTCGAAAAAATCCCACACGGTTCGTTGCTGGAAGTTGTAGTAGTCACCCATCAGGTTAATGTGGCGATAGATCGTCTCAGGGTCCTCGAAGGACCAGTCAGACAACACCACCGGGTAATCCCGGTCGTAGGTGAACGGCTCCCCGCCTCTCGGCTCGATCACCAGCGGGCCATAAGTGCCGGTCTGCTCCTGGAAGCGCGAATGGCTGTGATACCAGTAAGTGCCGTTCTGTTTGACATGGTACCGGTACTCGTAAGTTTCGCCCGGTTGAATGCCGTTGAAGTTGATCCCCGGCACCCCGTCCATGCGAAAGGGAACCAGGATGCCGTGCCAGTGAATGGAGGAATGTTTGGTGTCCATCAGATGGTTGGTCACATTCAAAACGACATCCTCACCCTCACGCAGGTGCACTATCGGCCCCGGAACCGAGCCGTTGATGGCGGTGGCGGTGCCTTCGCGCCCGTCTATTCGAATCGGCGAATAACCGATGGTAAGATCGTACCGGTTTTGGGGCTCCATTTGCTCGATGCCGCTGCCGGCGGCAAATGCCCAGGCCGGCAACGGCAGGGCAACGCGCAGACCCGCCAGGAAAAGCCCCGCCCCGGTTGCCTTGATAAAATCACGTCGGGTGATCCCGTGTTTATGCTTCATATCTTACCCTCTTTGTGTGTATTTTTTCGATTGCCAGCCACAGATAAGCGGTGCCGCCGGGTTCACCCCACCGTTGCAAAAGTCGGAGGGCTTCAGAGTCAAGGCGTCAAAGGTGAAGTTGTAATCTCCTTCTGCAAGCCCTCGGCAACGCAGGATCTGAAGCTCTCCGGCTTTCCGGCAGGGTAAACAATGGGGTTTTCTTTTCACCAAGGGTCCTTTAGACCGCCGTCCTGCAGTAAAAAAAGGCCGGAATCCGGATGATCGGTTGCAAGTGGCGATCAGACCATCCGAGTCGTCTACACCCTCCTGAACCGGTTCCAATACCCTAGGGAAGGCCCTTAGGCAGGGGCGCGCCGTGCCACCGCTATTGCGGATGGAGACGCGCCTTGGTTCCGGTTTTGAGTTACGGGTTTCCAGTTTCCAGTTTCTATTTTCCTACTGACTACCGAGACTCGAATTTTTTGAGTTGCTCCGGAGTGAGGATACCTTTCAATTCCTGCAGGTATTGCCGTCCCGCCAGAAACATCTCGGCTTAGGCCTCGGCTTTCTTCACGAACAGGTCCTTCACCTTCTGGGGATCGATATCTTTGTCCCAGCGCAGGGCCGCCAGGCCGATTTGCAGCTTCATCCGCTGCGCCCAGAGATCCGCCATCTTGTCCAGCCGTTTGGCGGACAGGCTGCGCACCTGGTCCCACTACTCGGGGGTCAGGTCCAGTTTGTCCAGCATGTGGACCATCTGGGCCATTGCGCCGGGGCCGCCGCCGCTCTCCATACCGGAGCCCATCTGCCCCATCATTTTTCCCATGCCGCCGGGACCGCCCATCATGTTCGCCATCATCATGCGCATCATGCCGTGGTCCATCATACCCATCATGCCCTTGTCCATCATGCCCATCATGTCATGGCCGCCCTGATCACCACCTTGGCCCATCATGCCCATCATCTTCGCGCAGCCGCCGCCAGGACCCATCATCCCGGGCCCCATCATCCCGGAATCGCCTCCGGAACCCATCATCCCGCCAGCGGTTGATCCGGTTGCCGTTGTGGCCTTGTCTGCAGTGCCCGACGGATGATGCTCTTCCACGGCCGCGCTGGTCTGGACGCCGATAAAAATCGACGCCATCAAAATTACCGTCAGAAAAAACACATTTATGCCCAGTATTCTTTTCATTTTCTCCTCCTATTTCGGGAAAGGTTATCTATTTTACTGCTGTTGCTCCACCGGAAGTTCTGATTCACCTTCGTGTGTCTCACTTCATGCGGTCAAAACCCCACATACTTCAGAATGTTCTGCTCACAATTTCTGGCCTTTGCCGGCAATCTTGAATTTTGTTATAATCACGCCGAAGACCACATGGAGTTTTCCCTCTTGCCGGCGGGCACCTGGTCCGGTGCCCGGGCAAAGGTCTGCTTCTATCCGTGATGTCCGTCACCGCCATCGCCGTGACCCGACGGTTCGCCCTGCCCGTGTCCGGTATCCTTTTCTCCTTCTTGGTCTCCGTGGGTATGCCCCGGACCCATCTCCGCTTCTGGATTCGCCGTCTTGACCTGCTGGCGGTACTGATCGGCGCTGAGCACGGGTATGTTTTTAACTACTGAAACGATGTTAAAGTTTCCAAAGATTGGAGGTGGCCGACAATAGAGTCTATCCGGTATATCAGGCCGTTTTGACGTGTATATCCCCGGCAGAAATGCAGCGGATTTTCTTACTATGCCACAGCCAGCTCTTCGGGCATTTTTAATTCGTTGCGGTGCCGGCATGCATCCGAAAATCCGGATGACGATGGGATGGTCGTTTTTGACCTCTCTATCGAAAAGGCTCCTGCAAGGAACAGATAGCAAGCGATATGCCACCCGCCGATTGTGACCGACCTGCTGCCAACGGCAGCAGCCATCGGCGCGAAATATCACATAAAACCCTGCGTTCATTAAACATCGGTTGGCAACGGCGACATAGCACGTGTTACTTATTTACCCGTAAAATCCATGAAGGTGTCGGAAAGTGCGAATAAATTACGCAAGTTCTGCGACGAAACGGGCGGGGACTACTACGACTACATCGAGGAAAACGAGGCCGGCGGCCGTCGGATCAGGATCGTGATCGGAGACGTGGCCGGACACGGTGTGGCTTTGGCGCTCCAGATAAGCGGCGTGCGGGTCGTCTTTGGCCAGCGGCACTGTGCCTCCGGAAATATCGAAGAAGTGGTTTCGGGGCTCACCCGGCAGGTGGCCCCAAATTACACCGACGAGTAAACGAGTCCGCTGATCTTATCGAAGTGAACATCGGTGGTAATCAACTCGGCACCATGCTCAATCGTCTGAGACGCAATCCATAAGTCATTGGTGGGAATAGATGTCCCTTGATGCTTGAGCTGAGATGCTATCCGCGAATAGCGATCGGCGGTGATCTTTCCGGCCAACACTGTCAAGGGCGAGCAAGCATTCGCAAACGGCTGCGTAATGTAAACTACCAGGAGGCTATTGTCAAAATAGGCTTCAAGTCAAAGATTTTGGCGAGGCCAGAGGGAGGAGGCTGTATTGACTGCACGCCGACGACCGATACCACAGCCAAAATCTTTATCTTGAAGCCGATAAAA
>JBAPSB010000239.1:0-4494 GCA_049281435.1 Desulfobacterales bacterium
AGAACAGGTGCTGATAAGAATTTTGAAAAATTACCCTGGGAGCTTGGTCTGATTGTTTTTGGGCATAACGTACCCCAAAAAATATCTGTTGACTTTCAACGGACTAACTCTGGCCTTGCCAAAACCTTTATCTTAAAGCCGATAGAACCGGCGCGTTGTTCAGGTCATCGGCTCACGGCTTGGCTATTCTGAAATGGGTTGATTTTAGGGTGGCGGATGTCATATGAAATATGGCTTAAGGTCACACGCCACCCTCCGGTTGAAAAAGAGGGCGTGCCAATCCGGTAAAAAAATTCTTAAAGGAGGCTGTAAACGATGGGACAAAAGATATTAATAGCATTCGATGATTCTGAAAATGCGATGCGGGCCGTGCAGTATGTTGCCCGGACATTCTCCACTGACAACCACGTCACCCTTTTCAGTGTGCTCCAGGATACGGCCGCCCTCTGCGACATGAACAGCCCGGAGCTGACGCCATATTTCAAGTCCCAGCAGCAGGCCTTCTGCACCCTGGAGGATAAAAAGAAGGACCTGGTATCTGCGGCCCTGGCCAAAGCCGCGGACATTTTGCGGCAGGCGGGGTTCGAGGTCGAGAATATCGCCATCAAGACCGAACCGAAAAAAAGGGGGATCGCCCGGGACATCGCGGACGAGGCGCGTTCCGGCTACGACCTGGTGGTCCTGGGCCGCCGCGGCGTTGCCAGCATCAAGGACTTTTTTATGGGAAGCATCTCGCAGAAAGTTCTGAACCTGGCGCAGGAGGCTTCCACGCTGATTGTCAGTTGATGGGCGTGAAATAGCGATAGTACACGGCCTCGTCCGAAAACCGGTAGAAAAACCGGCGCATGCCGTCTTCGTCCGAGGGCCTCCAGTGAAATGGCATCACCCAGACTGACCAGCTGAATGAGTTCCAGGTCCTGGAGGTGGGTCGCTTCGGTTCCCATGACGTGCTTCATAAGGGTGCGCGGCTCGAATACCCCGGTGCCGATGAAAACACTCATGCCGGGCGCAAGATCGGCGATGGCCTGCACCGGCGACACGGTCAGCTTTTCCCAATCGGCGCCGGCCGTTTTTTTATCGAGCCGGCCGGCCGGTTTGACGGATCTGGTCTTCATCGCTATTTTATATTCCATACCGCTGACAGGGGTCAATGAACAAATGGCTGCCGGTATTTGCGCCATCATCGGCAGACACGCAAGGGTTCTGATGCCATTGCCCGACTCCACGACTCGACTGCGATGAGGCCATTAACCCAACCGCACGCCGGAGAGCCCAGCCGACAAAAAAACCATGACCATTCCTTCCTGGATCGAGAACGCCTTTCTGCGCGGCACGAATGCCTTCTTCCGGCACTATCCGCAGCCCCGGCCGCCGGCCGAGCGCCTGGCGCAGTGCCGGATCATCTCCCATCGCGGCGAGCATGACAACCGGCGCATCATCGAGAACACCCTGCCCGCTTTCCGGGCCGCCGCCGCCGGCGGCAGCTGGGGCATCGAGTTCGACGTGCGCTGGACCCGCGACCGGCGGCCCGTGGTGAGTCACGATCCGGATGCCCGGCGCCTGTTCGGGCGGGCCATTTCCATCCGACAGACCGATTTTTCGGACCTGAAACGCGCCTGTCCCATGATCCCCACCCTCGATGAGGTGGTGCGGGCTTGCGGTCGAAAAGTGCACCTGATGGTTGAACTAAAAGATGAACCTTTCGATGACATTGCCCATCAGCGGCGGGTTCTGGAAGCGCATTTTGCGGGCCTTACCCCCGTTACGGACTTTCATATGATGTCGCTTGCCCCGGAAGTTTTGGAGGTCTTCGCTGTCGTGCCGCCCGCGGCGCGGCTGCCGATCGCCCAGGCCCATGTAGGTGCCATGAGCCGCCTGGCGGCCGACCGTCACTATGGCGGCCTTCTGGGCCACTGCCTGCTGGTGACCGACCGGTTGGTCCGGCACCACGCGGCTATGGGCCAGAAAGTGGGCACGGGATTCGCCGACTCCGTCAACTGCCTGTTTCGTGAAATCAATCGGCATGTCACCTGGATTTTCTCCAACCGGGCCGTTGCCCTGCAAGAGGTCATCAACGCGGCCTTAAGGCCTGCGCCGCACGTCCATAAGCCGGGTGGTGCGGGTTGATATTTTCGCCGGCGGACGCTACAGTGATGCGTGTTCCGAGTACTGGATATCGAATTGCGGTTTCCAGGATCAAGTTTCGAATTTCAAGTTTCACATTTTTGGAGGGTAGCGAATATGGAATCGATCCTGAAACCATTTGGCCTGGCGGAAGAGCAGGACGGTGCCGGCAGCGGCACGTGGCGGCGCTGCGGCGGGCCGCTGCTGAAAGCTGTATCGCCGATAAACGGCGCCGAAATCGGGGCTGTCCGCTCGGCGGCGAGAAGCGATTGCGAGGCCGTCATTGATTGCGCCGTAAAGGCTTTCGGGACTTGGCGCACGGTTCCGGCCCCCCGGCGCGGCGAGATTGTGCGCCAGATCGGTGAGGCCCTGCGGCATCACAAGCGCGAGTTGGGGGCCCTGGTCAGCCTGGAAACGGGCAAAATCCGGGCCGAGGGTGAGGGCGAAGTGCAGGAGATGATCGATATCGCCGACTTTGCGCTGGGCCAGTCGCGGATGCTCTACGGCCTGAGCATGCACAGCGAGCGGTCCGATCACCGGATGTACGAGCAGTGGCATCCCCTGGGGCCGGTCGGGGTGATCACGGCCTTCAATTTTCCGGTGGCGGTCTGGTCGTGGAATGCCCTTTTGGCCCTTGTCGCCGGCGACACCGTCATCTGGAAACCCTCTTCCAAGGCCGTACTTACGGCCATAGCCGTCATGAAGATCGTCTGGCCCGTCCTCAAGCGCAACGGCTTGCCCGAGGGTATTCTGAACCTTCTTATTGGGGGACGGGAGGCGGTCGGGGAACCCCTGATCGACGATGCCCGGATTCCGTTGATTTCGGCCACCGGCAGCGTCCGCATGGGGCGCCACATCGCCCAGATTGTGGCGGCGCGCCTGGGGCGGAGCCTTCTGGAATTGGGCGGCAACAATGCCATCGTCGTGACGCCCGACGCCGACATCGATCTGGCCGTCCGGGCGATTGTCTTCGGGGCGGTCGGCACCGCCGGGCAGCGCTGTACCTCGACCCGGCGCCTGATCGTGCAGGCGGACATTTATGACCGGCTGAACGCAAAGCTCGTCGACGCCTACCGGCAGATCAAAATCGGCGATCCCCTGCAGGAGGGGATCCTGATGGGACCGCTGATCGACACCGCGGCCACGGCGGCCTTTCAGGCGGCCATCGCGCAGCTTGAGGAACAGGGCGGCCGGGTGCTGTGCGGAGGCACCGTGCTCAGTGGCGGCATTTACGATGCGGGCACCTATGTGAGCCCCTGCATCTGTGAAGCCCGCGCCGACATGCCGATCGTGCAGATGGAAACCTTCGCGCCGCTGCTCTACCTGATCAAATACGAGACCCTCGCGCAGGCGATCGACTTCCACAACGCCGTTCCCCAGGGCCTTTCCTCGGCAATCTTTACCAGCGATATGCGCGAGTCTGAATATTTCCTGAGCGCCCGCGGCAGCGATTGCGGCATCGCCAATGTCAATATCGGCACCTCGGGAGCCGAAATCGGCGGCGCCTTCGGGGGGGAGAAAGAGACCGGCGGGGGGCGGGAGTCCGGTTCTGACGCCTGGAAGGCCTACATGCGGCGCCAGACCTGCACCATCAACTGGTCCAGCGAACTGCCCCTGGCGCAGGGAATCTCTTTTGACTTAGGAAGATGAGGGAACACGGCCGCGCCTTTTCGGCAGCCGCCTGCTTTAAGGCGCGGCATTGACCAGTGAAAACGGCGGTGTTGCGGGGGTGACACTTACGCCGGTTGCTCGACCGGAACGGTGATGACCGGCACCGGGGCGTTGCGGACCACTTTTTCGGCCGTGCTGCCCAGGCGGTAGTGGCCTTTTTCGCCGCGGCCAGACAGCACCACGGCATCGACTTTTTCAGCCTCGACCAGTTTGAGGATCTCCTGTGCGGGGTCTCCGATCGCCACATGTTTAACGTACAGGGGGCAGCCCTCCAGGGAAGTTGAACAAAGCTCATCCAGGCGTTTTTTGGCGGTTTTTTCTTCCCAGCCGACGATTTTCCGGATGGTTTCCTGCTCGAAGTCCCCGTACCAGGACTTGTGGTGGGCAATGTCTTCGATGACGTAGAGGACGTGTATTTCCGTGTCGTATTTTTCGGTCAGCGATTTGACGAAGGGCAGCGCTTTTTCAGCGCTGCCCGACAGGTCGGTGGGCCATAGGATTTTTTTCAGTTCCATTGAAAACTCCTTTCTCGGTCGGGTAGGTGGTGTTCTTAACATATGTCCCGCACCGCGAAAGTAAAGTGGTCGGGCGCGTGTGCGCTGGCCGCGACCACGAATATAGACTTTTAAAAGGCAGAATCGATGTACAAGGGTAGCATGGTGAAACTAACGCTGCGGGTTTTTACGATAGTGCTTTTAG
>JBAPSB010000240.1:0-9602 GCA_049281435.1 Desulfobacterales bacterium
GGCCCCCGCCGGCGCTTTGCAGGCGACCGGCGGGACGACGGCCGCCCGCCATCTGCTTCAGGGGACCTCCGTCGCCCCGGGGAAAGGCCGGCCATGACACGCGCTCACTTCATCGCCCTGTTACCGCTGATCATCCCGGCCGTCGCCGCGATCGCGGTTCTACTGCAAACGGCCCTGCGCCGGAGCAGCGCCGCCGCCGCGGTCCTGACCCTGGCGGGTCTGATCCTGGCCATCGCCTCCCTGCCGGCCGCATGGCAGATCGCGCCCCTGCGTTTTACTTCACTGCTGCTGGTCGACCGGTTTGCGATTCTTTACATGGGGCTGCTGTTTGCGGCCGCCGCCGCAACGGCGCTGCTCTCCTACGGCTATCTCAGTCAGTATGACGGTAACCGCGAAGAATACTACATTCTGCTGCTCCTGGCCGTTACCGGCTCCGGCGTGCTGACCGCCAGCGACCATTTTGCGGCCTTTTTCCTGGGACTGGAAATATTGAGCGTCGCGCTCTATGCCCTCGTGGCCTACCCGCATCTGACCGAGGCTCATATCGAAGCCGGCGTCAAGTACCTCATCCTGGCCGCGGTCTCCTCGGCCTTCGTCCTCTTCGGCATGGCCCTTATCTATGCCGCCTCCGGCACGATGTCATTCGGGCAGTTCGGCACCCTGCTGCACCGGCTGCATCCCGCAGGCGCGAGGCTCCTGATGGTCGCCGGAGCTGGACTGCTGGTGGTGGGCATCGGTTTCAAACTGGCGGTGGTCCCCTTTCATCTCTGGACCCCCGATGTCTACCAGGGCGCCCCGGCGCCGGTGACGGCCTTCGTGGCGACCGTTTCCAAGGGCGCCGCACTGGCGCTTCTCATCCGCATCTTTCCGCCGTCGGCGCTCGATGCCGGCGGTCCGCTCTATCTCGCAGTCGCGCTGATCGCCGCCGCCTCGATGATCGCCGGCAACCTGCTGGCCCTGCTGCAGGAAAACGTCAAACGCATCCTGGCCTACTCTTCCATCGCCCACATGGGGTATCTTCTGACGGCCTATCTGGCCGGCGGCGCTCTGGCCGTCCAGGCCATCACCTTTTACCTGATCGCCTATTTCGTCACCACCCTGGGGGCCTTCGGAACCATAGCCGTATTGTCCGGACCGCAGCGGGAAGCCGAGCATCTGGAGGACTACCGCGGGTTGTTCCGGCGGCGGCCCTGGTTGGCGGGGGTCTTCACGGCCATGCTGCTGTCTCTGGCCGGAATTCCCCTGACGGCCGGCTTTATCGGCAAATTCTACCTGGTGCTGGCCGGCGTGGGAGCCGCCCTGTGGGCCCTGGTGATCATCCTGGTGGTGACCAGCACCATCGGCCTGTACTACTACCTGCGCATCATCGTCACCCTGTTCGCCCAACCGGCGCCGCCGCAAGAAGACGAATCCAGGCCGTTCCTGCCCCTGCCCCTGACCGGAGCCCTGACCCTGGCGGCCCTGACGGTGCTGCTGGTCTGGCTGGGAGTGGTCCCGGCCCCGGTGGTCGATTTCATCCGGGCGGCTCTCGGATGATTGCCGGACAACCGTCAACGGTGTCAAAAAAGAAAAACCTATTTTTCATTTTCAGTCCCGGCATCGAAAGCCGGGATGATTTTTCGTCCGCTGATACGGCGATAAATTAATTCCAGCACAAATGAGGCCCCCAGCATGAAAACCAGCAGCCATATCTTTTGCGGCGTATCGTGTCCGACCCGCCACACGAGAACGCCAAATGCGGCCAGACAGGCCAAAGCACCCGCAACCGAAATCCAGCGGCGACTGCCGGCCTTTTGATGCAGGCGCACGTTGGCCGAGTTGACGGCGGCGAATATCAGCAGAAACCCGGCACTGCCCATCATCGAAATGCTGGCCAGGTCTAAAAAGTTCGCCAGCACGAGGCTCAGAAACGTGGTCAGCAGCAGACCTTCCAGGGGTCGATTCCAGATTTTGCGTTCGAGGAATTCCGGCAGCTCACCGTCCCTGGCGATGATGTAACTGACACGGGCGGCTCCGTAAAGAGTGGCGTTGATGGCGGAGGCGGTCGACAAAAGGGCCGCAACGGCGATCAGGGTGTAGCCCAGGTTACCCAGAAATGGTTTGGCCGCCGCGGCCAGCGCGTAATCCTTGGCCGCGACGATCTGCGCTGTCGGTAAGTTTCCCGCCGTGACCAGGGAAACCAGGACATACAGAACAATCACGAAACCGACGGAGGCGTAAAATGCGCGCGGCAGCGTCTTGTGCGGCGCGCGCACATCCTGGGCGGTGTTGGCGATCAGCTCGAAGCCCTCATAAGCCAGAAAGATGATCATGCCGCCGGCAACCAGAGCGACCGGATCCGCCCAGTCGGCCGGCGCCAGGCGCTGCAGCTGAATGCTCCGCAGGCCGAAGGCGACAAATAACAGCAAAATGGTGATCTTGATCCCCACGATATACTCTTCGGCTCTGCCCACCGCCCTGGCGCCGACGATGTTCAGAGCTGCCAGTCCGAGCACGACCGCATTGATCAGGACATGCTTCCAGACCGCCTGGGTGCCGGCCGGAAAAAACGTTTTGCCGTAGCTTCCGAACGCATGGGCGTAAAGCGACAGCATAACGATGTAACTCAGCCACAGCAGAATATTGAGTCCGCCCGTCAGCAGACCGGCTCCAAAGGCCTGATTCAAGTACTCCACCGTGCCCCCCTGACTGGGAAACGTCACCGAAAGGCGCGCATAGGCATATGACGTCAACAACGCAATACTTCCAGAAAGCAAAAATGCCACCGGAACACCGCCTTTGGCCATTTGCACGGCAAGCCCCAGCACGGCAAAGATACCACCCCCCACCATGCCGCCCACTCCAATCGATGCGACAGACCAGAACCCCATCTTTTTCATTTTATAGTCCTTTATTGTACCTTATCCATGCGCCTCACGCTGTCAATCCTGCCCACAGGATATCTCCCGATGATTCACGACCTATGGCAGTCGATCTCCGAACCGATTTTTAGAAAGGCGCCTCTTGAAGCATCCAACTTCCGGATTATGATTCACTCATCCGTTTTAAAATATGAATCGATAGAGGATTTGCCTGGTTGATGCGTCCCAAGGATCTTGGCCCGGACAGCAAACGATATGTTAATCCATAAGAAGGAAGGCCCCCGTCATGGAACAACGATCCCGATTCTCGCTTCAATACTATCTGGCCCTGCTCGTGGGGATTCTGCTGATGGAATCCCTCTTTTTCTCCGGCCCCGCGGTCAAAGAGATGTCCTACAGCAAATTTCGCGACCTGCTGCAGCAGGACAAAATCAAGCAGGTGGTCATTCAGACCGACAAAATCTTCGGAGAGTTGAAGGAAACGCCGGATAAACAAAATTCAAAAGCAGCGGATAAAACTGATAAAAATGGTAAAAATGAGTCGTCCGTCACCGTCCCCCGTAAAAAAACCCCCTGGCATCTCGACTTCGGCCGGACCTCCCAGGCGGAAAAAGACCGGATCGAGCGTCAATTTACGGTCGTCCGGCTCGACGATCCCACCCTGCTGCAGGACCTGCAGGCCCACGGGGTCGACTACCGGGGCAAAATCGAGTCCGACTGGCTGGGTCACCTCTTTACCAACTGGATCATTCCATTTGTGATCATGTTCATGATCTGGGGCTGGCTTATCCGTAAAATGGGCCGCGGTCCCGACTTCCTGAACATCGGCAAGAACAAGGCCAAGATCTATGAAGTCGATAAGTCCCAAAAGGTCACCTTTGACGAAGTGGCCGGCGTCGATGAAGCCGTCGAGGAAGTCAAGGAAGTCGTTTCGTTTTTAAAAGAGCCCGATCGCTTCACCCGGCTGGGTGCCAAGCTGCCCAAGGGGATCCTGCTGGTGGGGCCTCCGGGAACCGGCAAAACCCTTCTGGCGCGGGCCGTGGCAGGCGAGGCCGCCGTGCCCTTCTACAGCTTGAGCGGCTCGGATTTCGTGGAAATGTTCGTCGGGCTGGGGGCTGCGCGGGTGCGCGATCTCTTCAAGGAGGCCAAGGCCAAGGCCCCCTGCATCATTTTTATCGACGAGCTGGACGCGGTCGGCAAGAGCCGCAGCCAGGGACAATTCCCCGGCGGCAACGACGAACGGGAAAACACCCTGAACCAGTTGCTCACCGAAATGGACGGTTTCGACCCCAAGGCCGGCATCATCATCATGGGGGCCACCAATCGGCCCGAGATTCTCGATCCGGCGCTCCTGCGGCCCGGACGCTTCGATCGCCAGATTCTGGTGGACCGACCGGATTTTACGGGCCGGGTGCAGATTTTCGAGGTCCACACCCGCGGCCTGACGCTGGGCCGGGATGTCGATCTGCGCCGGCTGGCCGGCGAAACCCCGGGCTTTGCCGGCGCCGAAATCGCCAATGTCTGCAACGAGGCCGCGCTGCTGGCTTCGCGGCGGGATCACACCGAGGTCCTGCAGGCGGATTTTCAGGATGCGATCGAACGCGTCATTGCCGGTCTGGAAAAGAAAAACAAGCTCATCAATCCGCACGAACGCGAGGTGGTGGCCTATCACGAATCCGGCCATGCGATTGTGGGTCATTTTACCCCCGGCGCCGACCCGGTTCAAAAGGTCTCCATCGTCCCGCGCGGCATCGGGGCCTTGGGCTACACCATGCAGACCCCCCTGGAAGACCGTTTTCTCATGTCGCGCTCCGAGCTGCTGGGCAAGATCCAGGGCCTTTTAGGCGGACGCGCGGCCGAGGATCTCGTGTTCGGCGAGGTCTCGACCGGGGCGTCAAACGACCTGGAAAAAGTGTCCAAGATCGCCCGCAACATGCTCGTCGTCTATGGCATGAGCCGCCAGGTCCCCAACATGTCCCTGGTGGACAGCACCCAGCAATCGTTTCTGGGCCGGGGACCCGGCCTGATCGATCATTCCGAGAAACTGGGGGAACTCATCGACACCGAGATCCAGCAGATGATCGAGAGTTGCTACCAGGGCGCCCGGCAGGTTCTGAACGACCATCGCGACAAGCTCGAGCAGATGGCCACACAGTTGCTTAAACGCGAAAAAATCGACGAAAACGACATCCTCGCCATCCTGGGGCCGCGCCCCGTGCAGAAGACCCCGTCAAACCCGGAGGATAGACAATAAATATTCCTGTAACCATCCAACCCGCGGGGTGTGTGTCGTTCAGGGGTTTCGACTGCCGCCGGATTTGATCCCTGTTTTACAGGTAAAAGAAATAGGTCATCGCCACGAGGATAGCAATGTAGATGATGGCTAACCCCCCTCCGATTTTTATGTAATCCTTGGTCCTGTATTCTCCGGGCCCCATGTAAAGAGCATTCACCTGATGGGTCGGCAAAATGAAAGAGTTGGATACCCCAAGCCCGACGACGATGGCCGCCACGCGCGGGTCGACGCCGATCTGGGTTGCGATGGAAATGCCCAGGGGAATAAGTAAAGTGCAGGCACCGACATTCGAGATGACCAGGGTAAACCCGCAGCTCAGCGTCGCCAGGACGGTGAGAAACACCAGGGGAGACATCAGCGTGCCGAGTCCGATGACAATGCCGCTGGCGATCCATTCAGCCGTCCCCGTCTGGTCCATGGCCATTCCCAGCGGTATGAGCCCTCCTAACAAAAAGACCGTGCGCCAATCTACGGCACGGTATGCTTCGCCGATCGTTATGACCCTGGTCAGGATCATACCGACGGCACCCAGCATAAGACAGACCGACAAGGGGATCGGATTATACGGACGGCTTTGAAAATAGAAACTCGACAGAATCATCAAAAAAAGCGCCACTAAAAAGCAGGTCAACGCCCAGCCGGACTTTTCAGGCTTGTGGAACTCCTTTTCAAAAGGCGTGATAATGATGAGGTTCTGGTGAAGATCCTGCAGCGCATGCAACTGCTGCCAGGTGCTATGTAAGAGTATGGCATCACCGGCCTGCAGAGGGCGATCGGCCAACTGTCTGTAATAGGTCTTACCGGATTGATGAATGGCCAGGGGATTCAAGCCGAATGCTTCACGGAACCCGATTTCCCTGATCGTTTTTCCGATGAGGCTCGATCGGGGTGACACCACTCCCTCGACAATTCCTGCCAGGGAAGGATTGAACATGCTGTCCTTGAAACATTCCGGTTCCTTTTTCAGGATCACCGCGAATTCCCGCACGAATCTTGTAACGGCTTTCAGGGGGCCGTAAACGCACAAAATATGGCCCGGCAGGATGGTGGTCTCGGGAAGAGGGGCAATGTTACAAGTGCCGTCGGAGTCGGCCGAAGCCACAATGTTGACGAGAAAACGCCGGCGAATCTCCACTACCGACCGCGGATGCCGGCCGGGCTGGTAATCTTCGGGCACATAAATCTCAAAGGGACCCTTGATCAACGGGTAGGAACTCAGGATACCCTCTTCGGCACGACCGGTTACTTTGTTTCGGCCGCCAGGCGGGCTGCCGGGATGCCCTGCGAGCAGACGCATGCCCACCGTGGAAAGATAGGCAATCCCGCCGACAGCCAGGGCGAAACCGATGGGTGTCAATTCCAGGAAACCGAATTTAGGCATTCCCGGGGGCAGAATATCATTGAGAAGGATCAGGGGGCTCGTACCGATCATCGTCAGCGTGCCGCCGAGAATCGCCGCCATTCCAATGGGCATGAGCACGCGTGAAATAGGGATTTTAAGTCTATAGGATGTAACCAAGCGGATGGCGGGCAGAAAGAGTACGGCAGCACCGGTGTTCTGCATCACGCTCGAAATGACCGCGATCAAACTGGAAAAAATCACTGTCAATCGATGCGGACTCGTGCCGACATATTTCAGTAGCGGCTGAATGATGCGACTGACCAGGCCGACCCGATTCAAACCGTAGCTGATGATCATCACACCGATGATGGCCACCACGGCATTGCTGCTGAGCCCTTTAAACGTATCCTGGGAGTTCAGTAAGCCCAGTTCGGGAAGCAACACCATCATCGCGATGGCAACCACGTCCACGCGCACCCATTCCACAATAAAGAGAAAAACGACGGCCGCAATGACCGTCAGCATCAATAGTTTGGTCCTCAGATGGGTATCGACTTTAAAAGGCAATTTGATGATTCCCATGTCTTGGATCCTGTTACCGTTCGCGGCAATCAATTCACCGTAAACATCCATCCAAAAGGAGTGACTGCCGGCGCTGGTTCTCGAGTTGACGCGATACTCTACTTGCGCTGTCAGCGAATTGGTATCGGGTGCGGAGGGAAGGGCAAATTTCAGCAAAATATGATGGCGGGGCCTGTCCGGTTGGAGCTTATCGATAAACACGATGCCGCTTTCATCCGGTGATGCGATCCAGATGACCAAAGGGGCCGCCGCTGCCCGGTCCCACTGGGGAGGTTTCTCAGAAGAGCTTTCCGGCTCCACCAGCCGGACTTCGAGTTCAAAACTGTCGCTCTCGCCGGCGATAAGGGTTTTAAGCGACTTTTTCATTCCTACGGATATATATCGCGGCGCGCGGGAAGGGGCAGCCGCGCCCGAAGCTGCCGATGGCTGCACGAATGGAGACGCCTGCGAGTGAATTTCTTCGTTTTTGCGGTTGGAAATAATATCGTTGACGATGAAAACCGCCGCAACGATCAAACACGCGCCCCAAAAGACCCATTTTGAAGTTCGCATGGGAGTGCGCCTATCACGAAACCACTGGAATTTCAAAAACTATTCGGCAAGCCCAGCGGTCCGGATTCAGATGAACCAGCGCCCGCCTGATCCGGCACTCTTTTAGGACACCCCACAACAAGCCGCCGGCGGCTATCTCTTCCCTAACCCTTCTCCTACCTTCGGCAATTCACCTCGCTGTAGGATAAATATCGACAGGATCCGTCTGTCGATTCCTACCCTGGAATCAGACCGAAACCGATACCGCCGCAAGGCCGACGAACCTATTTTCAGGCCGCAGACGAAAGTCACCCATCGTTTGTGTCACACCATCCACCAAAAAAGGAGGAACACGCCATGTTCAGAAAATTGTTTACCCAGCGTTTGACGGTCGCGGCCTTTTCCGTGCTGCTGGCCGTGTTGATAACCGCGGTTCCCGTCCTGGCCGCCGACCAGCCCCATCCGCCCGGTGCACCGCCGTCGTTTGCCGACCTCGCCGCCAAAGTCAAGGGATCGGTCGTGAACATATCGACCACGCAGGTCGTGGAGGGCAACCCGATGATGGAGTTCTTCGGACCGCATTCTCCGTTCGGGAAATTTTTCGGTGACCAGTTCTCCGGCAAGATGCCCCAAGGGAACATGACCACCCATGCCCTGGGCTCCGGCTTCGTGATCAGTTCCGATGGCCTGATTCTGACGAACAATCACGTCGTTGAAAAAGCCACGGAAATCAAGGTCAAATTGCAGAACGGCAAGGAGTACGATGCCAACATCGTCGGCCGCGATCCCAAAACCGACCTGGCCTTGATTCAGGCCAAGCCGGACAAGGACTTCCCGCCACCGGCCGCACTCGGCAATTCGGATGCCATGCGGGTCGGCGACTGGGTGATGGCCGTCGGCAACCCGTTCGGGTTGGGCCAGACCGTAACCACCGGGATCATCAGCGGCACGGGGCGGGTCATCGGGGCCGGTCCCTACGATGATTTCCTGCAGACCGATGCCGCCATCAACCCGGGTAACAGCGGCGGGCCGCTCTTCGACATGAACGGCACCGTCATCGGCATCAACACCGCCATCGTGGCTCAGGGTCAGGGCATCGGATTCGCCATCCCGATCGACGAGGCCAAAGCCCTTCTGCCGCAACTGAAGGCCGGCAAGGTCGTCCGTGGCTGGCTGGGCGTCATGATCCAGGACCTGACCCCCGCCCTGGCCAAATCCTTCGGCATCAAGGAAACCAAGGGAGTACTGGTCGCAAATGTCTCCGCCGACAGCCCGGCGGCCAAGGCCGGAATCCGGCAGGGTGACGTGATCGTGCGCTTTAACGGCCAGGCGGTGGAAAGCAGCCGTGAACTCTCGCAGATGGCGGCCGCGAGCACCCCGAACAGCCAGGTGAAAATCGACATCATCCGTGACGGCAACCCGAAGACCCTCGCCCTTGCCATCGGAACCATGGCCGAGGAAGGCCAGGCGACGCCGTCTCAAACGGAAAAAACAAAGTGGGGCATGCAGGTCCAGCAGTTGACGCCCGAGCTGGCCCAACGCCTGGGGTTTGACGCCAATGCCGAGGGCGTGGTGATTTCGGCCGTACAGCCCCAAAGCGCGGCCGACACGGCCGGTCTGCGGCCCGGTGACCTGATCGTCGAGGCCAATCGTCACAAGGTCGACGATCTCCAGGGGTATCAGCAGGCGATCAAGGGCGTGACGCCGGGCGCCAATCTGCTGCTTCTGGTGCAGCGCGACAACGGCAGCTTCTTTGTCGTCCTGCAGCCGTCGCAAAACCAATAACATGAGTTTCTTCGTGCCCCGCTCCGGGACGTATATGATGGTAATCCTCGCCAACGCTCCCGGATGCGATGGCACGGGGCAAGCCTGTCCCTGGTTTCCGGTTCGTCGCCGGAATCGATCGCACTTCGGCTGCCCGCCGGCCGATTCACGCGGGTAACCGAAGTTTAAACAACCACAAATGGCGAACCAGCGTGCTGGTGTTCGC
>JBAPSB010000241.1:0-8390 GCA_049281435.1 Desulfobacterales bacterium
GTATCATGGTATTCGGTCTCGTGGGACTGCTCTACTTTTCGATCTGCTATCCGTTGATCCGCTTGTCCAACACCCTTGAAAAACGGATGACGGTCGTGGCCACCCGCCTTTGACATAGGCTTTACGCTAAAGATTTCGGCAGCGGCTGGTGTGTGAGCAGGAAATACACCGGCGCAGCACAGGCCGCCTGTCCGTTACCGTGGACCCAACGCAATGATCACCTTCGAGAATGTCAACAAATGGTTCGGCGAGCTGCATGTGCTGCAGGACATCAACCTGCACATCGAATCCGGTGAGGTGGTGGTCGTCTGCGGCCCGAGCGGTTCCGGGAAAAGCACCCTGATTCGCTGCATCAACCGCCTGGAGCCGATTCAGAAGGGCAAACTCGTCGTCGACACGATGCGCGTGCACAATAAAAAGATTAATATGACGCAGCTGCGGGCTGAAATCGGTTTCGTTTTTCAGCAGTTCAACTTGTACCCCCACATGACGGCGCTCGAAAACGTCACCCTGGCGCCGATTAAAGTCCGTAAAATGAAGAAGGAAGCGGCCCGCCGACTCGGTCGTCAAATCCTCGACCGGGTGGGCCTCGGTGTCAAGGCCAATGCCTACCCGGCCCAGCTTTCAGGCGGCCAGCAGCAGCGGGTCGCCATCGCCCGGGGGCTCTGCATGCGCCCCAAGATCATGCTCTTTGATGAGCCGACCTCGGCGCTCGATCCGGAAATGATCAATGAAGTCCTGGATGTCATGCGGGATTTGGCCAAAGAGGGTATGACCATGGTCGTGGTGACGCACGAAATGGGATTTGCCAGGGAAGTGGCCAAACGGGTGGTGTTCATGGACGAGGGCCGGATCGTCGAAATCGCACCGCCCACAGATTTTTTTACCAACCCCCAGAGCCCGCGGAGCAAAGCGTTTCTCAGCAAAATCTTGACCCATTGAAGACAGGAACCGCACGAATGCCTTCTGGTGGGCCGCATGAATGACGCTTTGTGGTCATCCTAAAAGTGGGGCTATCTCCAGGGCCTCGGGAAAAAGTCCGAAAATGCCGCCGGTGTGGATGAAAATGATCCGCTCCCCGAAACAGCCCGGGTTGCGCCGAAGCTCCTCGATCATACCGAAGAAAGCCTTGCCGGTGTATACCGGATCCAGGATGACACCCTCGGTGCGGGCGGCCGTAGCGATCACGGTGAGTTCTTCCGGCCGCGACAGCGCATAACCGCGCCCGACGTAGCCGTCGATGATATCGATATCGCGTTCCTTGATAAAAGGCAGCTTCAGTTTGTAAGCGGCGATGGCCTTTTCGCAGATGTCGCCAATGGCGGTTAAAAAATAGTTCCGGTCGTCACAGACGTTGATGCTCGCCACCCGGGCTTTCAATCCGTGCAACTTGGCTCCGAGGATGAGGCCAGCGGCCGTGCCGCCGGAGCCGGTGGCATGCAGGATGGTCACTGGGCGCCTGCTGACTCCCGGCAAACCGGCGATATCGGTGACCAGTTCTTCCGCAGCGCGGATGTAGCCCCAGGCACCCAGGGCATTCGAGGCCCCTTCCGGGATGATGTAGGGCCTGCGGTCCGCCTTCCTGAGAAGTTCAGCCTCGTGCTGCATGAGCGCATCACGGTTCTTGTATTCGGCCGGTGTGATCCAGACGATGGCGGCGCCGGCCAGACGATCGAGCAGGATGTTGCCTTCCGGTGGTGGTGGTTTGGCCGGCTCGGGCGTTCGCAGCAGCAGGCGGCAGCCGAGGCCCAGCGTGGCGGCTGCAAGGGCCGTGGCGCGGCAATGGTTGGACTGAGCTCCTCCGCAGGTGATCACCGTGTCGGCGTTTTGGGACAGCGCCTCGGCCATCACGAACTCCAGCTTGCGGATCTTGTTACCGGACAGTGCCGCACCGGTGAGATCATCCCGCTTGATATAGAGTTCGACACCGAGTTGCTGACCCAGGCGCCGCAACGGTTGGACCGGCGTCGACAGCCGGGCCAAATCGATGCGAGGTGGATACGCTAATTTCATTATTCACACCCCCTTTTTAAAAGCGGTTTTAAAACCGATTGTGCTAAACAATGTTGAAGCCGAAACTGACCGGCCCTTCCAGTTGCCCGCGAATGGCCGGCCTGTCCTTCAGGTCCAGCGCCAGGAAAGGTGCTATCGTAAGCTGTTTGTCATCGCAATATCTTGCGGTGTTCAATGATCAGCTAAGCTGCCACGGTTATGCCTGCAGCAAGCGCCGCTGCAACAGCTTCTGCATGTCACGACGTCCATCGGCAATCAGAAGCACATAGACGTTGTTTTCAATGACTCGGTAAATGATGCGGTATGGTTTAAAGAATATCTCGCGGAATTCCCGAAGCCCTAAGGCAAGCAATTCACGCGGGTAGACTCCACGATGAGGATTTTCAGATAGGCTGTTGAACGCCTTTTCAATCTGCTTAAGAATGTAATCCGCCTTACTTGGCATATCGTGCAGGTCGATGTAGTCGCAAATATCCTCCAGGTCACGAGCCGCATCATCGGTCAACAGCACAGAGAACGGCATCAACGAGCCTCCCGCCTCTCACGAAGGTGCTTGATGACATCAGCAGCAGATTGAACCTTACCCTCTTCGATTTGACGAGTGCCGAGCGCCAGAATTTTCAGCAGCGCCATCGTTTCCTGCGTCTGCTCGTAGCTTTCGATGTCCTGCACAACCGCCTTGGCTTCACCGTTCTGGGTGATGATCAAGGGTTCCTGCTGGATTCCTATATTGCGCACGATCTCGGCAGCATGAGCCTTCAGGTAGCTGATCGGCTTTATTTGGCTGGATAGAGTCATGGTCCACCTCCTTAAAATATTGTCCAAATATAGTCCTTAAACAGGTCAACTGTCAAGAGGCTTGACTGCCAACCACCATTTTCCCGAGGGAAGGCACTAAGGGTCACAGCAAAAAATAATTCCACATCTTGCTTGACTTTTGACCCGTCTACCGCGTTACATCCGCGACACGTATCTCGATATGCGCCGCTGGATGTGCCTTGCAGACGGCCAATATCCGGCGCAATCTTGTGGAATTATTTCTTACCGTGACCCCAACCCGGACAAGCCGAAACTAAATTTTTAAAAAGTTGGATTTGTTTCAAATTTCTGTAAATCAACAATTGATAAGGGTTTCCAGAGACCACAAAAAATTTTGTGCGCAAGCAACATACAATTTCAGCGATAAGGGACTAACAATGCAAAATCTTGACTCATTGAAGATATTTGGTCCTTAATACCTCCGCCATCCCGTTTACGGCGGCAAAGGCGCGGTCCACCGTGCGCTCCTTGTCCGGGTTCACCAGACAGCAGGTGGCGGGCGACAGCATGCCGCGGGCGATGAGGAGTTCCCGATCGATGCCCTTTGACCACAGGATTTTCCAGACGTCCTCGAGGCGCCGGATCAAGGAGGGGATCTCCTCCTGGCTAAACGCTTCGAAACCCGTGGGCACGATGCCCCAGACGATGCTGCCGCCGCGATCGAGAAATTTCTTGATGGAGGCAGCGTAGGAAGAAAAGATTTCCGCATTGGTGTAAACGTCCAGGGAAAGAACATCCAGGTCCAGGTTCAGCAGAAAATCCCAATCCGGGTTGCCGCACAGATGAATGCCCCGGGGCCGGTCCACCTGGGCGAAGAATTGGTCCAGGTCCCCCTTGGCCTTCAGGTCGCCATACCCGGCCAGGGCCGAAAACAAGAATTGCAGTCCCGGTTCATCCACGAACATGAAGGCCGCGTCGTTGCGCTGTTTGAGCCGCGCCAGTTGAACGTTCAACCGCCTGGCCATGAAATCCAGCATGAAGGGCCGCACGGTGTCATCGAAGAGAATCGGGCGGTCATCCTGATCCAGGATGTTGAAGCCGAAGCTGACCGGCCCTTCCAGTTGCCCGCGAATGGCCGGCCTGTCCTTCAGGTCCAGCGCCAGGAAACGGTGGTACACCGCCGAATAGGTCTCGCTGACGTCGAAAAAGGTCGGGTCCTCGAATCGCAGCAGCACCTCTTCCAGCTCCTCTGCAAATTTATCCATGGAAAATCGCAGGGTCCTTTTTTCCATGTTCAGAATGATACCGGGAAAATGTTCGGCCGCCTGCACGTACATGTCCTCGTAGTAACTCAAGTTAGGCAGCTGCGGCCAGAAGGGCACGTCCAGCGACAGGGCCATTTCGAGCGCACGCGAGATATCGGTATGCGGCATCACGGCCATGGCGGTTGTCAGCAGTTTACCGGGAATCGGGTTGGTCATGGGCACCTCCAGAAAGAAGACGATGGCCGGGGGCGGTTCACACCCGGGCGAAAAATTTTTCGCCCCTACCCCCAAATTGTCTAAATGGCCGCCACCTGAAACCGCAAACTGCTTTCATCCGTCAATCCTGAGCCTTGAACCTTCAACCTTGAGCCTTTTTACACAACCCTATAGGCTGCAGCGGGTATTCGATGTCATCAGGCAGAAAGCCTCCCGGTCCTTTTCTTCCCCTATGATGGCGATCAGGTCATTGGGCCTCAAAACGAAATCCGCGTCGGGATTCGGCTTTAACTGCTCCTCCCGCACCACCCCGACGACCGAGACACCGGTCTTTTTGCGGATTTCACTCTCACCGATCGATGTATTGGCCATCGGGCTTTCGGGGGCCAGGCGGACCCACTGCAGATCGAATTGCTGTTCGGCGCCCCGCAGCTGGGACAGGAACCGGTATTCCTTGCCTTCCTTGAACCAGTTGGCGTAGAGTTCCTGCCTGGCCGTGTCGGTGTAGCGCTGGATTTCGGTCGGCGGGACCCGCAGGTGCAGAAGCGACTGGCGGGTCATTTCGAGACTGCCCTCGAATTCCGGCAGCACGACCTCGGAAACGCCGGCATCCTTCAGTGAATCGAAAAAATCCGGCCCCGAGGTGCGCGCCACGATCGTAAGCCCGCTGTTCATCCGCTGCGACTGCTCGGCGACCGTTCTCGCGGCGACCAGGCCGGGAATCGTCAATACCAGAAGCGCCGCATGCTTTACCCTGGCGGCCTCGAGGACGGCTTCCTGGCCGGCGTCGCCATAAACGACCGACATTTCCGCCATTTTGGCTTGTTCGAACCGGCGGTGGTCGAGATCGACGATCACAAACGGCATGCCGAAACGTTTCAGGATCCGGGCGATCTGAAATCCCACACGTCCGCCGCCGACGATGACCACGTGTCCGGTGAGGCCGGCATCCGGGATGTTGGACGATTCGAGCGTCTCGTGGCGAAACCAGCGCTTTTTCAACGCGTATATCCGGGCCGTCCGGCCCGAGATCAGCGGTGTGAGCACCATCGTCAAAATGGCGCTGGTCAGTACCAGCGCGTAAAGATCGCTGTCGATCGATTTCGTCGCGAGCCCCACCCTTGCCAAAACGAAAGAGAACTCGCCGATTTGAAAGAGGCCGAGCCCGACGGCCAGCGGGATGACATTCCCGTAGTTGAACATCCGGACGACGAACGCGAAAATAAGACCCTTGCCCAGACCGACGGCCACGACCAGAAAAAGCACCTCCCAGATGTGATTCAACAGAAAGGCCGGGTCCAGCAGCATCCCCACCGACGTGAAAAACAGCAACCCGAACAAGTCGCGCAGCGGGATGATATCGCTCAGGGCCTGGTGACCGTAATCCGACTCACTCAGGACCATGCCGGCCACAAAGGCGCCAAAAGCGAAAGAAAGCCCTATCATGTGCGTCACATAGCCCACCCCCAGGCCGATGGCGGTGATGGCCAGCAAAAAAAGCTCCCGCGACCCCAGTTTGGCAATGTGCATCAGCAGGCGCGGCAGCAGCCTGGTTCCCAGAAACACCACTGCAGCGATGAAGACCGCCGCTTTCAGGGCCGCAAAACCCAGCACGGGCAGTCCCACGGCCGGGTTGTTCAACTGAGGCAGGATGATCATCAGCGGGACCACGGCCAGGTCCTGAACGATGAGCATGCCGATCATCACCTTGCTCGAAAGGGTCCCCAGCCAGCCCTGGTTCATCAAAGTTTTGAGAATCACCATGGTGCTCGAAAGCGAGATAATGGCGCCGAGCCACAGCGACGATTTCAATTCCCACCCCATCAACTGCCCGATGCCGATGCCGAGTCCGATCGTCAGGAGCATTTGTATCGGGGTACCGATCAACGCCACCCTCTTGACCGGTTGGAGGTCCTTGAGGGAAAACTCGAGCCCGAGCGCGAAAAGAAGAAGGGCGATGCCGATCTCGGCCAGCAGCTCGATCTCGTGGATGTTCGAGACCGTCAGCCCGCCGGTGTGCGGCCCCAAAAAAACCCCCGCCGCGATATAGCCCAGAATCAGGGGCTGACCAAGCCAATGCAACAGCAGACCGAAGAAGAACGCCGTCACGATGAGAAGAATGATGTCGGTGGCTATACCCACTTGTGCAAGCCCTTTTAAACCGTTTGCGCCCGCAGCAGGAACCACTGGTCCGGACCGGACAAGACGGCACGCTTATGCCGAAGAGAAGACGATGTGATTATAGGGGCTGCAAGGAATCGGGACAATAGAAAAAGAGCTTAAGGATTGCGCGGGTTGAAGCGGCGGGAAACCATTATGTAATCGACAGAACGGTGGATGGTGATGTAATTCTGATACTCGCTTGATACATGGGGGGCTAAAACACCTATTTTCAGCAAATCCGGGCCGGAGCGCCCGCTGGGCGCTCCGGCAACTCACCATCACCTATAATAGCTTCTGGCCAGTGCGGGTCAGTGGTCGTATTGGCTGGCGTAGGCCACATCGTTGTAAAGGCTGTCGCCGTGCTCGTCTTTGCCGAAGGCGCGGATGGTGTCCTGCCCGTCTTCGGATGCCGTGAAGGCGATGAATTTGGCAGCCGCCGGCTGCCCCGCCGTGGCCCCTGCCGCAGGTGATCACGGTGTCGGCGTTTTGGGATAGCGCATCGGCCATCACGAACTCCAGTTTGCGGATCTTGTTGCCGGACAGCGCGGCACCGGTGAGACCATCCCGCTTGACATAGAGTTCGACACCGAGTTCCTGACCCAGGCGCCGCAACGGCTGGGTCGGTGTCGGCAGTCGGGCCAAATCGATCCGGGGTGGAAAGGACGTTTTCATTTTTTTCACCTATCTTTGAAAACAGTTTTGAAACCAGCCGTGTCAATCACCATATCACCTTAATATTTGATCAAATCCCATCGAGAGACGTACAATCTTTTCCGTATCACGAAGATTTTCGCGTTAGGGTGAGGGAGAGCTTAGCTGTAACAGGCGCATCCTTCGGCAGCGGTTCGGGCGGTTTGGTCGACAAGCGCGCCGGGGCAACAGCGCCGTCACCGGTCAGTACAGCAACAATAGCGCGGGCGCGGGCCTCGGCGAGTTCGGTCAGCACCGTCGCCGGCAGGGGTTCGCTTTCCAGCAAACGGGCGTAAATGGCCTTCGACATTTGCCCCGGATCCTCGGCCTTTTCCGTCTGGGCGGGCTGAACGGCTGATTGAGCGGATTTGCTCTTATCCTTTTCCAGGGATTCCTTGAGCACCTTTAGCTCCGGAGCGCCGAAGCGCTCCGCAAACATCGCCTCCAGCGCGCTTTGGGTATCGGGATTGCCGTAATCGACCGGACCGGGGTCCTCATCCATCTCAAGTTTCGTACCGAGACGCCCGGCGACGGCTCGACGTACACTCAGCCCCTTGAGTTCCTTTCCATCGATTTCCGCGCTGTAACGCCCCTGAACTTCGAGCTTTAACTGCGGCCGTTTTTGCAATGCCAAAGCCAGCTTCTTCAACTTTTCTTTTTCCGGCGCCGGCACGGCGGCGTCACCGGGTTCAAAGGCGATGGCATCGAAATTTCCTTCAGCCCCCCCGCCGACGAGCGCGCCCAGCACACGGAAGGGCGCTGTCGCAATTTTTGTGATCAGGTTGACGAGCGCTTTTCCGATCAGGTGACCGAAGCTGAACTTCGGATCGTTGAGATCGCCCCGCACCGGCAAACCGATGTCGATGACCCCGTCGGCGTCCTCCAGGAGGGCAACGGCAAGATCGAGCGGCAGATTGACCGCTTCGGGGCTTTTCACGGGCTGACCGAGTTTAAGTTTGTCGACGACGATCTGGTTGTCGCCCAGCAGCTTGCCGTTGTCGATCTTGTACTCAAGATTCAGCGACAGTTTTCCAGAATCGATCTTCCGGCCGGCAAACTTGCCCGAATAGGGCGTCAGGCCGGCCATCTCCACGTTTTGAAATGTCATGTCGATGTCGGTGAACGCGACGGGATCGAAGACATTGATTTCACCTCCGATTTTTGCCAGACCGTATTCATCGACGTTGCCCTCGAGCTGGACCTGAGCACGGGAACCCGGGGTCGAGGACATCCCGGTCACCACGCCGCCGAGTTGATGGATCTTGGTTCCAAATTGAGGCGTCA
>JBAPSB010000242.1:0-18809 GCA_049281435.1 Desulfobacterales bacterium
ATGGCACTCCTCGCATTTGAAGCCGGTGTGGGCCGAAAGAGCGAACCGGTTCATATCGACAAACCACGGCGAATCGGGTTCGGGCGGCAATCCGGGTCTCGCATCCGCTTTTCCCGCCAGCCCCACCATGATCAGGACGAGGATCGCAGCCGCCAGCCGCAAGGCCTTATGAATTTTAGTCCCGGATCGGAAATGAACCGTCGTTCTCTCCACAGTCGACTCCTCGGTTTTCAATTGATTTCCGATACGTTCAGAAAATAAAGCCGCAGAAACAAGGCCGTGTACCCGCGCAGCAGGGCGAACAGCCGGCGGGCGATGTCTGTCGTATCGCGATTTTCGTCCAATTCGTTTTTTAACAGGCGCAGCAAACCGGTGGTTTCAGTGGCGCTCGCCATAAGTTCGGCGGGTGAGCCGGCGGTGCGGAGGCGGCCGCGGTCTTCTATGGCCTTGACGCGGCGCCACATC
This sequence comes from Desulfobacterales bacterium, assembly GCA_049281435.1. GTDB lineage: Bacteria > Desulfobacterota > Desulfobacteria > Desulfobacterales > SG8-13 > JARFQH01. Next base: position 466 of record JBAPSB010000242.1, read on the forward strand.
GATTCCAGAAACACGCGAATTTTTTCCGTCTCGTAAAACTTGGCACCGATCTGCCACCTTACGGGCTGCATTTCGAGCCCGGCCGCCACAATTCTCGAATTGCTCAATTCCCGTTTCAGGCCGCGAACCAGCAGGCGGCTGTCGGATGCCGGGAGTTTTTCCGCTGTCATCCGTGGAATCGGTGCCTGCGGCGTCGGTTTTTTGGTATCCCGGCAAACGAGGTCGGCTACCAGCCGGTTTGCTCGCGGATAATGCGGGTGTTCGAGATGCGGCCCCAGAAGATGCAGGCATCCGCGCCCCAGCGGCGTGCGGACGGCCGCAGCCTTTCCGATCAGCGTCGCGCGCGCCAGCTCTTCATCCACTAAAAAGGCGGTCTTGTTCGTAAAGCTTTCGTAGTACGCCAGAATCTGGTCCACATCGGAGACGAGCATACCCGGCCCGCCATAAAGAGGTGCGGTCAAATAACCGGGACCGGCAAAGGGGAGACGGCCGGTGAGGCGCAGGCAGACTGCTTCCCGCACCGGATGAAAGACATGCCCGCAGCCGTAGGGCGTCGAAAACTTGTAGGTCATCTGGTGGCAGGCCGGGAGATGCTTGCTGAGATTGGTGATCCTGACCGGGGCAAAATTAAAAAGATTCAAAGGTGGTTTGGAAGACTGCATGGCCAGGTAGGCGCCGGCGCAGCTGCCGATATACAGGCCGCCATCGGTGATAAACGCCCGGATTTTTCCAGCGCCCCGCTCGCCCAGCGCCGCTGCAATCGCGAAGGTGTCGCCGCCGGAGACCGCCAGTACATCGAGATCTGACAGGCCGGCGTCCCGAATGGCCGTTTCATCGAGCAGCGAAAGATCGTGAAAGCCCATGCGATCGAACAGATCGACAAACCACAGCCACGAATGGGAAGCACCTTGACCGGCGAAGATGCCGATCCGGGGGCAGCAAAGCGGGTGGCCGCCGCGGGTCCGTCGGCTGGCGATACCTCCAGCGCCTTTGCGGCCGGAGTAAAAAAGTCGCTCGCTTTTGGCCAACCGGCAATTGGCGGCGGCATATTGATCAGATGCGGTAGCAAATGCCATGTTCGTGCGGTTTGTTCGAGATCATGGTGCGATTATGATGCATTGCCGGGGACTGCGGGCGGCGTCCGACGGCAAACAACCGTTCGCCGCACTTGCGGTGCCTTGCGCAAGGCGGCGAATCGATGGGGGGCAGCGGGTCTCTTTCCGATAAAAAAATCACTGTTCCAGCAGGTAGTCGACGGCGCTGTCCAGGGCTGCCGGGCTGAACTCGATCCCGGTTCCCACGGTTGCGCTTTCCAGCAGGTCGTCTTCCGTTATTTCGGGCGACATGACGGCGAAAAGGGGGTGAATGCCGAAGATGGCGGCGACGGCCATGCGACGCTCCCACCATGCGGCCGGGTTTTCACCGGCATCGTCGAAGTCGGCGAAAAGCGGTTGAGTGGGGCACCAGGGGCTGAAGATCCCCCTGCCGCCGCGGGTGACCGCGCCCGTAAGGGTCGGGATGGCCGCCTGAATTTCCGCCGGGGTCTTCTTGCCCGCCGCCTGGCTCAGTTCGGCAACGCCGGCGGCATCGACGCCGTATTTCGCGCAGGCCTTGAGAAGGGTGCAGGCATCTGCGGCGGAAAGGCCCAATTTTTTAAACCCGATCAACCCGAACATGTCGGTGATGAGAAAGCCGGGTTCCGGGTGTTCGGGTTCCGTCAATTTGCCAGCGTCTTCGTCGAGAAAAACAAACGTGTTGCCGGCATAGGGGGTGTTGTAGCAGGCGCTGTGACGGTGAACGATGGGCGCCAGCCAGGCGTTGACATCGGTTTCGCCGATAGCGGCGCAGAGATCGCCGATCCCTTTCTTGCCGACGAAGCCCCCTTCCTTGACCTCTTCCAGCACATCCAGGGCCAGTTCGACAAATTCTTCGGCGTCGGAAATTTCCAGCAGACCCATGCCGCGGAAGGCGAGCCCCTTGAGGTTCTTGGTGCCGAAGCTCTTTCCGAAGCCGAACCGGTCGCCGCTGGCCCAGTAATTATAACAGACCTGGGCCAGATCGGAGCGGTCTTCGCCGGCTTTTCCGATGACAACCGTCTGAATGAGATCGTCGCCCATGGTCTTGCGCCAGGCATCGGTGGTCTGCCACACATCCTTGCCCCAGACATCGGCGGCGCTGTCTATATCGGCTACGCCGTCGTGGATCCAGAGAAAAACGGGCTTGGGGGATTGACCCTTTATGACGATATAGTCGAAGCCTGAATACTGAATTTCCAGCCCGACCTTCAGTGTAATCGGACAATGGCAAACCTTGCCGGTGACGGGACTCTTGGCCGTGATGACGCCGGCGGCCGCAGCCGGGAACAGCGTGCCGGTCAGCAGTCCGGTTCCGATAATGATCGGGTCGCCATCGACATGCTGCTGATACAGGTGTTTGGCAAGGGCCGCGCCGCCGATTTTCTCACCGACCAGATCGCTGTCTAGTTCTTCGTCGGTGATTTCCGACGTGTCGAGATTGACGACCAGAATCTTGTTAGCGGATAAGTATTCCATATCGAATTCCTCCTGAATTATGGCGATCGAAAACCTTCAACCCTCGCTGATAGCATCGAACGGACAGAATTTGACGCACATGGGCCCCAGATCCATCTCCTCACACAAGTCGCAAGCCTCGCGCAGCAGCATTGGCTTGGCCGAGGCATCCTGCTGCTTTGCGGCCGTGGAGGCCTCCTCGGTTTCACCGATACGCTTGATTTCGGTGCCCTCAGGACGCGCAATCAACAAATCTTCTTCCCGCTTGAGAAGGACCCCGAAATAATCTTTTTTTTCCTTTGTCCGGTAGGTCACAATACAAGACGACAAGAGCGCAAAGGCGTCATCTCGGTGGTACCCGCAAGCCATTTCACAGGCCATGCAGCCGGTACACTTTAACGCATCGATTTTGATTGCCATTTCAAATCCCTTCATTTTTCTGTAGTTTACGTATTTATTGCGGATGTAAACATAAATTCAATTCGGCAAACATTTAACTCTTATTAATACGAAGGCGACAAATCCGGCCTTGCCCCGGTGGCGCACAGCTTCGGGTCGCCTATAGCCAAGGCTCCCCTAAATGTCAATATAAAATATCCTAAAGATCAGATGTTATAAAATTTATAATTTATTCTTGACACGCATAGGTCAGTGTGGCATTGGAAGATCGGTTTTCAGTGAGCCAGAAATGTCATTTTACGGTATTGCAACGGTATTCCGGTAGAGTGAAAATGTTTAAAACCGCGCGCGTCAACAGAATTTCGCACAACATCGTTGATCAGATACGGGAAAACATCCTGGCGGGAAAACTCAAGCCCGGTGATCGCCTGCCCTCCGAAAAGGAGCTTTCAATCGAATTCGGCGTCAGCAAGGCTTCTTTGCGCGAAGCCCTCCGGGCGCTCGAATCGCTCGGTATGCTCGAGGTCAAGCAGGGCATGAGCGGCGGCGCATTCGTCAAGGAAGTCGATCTTGAAACCGCCCGTAACAATATGTTCAACTACATTTTTTTCCAGAATCCATCCATCGGCGAATTCACCCAGCTGCGAACCCTTATCGAACCGCAGGTCGCCGAGATTGCCGCAAGTAAAATTACGGACACGGACCTGGATTACCTCGAAGAAAACCTGAACCGGACGCGGGAAACAATGGATTCGGGTCCTTTTTACTACGACCTGGACACCAAGTTTCATCACCGCATCGCCCAGATTTCCGGTAATCGCCTGATATGCTTCGTCATCGACTCGCTGAAAAACGCCATCGTCCAGATTAAGCTGCAGCTCGAACTCGATCGGGATTTTTCCATTCAGGTTTACAAGGCCCACATGCGGATCTTCGACGCCTTGCGAAAACGCGAACCGCAAAATGCACGCACGGAAATGCACCGGCATATCGTCGAGGTCGATGAACGCATGACATCTTTCTGTGATGGGGAATCACTTTTTTAGCCTATTCCATAAATGCAGCCCAAGGAGGTAAACTGTGACTGAAATGCCTGAAATACCTAAAGAAACATTGAGGGTGATCAAGGAACTGCAGGCCATCGTGGGCGAAAAAAATGCCACGGCGGCCAAACACGTCCGCTACGCGTATTCCTATGACATGTCCTTTGTGAAGCCCAAGCTGCCCGATTACGTCGTCATGGCCGAAAATGTCGAGCAGATTCAGAATATTCTGCGGTTTGCCAATACGGAAAAAATCCCGGTGATACCTTTCACGGCGGGGACCAACATTGGCGGTTTGTGCATACCGGAGCGCGGCGGGATTCTACTGGATTTGAAGCGCATGAACAAGATTCTGAAGATTGATCCGGAGTCTCATTATGCGGTCATCGAGCCGGGGGTGTCGCACGGACAGCTGGCGGAAGCGCTCTTCGAGCATAAATTGCGCTTCGGCTGGCCGGTGGGGCCGCCGTCGGCCTCGGTGTCCTCCTGCGCCATAAACCACGGCATCGGCGGACTGAACGCACGTTACGGGCTCAACAGCCAGGAGATCACCAGCATGGAGGTCGTCCTGCCCACCGGCGAACTGGTGCGTGTCGGCTCCTGTGCCATCGTCGAAGATGCCTGGCACAGCACCCTGCCCCTGCCCAAGTTGGACGGCTTGTTCAAGGGCTGGCTGGGGACTACAGGTGTGGTGACCAAGCTGGGCGTTGCCGTGCACCCGATCCCGCCGGTTTTAAAGGTGTTCACGGTCTCCTGCGACAATGTCGAGGACATGTACTCCTACATGTTGAATCTGAGCAACTACGAAATTTGCGACGACTTGACGGCCGTTTCCTGGTGGCTGGCACAGGTGCCGATTCCCTATCCCTATCGCCCCAAACCGGACGATCAGCCCGAGTGGTTCAATTTTGCCAACACCAATTCTTTTACCGAGAAGGAAAAAGAGGCGCGCGAAGAGATCTGGCAAATGGTGGTTGACGAGGAAAAGAAAAAAGGGACCTCCCTTAAAGTGACGCAATACCCGGAGGAGGCTTTGCGGGCGCGCACGCAGCTGCCGAGCCAGATTGTCGGGTCCACCAAAAACTACTGCAAAATGGCCGGCGCCGGAATTTCCTGGCCGGGCACCTTCACGCCGGCCAACAAGTGGGCGCCGGTTTACAATGCCTGGAAAGACATTCTGGTCGGTCGCAATTTATCGCCGTCCGTCCGGATGAGCATGTACCGGGGCGTGCACTATGGCATGCTGCGGGCCATGATCCCCTTCAACAAGCAGAATCCGGAAGAGACCGAAAACGCCCGCCAGGCGATCGTCGAGTGTTTGAAAGTCGACCTGGAAAACGGCGGGATTCCTTACAAGCCGCCGGTGGATTTCGGCAAAGAAATCAACAAAATGGCCCATCCCGGCTACCTGGCGCTGCTTAAACGGGTCAAACAGATGCTGGATCCCAACGATATCATGAACCCGGGCAAGCTGGCCCTTTGACAGTAAATTTTCTGACTGCGGTGGTCAAAAACCCGACATGTCGACTGCGCAGAGCCCATGCGGCCCTCCGGGCCCGATGCTTAAGCCAGACATTTTCATACTGATTGGAGGAAGATATGGATTGGAATATTCCGTCGCTGAAGGATCTTGAACACTATTTCTGGCGGTGCACGGCCTGCGGGACGTGCCGTTCGGCTTACGATTACGGTCCACCGCCCTCTGCCCGACCGATCTGCCCCTCCGGAACGGAGTTCGGATTTGAAGGGTATTATTCATCCAAGGGCAAGGCCGCGTTTGCCCGCGGTATTTCAGACGGCAGCCTCAGCTTCGATGACCCCGAGTTTCTGGAAGCCATTTACAAGTGCACGGTCTGCGGGGGTTGCCAGAACCAGTGCCAGGTGGACTACAAACCCCACATTCCCGAAGTTATCGAAGCCATGCGGCGCGAGGCGGTTCAAAGTGGCGCCGGACCGATGCCGTTGCAAAAAAACCTGGTCCAGTCCATGAAAAATTACAACAACCCCTACCAGGGGCCGCGGCGGGTGCGGCTGGACTGGACGCGGCCGTTCAAGAAGGCCAAAACTCCCATCAAGGATATCAACAAGGAGCCGGCGGAGGTCCTGTTCTATGTCGGCTGTACCGGCGCCTTCAACAAGACCGCCATGTCGGTACCCCAGGCCACGGCCCGCATCTTCCAGAAATTGGGCGTCGATTTCGGAATTCTGGGCGAAAGCGAAGTCTGTTGCGGTTCCACGGCCATGCGGGTGGGCGACGCGGAAGAGTTCAAGCGGGTGGCCACCGCCAATCTCGAAGCCTTCAAAAAACTGCACGATGAAAAAGGGGTCAACACCATCGTGACCTCCTGTGCGGGATGTTTCCGGGCCATCAAGAAAGATTACATCCTCTCATCGGATTATGAGCGGCTGATGGACGGGATCGAGGTGGTTCACACGGTGCAGTTTCTGCACGAAATGATGAAGAACGGCAAGCTGAAGTTCCGCAAGGAAGTTCCCTGGAAGGTGACCTACCACGATCCCTGCCATACGGGGCGCCATTTGAACAAGTTCCAGGTGGACAAGGATGGCAGTGAATTGTGGGAAGGTGCCTATATCGGCGTCGATGAAAGCCAGTGCCTTTACGACATCCCGCGCGAGATCCTCAAGGCCATCCCGGGGGTTCAGTTTTCGGAAATGGACCGCATTCGGGGCAATTCGTTTTGTTGCGGCGGTGGCGGCGGCGTAATGACCGGCTTCACGGATTGGGCCAGCAAGAACGCTTCCCTGCGGATTCAGGAAGGCATGGAGACCGGGGCCGAAAAAATGATCTCCACCTGCCCGTTTTGCTACTTCAACCTCACCGAGGGCTCCAAGCGGATCAACAGCGCCATGACGCTGCACGATCTGACCGAAATCATCGACCTGGCCATAGGGGATTAATCTCTGCCGGGCACAGTCAAGGGGATTGGGGTGATGCCAATCCCCTGAAATAATGCCAACGCAGCCAAGCAGCGCTGACGGTGAGGAGAACCGGCCCGTTTTGCTAAATGAAAATTATTTAGTGAGCCGGAAAGAAATTTCTTATGCCGTTATGATTTAACTGGTGGCGCCTAAATGACGACCGATGGCCAGTGCGCCTTTTGAGAAAGATGCCCGTCTAACTTTATAGAAAGGAGGGTCTGACACCATTGTCGGTATAGAGGTATTGAATGGCGGAAAAGGGGAGTTCTTACGTTCCATACCAGGGGCTCGGCTCTGTTAATGACGCGGAGTCGGAGACATTGCGCAAACACATTCTGAAGCTGTTCTGATCTGCACTACAGAGAAAGAGGAGGAGGTAAGGGGTATGGCAATTCAGAGAGAACACGGCGCCGAACAGCCGTATGCCGCGGGGGCACTTAAACTCCGCATTCCTTTCGTTCACTACCGCATCGAGTATCAGGATTTCATCCAGGGCGCTATTTTGAGCTGTGTGCCGTTGGGCATAACGGCGGCCATGACCAAAGTTCTTGGGATTCCGATCGAAATTGCCGTTCTGATGGTCGTGATCAACAATTTCCTGTATCTGCTGCATACCTCGTTTGGCGACCCGTCCGTCGTCGGCTGGATAACAGCCGGCATACCGTTGTACATTTCATTTCTGAGCGGATTTGAAGCGGGACCGGAAAGGATTAAGGCGCTGGTTGCGCTTCAGGTGCTCGTCGGTTTGATTTTCCTTGTCATGGGCATAACCGGAATTACCAAAACAGTCATAAAAAAGTTCCCGGTGTCGATGCGGGCGGGCATTTTGCTCGGTGCCGGTTTCGCATCGTTGATGCGCGTCTTCGACCCGGCGGAACCCTTCATCGGTAAAATGCCGATTGCGTTTCTGGTGGCCGCTTTTTTCAGCTTCTTCATGCTGTTTTCGCTCCGGGCATTGGCCTACAGGGCCCGCTACGGATGGTTCGCATGGATCGCCGGATTCGGAATCGCCCCCGGATTTGTAATCGGGTACATCGTCGGTTTATTAACCGGAGAAATTGCGCCCCCCGTCGGTGTGTTCGATAAATTTATCATCGCCATGCCCTTCGGAGAGATGTTTAACAGTTTCAGCACATTGGGACTTGGAATGCCTTCGGCTACGCAATGGGGGGCCGCCATTTCACTGGCGATCGTCGCTTATGTGCTGGCCTTTGGAGATATCCTGGTTTTGGAGGCCCTCATCGCCGATGCCGATGCGGCGCGGTCAGACGAAAAAATTGTCTTTCAGGTTCCCCGCAACCATATCCTGACCTCCATCCGCAATCTGTTCGAGGGCTTTTTCATGCCTTACCTGCCATTGGCCGGGCCGCAGTGGACCGGCGGGCAGGCGCTGGTGGTCAACCGCTACAAATACTCGACCCCTGAGCAAGAACCTTCATATTGGGGCGGGGCCACATCGATTTTCTGGGGCATGAGCATCGCGATGGTATTTCACCCGCTGGTGCAAATCATTTTGCCGGCCAAGCTCATCGGCTTCGGCCTGACATTGCTGATCCAGGGCTATCTGTGCGTGTACATCGCTTTTGCCATGTGCACCAACAACCTCCAGCGGGGCATCGCCGGTGTCATGGGCGCCGTGCTCGTGACGGCCAACTACGTCAAACTGTGGGGCAGTCCCTTTTGGTCCGGTCCGACCTTGGCCCTCATCATCGGGGCGCTGCTTTACTTTTCGCTGGAATGGTACACGCCGGAGGAGAAAGAAAGAGAACGGGCGCCTGAGGCGACGGTTCAAAAGCTCAGATCCGGAAAGCGGCTGCCGCCCAAGAAAGACTAGCGGAGTTCCGGTGGGAAACCTTTTAAGGTCAAACCCACCGGAATTTTTATCACTCGATGAAAGACACCGAATGAAAAACAACGATGCAAAACGACGATTTGCCGTTTTTCTCAAGGCCGGTCTGCCCTTTACCATCGCCGGAATGGCCGTGGTATTCGGAGGGCTGTGGGCCATCAAAACCCTTTTCAAGGGAAGCGAATACTTGACCGTGTTTCTCTTCGTGTGGTTGGGGCTGTTCTGGTTTATTTATCAACCGCTGTTTCGGAAGCGGATCGAGAAGGTTAAGAAACAGATGGGTCATGTGTGATCAACCGGAAGATAAACAACAGCCATAATTCAGGTTTTAGAGGGAGGAATCAATGACACTCAAAGAAATGGTTATGAACCGTCTGGAAGGCAAAGACGTGGAGATGACGCCCGTCGGGTGCACGACCACCTACGGTGTTGTGGATATCATGAAGAAAGTGGGAGCCGAAAGGCCCCTGGCCGACACCGACCCCCAGGCCATGGCAACCCTGTCCTTAGGGTATGTCGAGGCCGGGTTCGAATGGTGCAAGGCCATGGGATGGGACATCACCGCCGTGAGTGAAGTCATGGGCTGCACCCTGGGAGAACCCAAAATCGATTTGCAGAAATACATCAAGGTCCATCCGTTCGCCGAGAGCCTGGACGGGTTGGCCTACCCCGACAATCTTTTCGAGAAAGGACGGTTTCCGGTCTACAAGGAGCAGTTCAAAATCCTCAAGGACAAGCTCGGAGACGATGTCGCCATCTTCGGGGAAACCGAAGGTGCCTGGACCGCTGCCTGCAATCTCGTGGGGACGGAAAAATTTATGAAGTGGACGTTCAAGGAACCGGCCAAAGTTCAGCAGGTACTGGATGTCACCACGGCGGTCGTGATTGACGTCATCAATTGGGCTTTCGATCAGGGAGCGGACTATTACGTTCTGGCCGAGCCTTCCTCGGGACCGGCGCTCATGAGCCCGAAGACCTGGGAGAAATTCGTCCTGCCGTTGATGAAAAAGGTCTGCGCCAAGGCCAAGGGACCGATTGTGCTTCACATCTGCGCCAATACGGACAAGATCATTTCCTTCATGTGCGACTCCGGCGTGGCCGGCATCAGCATCGAGGAAAAAGCCGATATGAAAAAGGCGGTGGAAACGGCGCGGGCCAAGGGCGTCCGGGTTTTCGGAAACGTTGCCACGGCCACCACTTTGTTCATGGGCACGGCCGAAGAGTCTTACAAAGAGGCGGTGGCCTGTCTTGAAAACGGAACCGATTTCCTGACACCCGGCTGCGGCATCGCACCGCTCTCACCCCTTGTCAACGTGCTGCAACTGCGCAAGGCGCGTGACGATTTCTTTAAAATCAGTTGACGTGCGGCTTGGTTCTCCTCGCGCCCGGGATTCCGCTTCCGAAAATGGGGATCCCGGGCGCGGAAAGCAGCCGGTAGCGTTCAGCGGCCGGCTATTGACCGATCGGCCGGCCGGCGCCTTGTCACAGGGGTGACGCCGCCAGTGGAACAGGCAACCGGTTACCGTGTCCCGTCAATCCAGTTGAGTCCAAAACCCGAAAAAACAACCGGAAGCCAAGTGCAGTAGTTATAAACATCAGATGTTTTAATAATTATAAACTTTGTTGACCTTGTCGGTTTTCTGTGCCAGGTAGGCCTTGCTGCGCAAGGGGCCGGTTTTGCGCACCAGATAACCGCGGTTGTCAAAAGTCCGGTCCGAGCATCCGGTTCATCCGGTTGATTTTTGCTACAGGACAAATGAACCCTGCAACGAGTTTAAATCCGCAACGTGAAGCGACCTGCAGATCAAAAAGTGATTTTATTCGGCTGCCCTCTTGACTGCGACGAGAAATACGACGCTATTCAGGAGAAACTCAGCGGTCATTACGAGGATCTGCCGTTCGATGACCCTGTCATTCCGGTGGCTTCGGCTCTGGCAGCGGAAGTCCCCCGCGGCGAATGGGAACTGCGCAAATCCATCGACGTTCCCGGCTGGCTGCGCCCGATACCGGCGGCCGGGGAAAGGTCGAAGATCGTCGTCGATGCGATGGTGGCCTTCATCGATCAGGATGGATGTCGCGAATTTGCCGACCGGATTGCCGCAGAGGTGCGTTCGGAAATCCTACCGGCATTTCCCTGCCTGATCGCCGTCGACCATTCGCTCACCGGCGGGGTATTTGCGGCCCTGGCTAAATATTACGGTCGCGGAAGTATTTCACTTTTGGTGGTGGACAGTCATACCGACGCCGTCCCCATGTCCCGGCTGGCCAAGGCCATTTCGTACGATGCGGAGACCAATCCGGATTCGGTTTACGACACGGCCGACCCCTTCCTTTTCAATCGGACGGAGAGCTACAACGCCAGCTCTTTTCTTCATCACTTGATGGCCGAGGGCCTGGTGGACCCCCGTGACCTGTATATCCTCGGCGTTAGCGATTACCCGGAAAAAAAAGCCCTGCGCATCAAAGACCTGCGGATCACAGAGTATGTTTCAACCTACGCCGGCCTGAGGAAGAAGGGCGCGACAATCATCACCAAAGAGGACTGCCAGCTGAAGCCGGTGAAGGTCAAGACCCTGTTGAAAAAGATCCGCACACCCTACGCGTATCTCTCCGTCGACCTGGATATCGGGGCACGCAATGCGCTGGAAGGGGTGCGGTTTCTAAACTGGCGCGGACTGTCTGAAAGTCAGATCTACCGTCTGGTCGAGACGATTTGCCAGGCGGGTGAATCGGCGGTTCAACTCGTCGGTGCGGACATTACTGAAATAAACCCACGATCAGCCGGGAGACAACGGGGCCAATCGATGGATCGGACCTATCAAATAGCCGCCAACCTGGTCAAGAAAATTGTCTTCGGCCTGGCTGCCGGATGACGCCTGCAGTTAATATAGGGGTGAGCTTCAGATATTGAGAATTGTCCATATACCTGTAAGAAAATATGAAACAGACAGAAAGGAGTGCGGACGGATGTTAGAGAAACTACAGGAGCGTTATTTCGTTGAAACCGCTTCGACATCGGCGGGAACGACCCTCAAAAAACTAAAGTATCATGTCGGCGGCAAATGGCTGGAGTCAAAGACCGATAAATACATGGACTGCTACAATCCTTCCACGGGCGAGGTCATCGCCCAGGCGCCCTGCTGCACGCAGGAAGAAGTTGAATCCGCCATCGCCGCAGCGAGCGCGGCTTATCCGGCCTGGGCCGACACACCGGCCAGCAAGCGGATTCAGGTTCTCTACCGGATGAAAGCCCTGGTGGACGAACATCTGGAAGAGCTTACCCATCTGTTGTGTATGGAGGAGGGCAAGAACTGGCGCGAGTCCATGGGCGATGTCCTTAAAGTGAATGAGGTCGTGGAGTTTGCCTGCGGCATCCCCCATCTCTTAAAAGGCGTGTCGGGCATGAACGTCAGCGACGGCTACGATACCGTTTTGTACAACGAGCCGCTGGGCGTTTTTGCCGGAATTGCGCCCTGGAATTTTCCGGCCATGATTCCGCATGGCTGGATGACGCCCCTGTGCATTGCCACCGGGAACACCATCGTGCTGAAAGCCGCCAGCTTCGTTCCCCAGTCCTCCATGCGGTTGCTCGAACTCTGGTGTGAGGCCGGTCTGCCCGACGGGGTGATCAACCTGGTCACCACCAGCCGCGATGAGGCGGAAATTCTCCTGAAGCATCCGGATGTAAAAGGGGTTTCTTTCGTCGGCTCCACCAAGGTGGGCAAGCACATTTACGCCACCGCCGCGGCCCACGGCAAAAGGGTCCAGGCCCTGACCGAGGCCAAAAACCACGCCCTTGTCCTGCGTGACTGCAAGATCGAACGCACCGCCAGAGGCATCATCAACGCGTATTGCGGGTGTGCCGGTGCCCGGTGCATGGCGTGCCCGGTGATCGTGGTGGAGAACTGCATCGCCGATGAATTGATTACCTGTTTGAAGAAATTTGTGGCGGAAATGACATTGGGCCCGGCCTACGATCCGAATACCGGCATGGGGCCCATTATGAATGCCGGCCACCTTAAATTCGTCACCGACTGGATCCAGAAAGGGATCGACGAAGGCGCCGAACTGATTGTGGATGGCCGCAATCCGGTGGTCTCCGGCTATGAGAAAGGCTTTTACCTCGCGCCGTCGATTTTCGACCATGTGACCGAGGAGATGGCCATTGGCCGGGAGGAGGTTTTCGGACCCGTTCTGTGCATCAAACGGGTGAACAACTTCGAGGAAGGCCTGGCGATAATGAACGGCAGCCGGTTTGCCAACGGTTCGGTGCTTTACACGCAAAACGGTTATTACGCGCGCCAGTTTTCAAAAAGGACTCATGCCGGCATGGTCGGTATCAACGTGGGCATACCGGTGCCGCTGGGAATCTTCGGGTTCACCGGACACAAGGATTCATTTTTTGGCGACCTGCATGTGATGGGCATGGACGGCGTGCGGTTTTTCACGGAACAAAAGAACGTGACGGCGACCTGGTTTCCGGAAGATATGCAGGATTGCGGCAAGGTTGACACCTGGGATGGGACGATTTCCTCCATGCCGGTCGAGAAAAAACAGGAAAAATAACGGCATCGACTGAAATTTTCCCCCGTCACTGGCTGAAGGCCATGATGACAGGCTCCAACCCGGAAGTCGGCGCGGAGCCTGTTTTTTTTATGAGAGACAAGCCAATTGCACTGGCCGCCGGCTTGAAAGTATTCTATAGGACCTTTGAGTCGGCTGCTTTTCAGCTTATCCGGACAAACCGACCGCTAGTGCATGACAAGACTTAAAAAACGTATCCATGATATTGCGAAACCTCATTACGGAAATTCAAAGCCGGGGCATCCGCGTGCCGGACGTGATCCTTGGACGGTCGGGGGGCGCCGGGCCCGCCGAAGGCCGGTATTTCCTGGTCGGTGGTGTGCCCGTGAACGTTCCCATCTCTGCCGCCTACACAGCGGACTCTCCCTTTACCTTGTCAGATGAGGGAACCGGCCGCTACAGGCTCCTTAAAAACGACCGACCGCTGGCGTCCATCTCCGTGGTGCCGGTTCCCCGGTTCTACGATCGAGCCGATTCGGCGAAGGTGCCCTATAAAAAAATTGCCCTGCTGCACGGCAGCGACTGTCTGGCCACCACCGTTCTGCAAACATGCGTCAACTGGAAAAACAATCGGCGCTGTGCCTTCTGTGCCGCCCAGGTTTCCCTTGATAAGAACGCCACCATCGCGCGCAAGACTCCCGGCCAACTGGCTGAAGTCGCCCGTGCGGCCGCGTCAACCGACGGCGTCGCGCACGTGGTGCTGACTTCCGGCACGGGGAACCCGCCCGGCTCGGAAATTTTATATCTGGCCCAATGCACGGCTGCCATCAAGGCCGCGGTGACCCTGCCGGTTCACGTCCAGTTTATGCCGCCAAATGATCTCGGCCTGATGGACCACCTGAAAGCCGCCGGGGTGGATACGGTCGGCATTCATATCGAATCCTTTCACAGGCCGACCCTCGAACGGGTCGCCCCGGCCAAAGCCGCCATCGGTCTTGCGGGCTACGAAAGGGCCTGGCAACGAGCGGTCGCCCTTTTCGGTCCGAACCAGGTGAGCAGTTTCCTGATCGTGGGCCTCGGAGAGCCACCGGACACTATTGTCTCCGGCAGTGAATGGCTGGCCGATCTGGGAGTCTACCCTTTTGTGGTGCCGCTCCGGCCGATTCCCGGGTCCGGGCTTCAAAACCACCGGCCGCCGGAGCCGGCCCTGATGGCGCGAATTTACTGGGCCGTGGCGAACATACTGCGCCGAAAAGGGCTTTCGGCGAAACTCAGCCGCGCCGGATGTGTGCGATGCGGGGCCTGTTCGGCCCTTGGGCTCTACGAAAGATCGTTTAGTGAAATTTTTTATCACCGCGCGCGCACCGCCGACGAACGATCTCAGGCCCTCGCCATCCGGCATGCGGTGTTTGTCGAAGAGCAGGGACTTTTCGACCGATCGGACCAGGATGCACACGATCGGTCCGGCATTCTCCTGGTGGCCAGAAAACAAGATCGTGTCATCGGCACCGTACGCGTATTTCCAGACCCTTTTCAGGGCCGCCGGCAATGGGTCGGCGGCCGGTTGGCGGTTCACCCGGATTTTCGAGACTTTCGGGTGGGGGCAGGTCTGGTGCGAGAAGCCATGCGACAGGTGAAAAAAAGAGGGTGCCAGGTGTTTTCAGCGCATATCCAGCAAAAGAACGTTGCTTTTTTCCGGAAACTCGGTTGGGTGGCCAGCGGTCCCCTGACCTCCTACTGCGGATGCCCGCATCAAACGATGCTGGCCGATTTGAGCCGGGTGCCAGAAGATTTCGACAGTGATGGGGCGAGCATCGCGTCACCGGCGGGCAATAGCCGACGAGCGGAGGATAAGATGACCAAAGAGGCGCAGGCATGCACGCTCAATTGAAAGACATTGTCAAAAGGGTTCGCACCTATCCCGGCCTTCTGCGTAAACAGCCGATCCGGCCGGTCGTCGATCTGTTGAGCCAAACTCTTCGTTACGGTGATCAACTGCCGAATTACGGCGACGATGCCGCCATCATTCCCTGGGGCGACGAATACCTGCTGGTGGCGGCCGACGGCATGATGACCGGCCTGTTGGTCAACGAGCCGTATGCCGCCGGTAAAGCCTCGGTCATGGTAACCGTCAATGACATCTATGCCATGGGCGGCCGACCGGTGGGCATGGTCAACGTGCTGGCCAGCGGCGACGAGGCGCAACGCCGCCTGATCGTCGAGGGCATCGAAAAAGGGTGCCGCAAGCTTCAAGTCCCCATGCTGGGCGGACACTTGCATCCGGATGCACCGGTCGACTGCCCGGCCTTGAGCGTGACCATCATCGGCCGCGCCCGGAAACTGCTCCGCAGCCATTTAGCGGCAGCCGGCGACCGGCTGGTACTGGCAGTTGACCTCGATGGCCGGGCCGGCTGCCGATCTGTTGTCAGCTGGGACGCCAACTCCGGTAAAAGCCCTGAAGCGTTGCGCCACCGACTGGAGGCCCTTCCTTTGGTCGCCGAGTCCGAATCGGCCTTTGCGGCCAAAGATGTCAGCAATGCGGGGATTCTGGGAACCGCTGCCATCATGCTTGAAAATTCGGGTAAAGGTGCGGATATCGATCTCGATGCGATACCGTGCCCGAAATCCCTGACCCTCGAGCAGTGGCTGCTGTGTTTTCAAAGCTTCGGATTTATCCTCTCGGTGCCGCCGGAAAATATCGACCGGGTTTTCTCCTTATTCTCCGCACGCGGCATCACTGCGGCCGCAATTGGAAGCGTGACGGAGAAATCCGTGGTTGACATTCATTCGGGCCGATTTTCGGCGACACTCTTTGATTTCAGCCAGGATGTCATCACCGGTATCAGTTGCCCCCGGATCACGATTCCAGGTTCTTCCGAACTTGGCCGGATCAAACACACCTGAGGCTGTCTAAGGCATTAAGATAAAGATTTTGGCGGTGTTATCGGTCGTCGGCGTATGACGAATACAGCCTCCTCCCTCTGGCCTTGCCGAAATCTTTATCTTAATGCCCATATCTATAAACGATTCATTAAAAACGGTGGATGAAGAAGTTGTAGTTGGCCAAAATCGACACCCTTTCGCGTCATTTACATTGATTGCAGCGCGATGCCGTGCTTTTTCATTTTTTTGTAAAGCAGGGTGCGGTGAATGCCGAGCATATCCGCCGCCCGGGTCTTTTTGTAGCCGGCTTCCGCGAGGGCGCGCTGGATGGCCGTTTTTTCGACCCGTGCCTGAACCTCCTTGATCGACGCATGTTCCGCTTTTTTCGACCTCTCCGTGCCGCGCGTGATGTAAAAAGGTAAATGATCCGGCGCGATGGTATGCCCGTCCAGGACGGAAAGCGCCCGTTCCAGCACATTCGACAGTTCGCGGACATTCCCCGGCCAGTCATAGCCCTTCAACAGAAGCTCGGTTTCCCTGGCCAGTGTGGTATCGGGCAGAGTCGCCTCTTCCGCCAGATTTTGCAGGAGGTGGCGGGCAATGGGAATGATGTCGTGCCGACGGTCGCGCAAGGGCGGAATATGAAGCGACACGACATTGAGACGGTAAAAAAGGTCTTTCCGGAACTGACCGGCGACAACCATTTTGTCCAGATCCTGATTGGTTGCGGCAATCAACCGAAAATCGGATCGAATGACCGTGTTGCCGCCGATGCGCTCAAACTCCTTGTCTTCCAGCACCCGCAACAGTTTGGGCTGCATTTCAAGCGGCATGTCGCCGATTTCATCCAGGAAAACGGTCCCGTTGTGGGCCAGCTCGAATTTACCGGGTTTGCCGCCGGCCCGCGCTCCGGTAAAGGCCCCCTGCTCGTATCCGAACAGTTCCGATTCGAGGAGATCTTTGGGGATGGCAGCGCAGTTGATCCGCACAAACGCGTGGAGTTTGCGCGGTCCGGCGTGATGGATGCCCTGGGCGAACAGCTCTTTGCCGGTGCCGCTTTCGCCGGATATCAGCACCGAAAAAATATTGGTCGCTGCGCGCAGCGCCTCGGACTTCAAGGCATCGATCGCCCGGCTGCGTCCGATAATGCTCTCGATGGTATAGCGGGTCGAGCGCAGATTTAACAGTTCCTCTTCGTAAAGCTTGATCTTTGATTCCAGCAGGGATAACTTTTGCGCCAGTTTACCGACATCCTTTACGTCCTTGAACATGACCTGGCCGAAAACCGCGATAACTTTTCCATCCCTTTTGATGGGGATCCGCTGGACCACCATATTCTGGCCCTTGATCCGATGGGCCTGGTTGATTTCGGACTGGCCGGTTTTTGCAACGATATGCATGCGCGTGTTTTCGATCACTTCGGTGCAGTGCCTGCCGATCTGAGCCGCGGGGTCGAGGCCGAGAAACCGGCCGTAAGGCTTGTTGAAATGGGTGATAAAGCCTTCGGCATCCGTCACCATGATCCCGTTGTGAATGCTCTCGAGGATCAGCTCGAAAATGGCCAGTCTATCTTCCAATGATCCTGCTTCAGGCGTTGGGCGGGTGGTGTTTTTCACTCTAAATATTTTTCTGTACTCGCCATAGAATGTGTATCAAATCGACGATATGTAGACGAACAGATACTTACCATCGTATACACGGGACGAGTCCCGATGTCGAGAGAATTGCCGGGCACTGTCTCAACAATCTTTCACTGCGCACTTGAATACCGTCGATCCGCCCTCCCCCGACCTCCCGCACCTTTTGGATATGTTGGTCTGCAATTTGCATTGAAAACAAATGAAATTAAACTATCGCCCGGTTTGATGGAAGCAACCCCAGATGGAGGTAGAGATGGAAATCAAGGAGCCGGTTATCCAGAAAGAAGATATCTTGATCTTGAATGACGATAATTTCACTGCCGATCATGTGTGCATCGTGACAGGGGCTGGTACGGGAATCGGCCGGGCGACCGCGGTGGCCGCCGCTGCCAATAAGTTGATGACCGTCGGTCTGGATATAAACGGGGAGGAAGGCAAGAAAACCCAGAAGATGGCCCGGGATATGGGGGGCCAGATGATCTTCATCAAAACCGATTTGACCAGCGATGCCGACATCGAGCACGCCATCATAGAG
>JBAPSB010000243.1:0-15111 GCA_049281435.1 Desulfobacterales bacterium
CTGATACACCGGATAGGGGTTGTTGGGGTTGCGGACGATCAGCAGGTCCGTCGCCGGCGGTTTCTTCTTTTTCGCACCCTTTTTGGGCGATGACGTCGCCTCCTCGCGGTCCGCACCCGAGACGGCATCGTTCCAGCGCTGAATCTGCCCGACAAGTTCGGCATCGAACTGCTGCACGACCGGCAGGACCGACGCCGTGAAGTGATGGTACGGGCATCCGGCAAACCAGGCACTGCCAGATGGACCGCCCGTGAACTCCTTGATCCTTAAAAGCTTTCGAATTTGATTCAGCAGGGCCACCAGGATCTGTTCGGGACGCATCGCATCCAGACCCCCCGACAGCAACGTGCCCGCGAAAAACAGGGCGTCTTCCAGGTTCCGGGCGGCGATGGCGCCGGTCAGCGCATAGACCGGGTCCTTTTTCGTCCGCTCGAGCGCCGCGGAAATATCCGCCCGTGTGATCCGCCGCCGGTCACCAACGAAATCGACCAGTTTTTTAAGATTACCGGCGAAGGCCCGGATGTCGAAACCGGTCATCTCCTGCAAGGCCGCAAATCCATCCTCGTCCATGGCCACGCCGCTGCCGTCCAGGACATCACTCATGGTCTCGCGCAGGACGGCTTCCTGGATTTTTTTATCCGCTTTACGGTCCCCCTTGGGAACGGAGCAATCGACGATACCCCCGAAGTCACGGATCGTCTTGAACAGCCGTTTGCGCTTGTCGATCGTATCGGTGGTTATCAGGAGGTGATTTCCGTCCGGAAACCCCTTTTCAATTGCATGGCACAAAGCGCTTTCACTGTCCACGGCCGGCGGGACATCCCGGCCGCCGGCGCGGCAAAAGGCCAGGATATCGTCTAGCCAGTCGTCCTGGCCGCCCGACTCCGCCAGGGCCGGCAGGCTCCGGTAACGGTTTTCCCGGTCGAGATCCTCGAAGGTCAGGTTCGAAAGGGCCATCAGGCGCAGCACATCGGCCGCGGCACGGTTCAGGTTGCCGTCGGCGTGGGCTTGCCTTGCGCTGCGCAGCGTCCGGCCGGCATCCGGTGCGGAATCAAAAAGCCGCGCCTCCACCAGCGCCACCACTTTGGGGCCCGCGAGCAGCGAGAATGTATTCAGCTTCTCGAGCGCTTCGGGAACCCCGCCGGCGGTGCCATCGACCGGCTCATAGTTGAACCGCTGCCGGTCGCCCGGTGCGAGCGCGGCCAGCAGTTTCCTGAAGGCCGCCTTGCAAAGGACTTCTTCGCCGTAAATCAGGTAAACCTGAACGTCACGGGGTTTGCCCGGCGCGGCTTTTCGGCCGCGGCCTTTTTCGAACCCTCGCAGGTAGGTTTCCAGGGTTTTGTAATTCAGTTCAACCATTGACTGTGCCGTGCCATTTCGGGTATGCCCCCGTCACGTGAAGACTCACGGCGGCGGGCTCCGGTCGGAAGAGGCCTGCACCGACCGGCGGAACCGGCGCTCGAGAATAAACAGCATCGCCAGACTGACCGCAACGACCAGCGCACCCATGACCATTGCCGGCGACAGCTCGCCGCCCTGGAGCCGTCGACCGCCTGAAAAGGCATACCCCGCCGTCACCAGCTGCAGTGCGCCGTTTAGAAGCATAAATGACCAGAAAACCTGACCGGAAAATTTCCGGCGCCCTTTGACGATGAGCACGACAGCGAAGATAACGAAACTTCCGCAGGCCAGGTAGAGAGCGATCGGGTCGGGCCGCGGCAGGGCCCCGGCCAGTCCATCACCCGGACGGGCCAGAACCAGGTTCGGGTTCAGTCCGAAGGGTTCGGGAATGCTGTACCCGGAGAAGAAAAAGCCGATGTAGACCAGGAAGTGCCCGATGGCCAGAGACGGCCCGAAGAAATCGACTGTTTTCCAGGGCGGCAGGCGGCGGCGGGCAATGAAAAGCCCTCCCGCAGCCAGGGCGGCCACGGCACCGCCGTAGTAAAAGGAGCCACCGCTCCAGAGGCGAAACAGTGACCGCGCGCCGGCCGCCGCCGCCGTGAAATAAGGCGCCGCATCGCAGAGCCAGGCTCCGGCCATCGCAGCGAGCAAAAGCCAGAAGCACAGATCGAGGATCTGATCCTCTTTTGCCCCGCCGGCCCGGACCTCGTAGCGCAAAACGACGATGCCCGTGGTCAGGGCCGCGGCGATAAACGCTCCGAGAATGCCGATCGAGAGCATGTTGGCACCAGGAATCATTTCGTCATTCGGGCATCTTCTTGAACACCAGATGGAGCAGAAAAATACCGATACCGATGGTGATGGCGCTGTCCGCAACGTTAAAGGCCGGCCAGTGCAGACGGCCGACATAAAAATCGAGGAAATCGGTCACCTTCCCAAAACGGATCCGGTCGATCAGATTGCCGACGGCGCCGCCGAAGATCATGGCGAAAGCGCCGGAAAGCCAGGGATGGGTGGATGGCGATTTGAAGTAAAACCACAAGATCAAACCGACGGCCACAAGGGAAACAAACAGAAAGACGACCGCGCGCAGGCGCGAATCCGCGCCGGCCAGAAACCCGAACGCCCCGCCCGGATTCTGCACGTGCGTCAGGTCGAAAAAACCGGGAACGACCGCAATGGAATGGTACAACGGCAGAGATCGCACGACCAGTATCTTGGTGAACTGATCGAGCAGTACAACCGCACCGGCGATCAGAAGCAGTTTGATAAATTGACCTTTCATCCCGCCTCGATGCGCTCGAGCGCGGTGTTGCAGCGACCGCAGATCGTCGGGTGCGCCGCGATTGAGCCCACCGACGGTTCGCGCACCCAGCAGCGCTCGCATTTTTCATCCCCGGCCCGTTCGACCCGGATGGCCAGCCCGGCGACACTCTCGCTGGTGAAGGCATCTTCGAGCGGCGTCTCCCGTTCGAGGTCGACCCGCGAGACGATGAACAGCGAGCGCAGGTCCCCGGCATAGGGCGCCAGCACGGCGTAAAGGTCTTCGGTCACCGCGAGCGTGAGGGCCGCATCCAGCGGATGGCCGATCAACTTGCGCGCGCGGGCCTCCTCGAGCGCCCGGGTCACCTCGCCGCGCACCGCCAGCAGCCTCTCCCAGTCCGCCTGCAGATGCTTGTCCTTCCAGTCTTCCCGCACCGCGGGCATGGCCGCCAGATGGACGCTCTCCTCTTTGTCCGCCCGCGCCGGCAGGTAAGCCCAGATCTCCTCGGCTGTGAAGGCCAGGATGGGCGCCATCAGGCGGGTCATGGTGTCCAGGATGACATGCATGACCGTCTGGGCGCTTCTTCTCGCGCTGGAGCGCGGCGGCGAGGTGTAAAGCCGGTCTTTTAAAACGTCCAGGTAGAAGGCCGACATGTCGAGGGTGCAGAAGTTGTGGAGACGATGGTAGACGACGTGAAACTCGAAATTGGCGTAGGCCCTGAGCACGATTTCGGTCAACTCCTGCAGCCTGAGCAGGGCAAAGCGATCGATGGGCGGCATCGCATCATAAGCGACCGCATCGGCGGCGGGGTCGAAATCCGCCAGATTGCCCAGGATGAACCGGGCCGTGTTGCGGATGCGCCGGTAGGCGTCGCTGAGCTGCTTGAGAATGTTTTCGGAAATGCGGATGTCTTCGCGGTAGTCGGAGGCCGTCACCCACAGGCGCAGAATCTCGGCGCCGTAACGGTCGATCACCTCCTTGGGGGCGACGACGTTGCCGAGCGACTTCGACATCTTGCGGCCATCGGCATCCACCACGAAGCCGTGGGTGAGAACAGCGTCGTAGGGCGCGCGGCCGCGGGTCCCCACGGCCGTCAGCAGGGAGCTGTGAAACCAGCCCCGGTGCTGGTCGCTGCCTTCCAGATAAAGGTCTGCCGGCCATTTCAGGTAGTCGCGCTGTTCCAGGACGGCCGCGTGGCTGACGCCGGAATCAAACCAGACATCCAGGATATCGTCCTCCTTCTTCAGCGCCTTGCTGCCGCAGGCAGCACAGGCAGCCGTGGGCGGCAGGAAAAAAGTGTCCGGCTTTTCGAACCAGATGTCGGCCCCATGAACGGTGAAAAGCTCATGCACCCGCCGCATCACGTCCTCGTCCATCAGCAGCGCGCCGCAGTCTTCACAGTAGAAAACCGCAATCGGCACCCCCCAGGCCCGTTGGCGCGAGACGCACCAGTCGGGCCGGTTTTCGATCATGCCGTGGATGCGCTCCCGCCCCCACCCGGGAATCCACTTGACCCGGTCGATGGCCGCCAGGGATTTTTGGCGCAGGCCGGTCTTGTCCATGGAAATAAACCACTGGGGGGTAGCGCGGAAGATGACCGGCTGCTTGCAGCGCCAGCAGTGGGGATAGGAGTGCGCGATCGTCTCGGAGGCCATCAGGGCCCCGACCTCTTTTAGCTTGGCGCTGATGCCGGGGTTGGCGTCGAACACGAACTGCCCGTCGAAGAATTTCACCTCATCGGTGAAACGCCCCGCGTCGTCAACCGGTGAATAGGCCTCCAGGCCGTATTGCAATCCGACCTCGTAGTCCTCGCGCCCGTGTCCGGGAGCGGTGTGCACGCAGCCGGTGCCGGCATCGAGCGTGACGTGGCGGCCCAGAATCATCAGGACCTCGCGGCCGTAAAGCGGATGGATGGCGTGTTTTCGTTCCAGGCGTGCGGCATCGATGTCGGCCAGGATCCGGTAGTCGCCGATTCCGAAAGCGCGCATGCACGCCTCGACCAGGTCCCTGGCGACGATCAAAACCTCGCTGCCACCGACCGCCACCGCCGCATAGGTGAATTCCGGGTGCAGCGCGACGGCGAGGTTGGCCGGTATGGTCCAGGGGGTCGTGGTCCAGATCACCACCGACACGTCTTTTCCGGCCAGGCTCGGATAATCGGCACTCAGGTCGTCTTTCAGGCGAAACTTGACGTAAATGGAGGGCGAGGATTCGTCGGCGTATTCGATTTCGGCCTCCGCCAGGGCCGTGCGGCAGTCGTTGCACCAGTAAATCGGCTTCTTGCTTCTGAACAGGCTCTGGTTCCGGGCAAATTTCCAGCACTCGCGGGCGATGGTGGCCTCGTAGGCATAGGCCATCGTCAGGTAGGGCTCGTCCCATTTTCCCATGACACCCAGCCGCTTGAACTCGGCGCGCTGGATATCGATGAAGCGCTCCGCATAAGCCCGGCACCGGCGGCGGATGTCGGTCAGGGTCATGTCCTTTTTCTTCTGACCGAGTTCCTTGTCGACGTTGTGTTCGATCGGCAAGCCGTGACAGTCCCATCCGGGCACATAGACCGCATCCAATCCGGTCATCTGGCGCGAGCGGACGATGATGTCTTTGAGAATCTTGTTGAGCGCGGTGCCGATGTGAATGTGCCCGTTGGCATACGGCGGCCCGTCGTGCAGGATGAACCGCTCGCGGCCGCGGCCCGCCGCCCGGATTTTATCGTGCAGCCGCACGTCTTCCCAGGCTTTCAGCTGCGACGGTTCCCGGTTGGCCAGATTCGCCTTCATGGGAAATTTTGTGATCGGCAGATTGAGCGTTTTTTTATAGTCCATGGGGCCTCCGAAATTTATTGATGACATGAACCGAAAATTTTTAATCGACAAACCCCGGCCTGTCAAGGAAATACAGCCCTTTTAACCGGGATCACCCGGCAGAAACCATGCGCGGAGGTCCCACAGGCCGGCTGCGGGTACGATTCCGCAGCCGGCCAATATTGAATAAGTGAATGCGGCCGGAGTTATTACGGCAGAAAATGCTTGGGGGAGCCGACGTCGCGCTCCAGACCCTCGGGAACGAGCTGGTGCGGCGCTCCTTGAATCAAGCGGATTGCCTCAGCGGTGTCGCCGCGTCGGCGTCACAGGGCGTGGGGCCCATAGCCATGGTCCCGACCGCCAGGTAGGTGTAGTTCCGGCCGATCAAATCCTTGAAATCGGGAATCATCCGCCGGCCGTCCATGATCAGGTAGGGCGGTTGCACAAGCTCCTCGATGGTTCGCGACAGCCCGCGGAACTCCTCGCAGTCCGAGGAAACGAACAGGGCGTGCGAGCCTTCGATCGCCTCCTTGGCGCTCTCGAAGTACGCTATCTTGTCGAAGAGGATGTTTCTGGCCGGATCGAACACGCTGCGGGCGCTCTCGTTGGCTAACGGGTCATAGGCCTTGATCTTGGCGGCGCCCTTGCCCAGCAGGGACTCGATCACCTTGATCGAAGAGGCGTCGCGCATGTCGTTGGTGTGTTTTTTGAAGGCCAGGCCCAGGACCGTAATGGTCTTGTTGTTGAACTTGAATCCGGTTTCGGTGATGGCCCGGTCGACCAGGTAAACCTTCTGATATTCGTTGACCTCGTAGGAGGCCTCCAGCATCTTGGTGCTGACGTTCATCTTGCGCAGCTGATTGATCAGCGAGGCGATGTCTTTTCCGAAGCAGCTCCCGCCGGCCCCGTTGCTGACAAAAGACCCCCAGGTGCTGATGCGTTCATCCGATGTCACCCCCAACCGCAGGTCGTCGATGATGACGTTGGGAAACTTTTCCCCGATCTTGGCTCCCACGCCGTTCCAGAAGGAGATGTAGGTCAGCAGCATGGTGTTGGCCACGTATTTGATGGCCTCGGCGGTTTCGGGCGAGGTTTCGATGTACTTGATGCGAACGTGATTGACGAACTGGGAATAGACGCGGCGCAAAATAGTGAAGTCCTGGGGATCGTCACAGCCCACCACGACCCGGTCCGGCCGGCGGGCCTGCATCACGGCGGTGCCTTCCGCCAGAAATTCCGGGTTCGAGGAGACGCCGAAATTTTTCACCTGGTGCGAGGACATGATGCGCTCGAGATGGCGCGCGGTGCCAATCGGCACCGTGCTCTTGTTGACCATGACCACCCGGCGTAAGTCCTTTCGCCCGGCGAGCAACTCGGCCAGGTGTTCGGCGGCGGCGTCATAAAACGTCAGGTTGGTCGAGCCGTCCAGATTGGGCGGGGTCGGAAGGCACATGAACACCGCATCGGTCCCCTCGATAATCGCTGCCAGGTCGGAGGAAAAATACAGGTAGCGCCCCAGGGTTTCGCGAATGATGTTGACCAGCCCCGGCTCGTTGACATACCGTTCGATTTCCTGCGGCTGTCCGGAAGCGAAGGCCGCCAGCTTAGAGCGATTGTTGTCGTAGGCGTGCACTTCATGGCCGTATTCGGAGCAGACGGCGGCATGCACGAGCCCCACGTATCCGGTGCCCAAAACGATAATTTTCATGATGTCCCCTGATGATGAGTGATCCTCCGGTGACAGCCGGCGTGCGACTGGACCATAAGGACAAAATTCATTGACGTTCCGGCAGGTTATCCGGTTTAACGCTGTATTCTACCATATCTTTGGCAAAGCGCCAAAATAATTCAACCCGATGCCGCCGGTCCCGGCGCCGTGTCAAGGAGTTTTGCGCGACAAAACACCGGGGCGGCCATTTTTGTCAGGCGCCTCAAAACCTTGCCAATCGGAAAGAAGTTGTTATGGTGTATCACATTTACGCCATTACCCAACCGGCCGGCAAAAGGAGCGCAGCGATGCTGAGTCATGTGGTTTTGATGAAGTTTAAGCCCACGGTCACCAAGGCCGACATCGACGAGCTTGAAAAGATGCTGGATGAGTTGCCCAACACCATCGTCGAAATCCAGATGTACGAATTCGGCCGCGACGTCCTTCACACCAACCGCTCGTATGACTATGCCCTCATCGCCCTGTTCGCGAACGAAGAGGCCCTGCGGCGCTATCAGAAGCATCCCGAACACGTAAAGGTACTGGAAAAATTGAATGCACTGTGCGAAAACGTGATTACGGTCGATTTTTTCGGCACGGATGCCGGCGATTTCAAGGATCGGTCGCCATTGGCTTCCCTGCCGTGAAATACGCGGATGGACCGGGGCGGCCGTCATCCGCATGCCGGCGGATGAATTGGGATGAGCCGTTTCGAAACCGCCGGGATGTGACTCTGGGACTCCTTCACCGCCGTCATAACGGCTTTACCTGCGGTTTTTTTTAAAGAGCAACAAGATCTGGATGGGTGGCGATCACGATGGTCAAGATCGCCCTGGAGAAACGAGTCATGCAAGAAAACGCCAAGGCCATGGTACTGGCCTCCTTTGCCGCCGATGCGCTGGCGCTCGGAGCGCACTGGATTTACGACACCGCCGTGATCGACAACGACTTCGGGCGCGTGGAGAGCCTGCGCAAACCGGCCCCGGACTCCTTTCACCCCACCAAGGAGGCCGGCGAGTTCACCCATTACGGCGATCAGACGCTCGTGCTGCTGTCCTCGATAGCAGAAAAGCGGGCTTTCGATCTCGACCGCTTCGCCCGCGACTGGCAGGCCCTGTTTAAAGAGTACACCGGTTACCGTGACCACGCGACCAAGGAAACGTTGAAAAATTTTGCCGCCGGCAAGACCCCGGCCGCCGCCGGTTCCACATCGACGGACCTGGGCGGGGCGGTGCGCATCGCGCCGCTGGCCTATCTATACCGCGACAACCGCGCCGAGCTGCGCGCCGCGGCCCGGGCCCAGACCGCGATGACCCACCGCGATCCACTCGTGATCGACAGCGCCGAGCTGTTCGCCGAAGTGCTCTGGCGCGTCCTGAGGGGTGAAAAACCGACCAGCGCGCTCGCGGCGGCGGCGGCCGACCGGCCCACGTTGAAAAAAGCGGTCGAAGACGGCCTGCAGAGCGCCGGCCGGCCCACCCGCAATACGATCAAGGGGTTCGGCCAGATGTGCGAAACACCCGCCGCCCTGCCGAGCGTCGTCCACCTGGTGGCCACCTATGAAAACGATTTGAAAACGGCGCTGGTGGAAAACGTGATGGCCGGTGGAGATTCCGCCGCCCGGGGGATGGCGGTCGGAATGATCCTGGGCGCGCACCTGAGTCGCGGCGCCATTCCCGATCCGTGGCTGAAAGGGCTCAAGGCCGGAGACCGGATCACCGGGTTGCTGGATCAAATGGGGTGAGCGGCCGTTTTGATTTGGCCGCGGCCGTGACACCGGCAATGCCTAAAAAAAAGCGCCCACTGCCGGCCCTGCCAAACTGCGGCCTGCCGCAACGGCGGTGACGGTTGGGCGGGGAGGAAACCGGCACGCCTTTCAACAAACATTGCCAACCGGGGACAGGTTTCGATCATGAAGTATGTCGTCAAGCATTTCGAAGGTGGATTTCAGGTACTGGAAAAAGAGGGCGGTACCGAAACCACCATTGCCTCCTTTCACAAGGATCACCAGGCACAGAGCGGAAAAAAATCAAAGGCCCAGCAACGGGCGGAAGAGTACTGCGAATTTCTCAATCAAAAGGACCTGGGGGACGACGATTCGCTGACATTCGACTAAGGGCTCATTCGAGGCAAGCGTCACCTGTCAGAGGTCGACAGATCCTGTCCGGCGATTGGTGTTAAAATTATTAAATATCAATATCTTACTTGTGTTTTCGCGTCTCGCCAACCGGGCGCCTCAACGCCTGAAACAGAGACCTAGTTTTTTCGTGAGCCCTGACCCCCGTCAGGGTCGTCTACCCGGCTGATATCCATGCTGTTGAAACTGTTTCTCGCATTCACCCTTGTGCCCGCCATCGAAATCTATCTTTTCATAACGGTCGGCGGCCACATCGGAATTCTGAAAACCATGCTGCTGGTGGTGGCCACCGGCTTTGCCGGCGCTTACCTGTCGCGTCTGCAGGGCCTGCAGACCATGCTGCGCATACGACAAAGCCTGGCGCTCGGGAAAATGCCGACCCAGGAACTGATGGACGCTGTGCTGATTTTCGCCGCCGGCCTGCTCCTGCTGACCCCCGGATTTCTGACCGACGCGGCAGGGCTCCTGCTCCTGTTTCCCGAATGCCGGCGGTATGTCAAGCTGTATCTTAAAAGCCGCCTGGAGCCCTACATCGACTCCCGGCGCTCCACCACCGGCGACCGGACAACTTAGCGGTTTCTATCGGAAGGAGTCGTCATGGGCCTGAACAAACCGGTTTTATTTGCCGTCCTTTTGATGGTATCGAACTGTGCCGCCAGCCGGCCGCCCACTGCGCCCGGCCAGGACCCCGGCCTGGCCGACTGCCCGGACCGGCCGAATTGCGTTTCCTCGCTCGCAGCCGATGAGAAGCATCAGGTGGCACCGCTCACATTTTCCGGCTCGCAGGCCGAGGCGGCCACGCGTCTGGTGTCCGTGCTGGAGCAAATGAAAGGATCAAAGATCGTTTCGCAAACCGACACCGCCATCCGCGCCGAGTTTACCTCGACCGTTTTCCGTTTTGTGGACGATGTCGACTTTAGTTTCGATGCGGCTCATCATCGCATCGACCTGCGCTCCGCGTCGCGGGTCGGCTACTTCGATTTCGGTGCGAACCGCCGGCGGGTAGCGGAAATCCGCCGCCGTTTCGAAGCCGCGTCATTATCCCCCGCTCAACCGGCTAAATAAGGCTTTTCAGGACATGGCCGCACCCGAAACCCCCGACTACAGCATCCTGGATCGACCGGAGATTCTGGCGGTCCTCTTTCACCCCCGACCATCTTACGGCGGCAGCCTCGCGCCGCCCTCATGCGAGCTGATGATTCAGGTCGAGAAAAACATCGCCGTCGGGGCCAGCTTTCACATCGCCGACCCCGCCGGGGCCAACATCCTTTTTTTTCACGGCAACGGGGAAATCGTCGCGGACTACAACGACCTGGGGCCGCTCTTCACCCGCATGGGCGTGAACTTCCTGGCCGTCGATTACCGCGGCTACGGCCGCTCGGGCGGGCGGCCGTCGGTGGCGGCCATGATGGCGGACGGCGAAAAGATACTGGACTGGATTTTGGCGTGGCGTCGGAAAAACAGCCACACCGGTCCGATGGCCGTCATGGGTCGGTCGCTGGGCAGTGCCCCGGCCCTGGAACTGGCCGCCCGCCGCCGGGCGGATGTCGACGGCCTGATCATCGAAAGCGGCTTTGCCCATGCCGCACCGCTTCTGCAGCTGCTGGGGGTGTCACCGACGGCCATCGGATTCCGCGAGGAGGCCGGCTTTGCCAACATCGAGAAAATCAAGCGGGTCAGGCAGCCGACCCTGATCATTCACGCCGAGTTCGACCACATCATTCCTTACGCCGAAGCCCAGGAACTGTTTGCGGCGTCGCCGTCCGCCGAGAAGTCACTTCTCACCATCCCCGGCGCCAACCACAACGACATTTTCGCGCGCGGCTTGCCGGAATACCTGGCGGCCGTAAAAGAATTGACGTCGAAGCTTTAAGATAAGGTTTTGGCTGCTGGTGTCGGTCGTTGGCGTATACTCATACAGCCGCCTCCCTCTGGCCTTGCCAAAGTCTTTATCATAAAGCCTATGACGCCACAGCTTCATACCAACCGCAACGATTGAAGCCCTGACGACAAGTTGATCTCACCCTGATTTTTTTCTCCGTGCCCTCAGCGTCCCCGCGGTGAAAAAGGATCACTACCGGTTCATGGTACCCGCAACGGATAGGCGATGAAGTCATCGAAGGCCCGCCAGAATTGCGACCGGATGGTATCTGTCTCCATCAGGATTTCATGACTTGCGCCGGGAATAACCACCAGGCGGCAGTCCGGCAGCCTGCGGCAGGCTCGCCGCTCGGCGGCGACCGAAACGACCCGATCGGCCGCGGCCGCGACCATCAGCAGCGGCATGTGGATCCGCTCGAGGTACCCCGGTCGGCGGATGTGCGCGATGGAGGCCAGCGTCGCTGACAACCACGCGAAGGTGACGCCGCCCAGGGCCAGGTCTGGATTCAGGGCCACGGCGTTTTTTTCCACCGCAAAGCACCGCGGATCGGCGGTGAGGCTATTGCCCTCAAACGGCCGATCGACAGTGGTCCGCTTGTCGCTGCCCGGAACGAGCGCTTCTTCGGCGCCGATCAGCCGCCCCAGCCCCGCCAATCCGGCCACCAGCCAGCGGGGAAAGGGTTTCGTGTCGATATCGATCATGGGGGACACCAGAACCGCCTTATCGACAGCTTGCGGGTGCCGGTGCAGAAACCGCAGCGCCACATGCGCGCCCATCGAATGCGCCAGGATGAAAACCGGCCGCGCGGCCTCCGGTTGGACACAGTTCTGAAAGAACTCCGTCAGGTCCCGCACGTAGTGGCGGTAATCCCGCACGTAGCCCTTGAGCCGGTC
Organism: Desulfobacterales bacterium; assembly: GCA_049281435.1. Taxonomy (GTDB): domain Bacteria; phylum Desulfobacterota; class Desulfobacteria; order Desulfobacterales; family SG8-13; genus JARFQH01. The sequence goes on from JBAPSB010000243.1 coordinate 12,087, forward strand.
GGGCAGTCGGCGGCCGGACAGTCCCTGACCGCGCCAGTCGAAGCTAAAGACCGCCAACCCCCGCCGGTTCAGGTCGGCCGCGGTTTCCGCGTATTTTTCGATAAATTCCTTGCGCCCGCCGAGCAGCACCACGCTGCCGCGGGCCTGCAGGCCGCCAGGGTCCCAGCGGCCGCTGCGAAGGCGCGTGTTGTCGGCGGTGGTGAAGGTGCCGAATCGGACGGGGGCCCGGTCGCTAAAGCCAAGCGCTGTCATCGATTTATTTTTACTCCTTTCACAAGTGGATCTAACCGGCACGGACAGCATCCGGAGCGGACCCGGCGCCCCACCGTATAGCACGGTGCCGATAACGGGACAACCAGCAAACCGGCCCGTTTCATCAATCGAAGCGTCACGTGCCGCCACGGCCGGGGTTGACCGTCGGCGGGTTATCGATTACAGTCTTTTGAAACGTTAACCGCTCACCCGGCTAGAAGGATACCCCATCGCCATGGCTGCACATTCTCATCAATTCGTCGAAACCTACCAGGGGTTGGTCGGCTTCGGGCTCGACCGCGAAAACGACCAGAATACCATCATGTACTACCTGCAGAAATTCTCGGATGACACGCTGCTTCAAACCCTTGTCAAGCGGCTCGGCGATGACGAACTGGACGAAATCTTCAGCCTCGTCACCCGGCTGCTCAAACGGCACCTGTCCGAATCCGAATATCATCGCCTCTTTCTAAAAGACGATCATCCGTGAAGCGAGGGATCAGCAGTGGACGTGTTTTCCGATCAAGAATTGACAGGCTATGCCGAAGTACTTCTCTGGGGACTGCAAACGGCCCGCCGCGGCAAGTTCAGAAGAAATGACACCGTGGCGATCCGCTATCATCTGCCGGCCCGACCGCTGGCCGAAATACTTTATGACAAATTACTCCGGATGGGGCTTAACCCGCTGCCGCGGGCAATGGAAACGCCCGGTATGGAAAAAAGCTTCTTTTCCCATGCCACGCCCTCCCAACTGGCGTTCGTTCCCGCCGGAGAGGAAAACCTGCAACAGCATCTAAACGGCAGCATTCATTTGTACGCCCCGGAATCGATCACCCACCTGGGCGATATCGATCCCCGGAAAATCGGCCAGGCGGCCGTGGCACGCAAGTATTTGCGCGACATCCTCAATCGGCGTGAAGAACAGGGCCTTTTCAGCTGGACCCTGTGCATGTTCCCCACCATGGCCCTGGCCCGCCACGCCAGGATGTCCCTCAAGGCCTACGCCCGCCAGATTGCGGCGGCATGCTTTCTGGAAGAAAGTGATCCGGTAAGGGCCTGGCAGGACGTCCATCACAAGATCCGCACGATCAAAAAAAGACTCGACCGGCTGCCGGTCGAGCGCCTTCACATCGAGTCGGCCAATATCGATTTGACCATCACCGTGGGAGAAAAAAGAAAGTGGCTGGGCCTGTCCGGCCGCAACATCCCGAGCTTCGAGATCTTCACGTCGCCTGACTGGCGGGGAACCAGCGGCGTTTACTATGCCGACCAGCCTTCGTTCCGCAGCGGCAACCTGGTAGCCGGCGTCAGACTGGAATTCAACAAAGGCGCCGTAGTGAAGGTGGCGGCGCGAAAAGGCGAAGACTTTGTCCGCCGGCAGATCGAAATGGACCCCGGCGCCCGTCGGGTCGGAGAATTTTCTCTGACCGACAAGCGGTTTTCACGCATCGACGCCTTCATGGCCAACACCCTCTTCGACGAGAACTTCGGGGGACCACACGGCAACTGTCATTTGGCCCTCGGCTCCGCCTACACGGATGCCTATGCCGGTAAGCCGGGCCTCGACGAGCGGCTTCGAAAAAAGCTCGGCTTCAACGACTCGGCCCTGCACTGGGACCTGGTGAACACCGAAAGCAAACGCGTCAGCGCAATTTTGACAGGTGGCGGCAGGAGAGTAGTATACGCAAACGGCGAGTTTGTTTAGTCCAACCCATCCACGGTCCTCAAAAAAATCGTAACCGTTCACAGGGTTGCAAAATCCGACCGGTCGCCCAGAGGAAAAAGGGCCATTTATGAACGGACACCATACAAGGTTTTAAGATAAAGATTTTGGCGAGGCCAGAGGGAGGCGGCTGTATTGTAATACGTCAACGACCGATAACACAGCCAATACCTTTATCTTAAAGCCTTAGTCCAGTTTAGCCAACCGCGGCAGATCCCCCGAGCGGTCCTGAACGATCCCGTAGGTCTTCAGGATATCTCCATGAATCAAAGCCGCGCGCTGGTTGTTTAAAACGAGCTGATCGCCCTTCTCCATCTCGAATACGATGAAATCGGTAGCACTTTGCAAGTCGATCGCGGCGATCATCTGCTTCAGGTTGATGATTTTCTTCCCGTTTACCTTCACGACCCGCTGATCGGTGTGCTTGTTGTACCCCACGTTTATCTCTGCATCCAGCACCTTGGTCAGGATGACGACTTCCTCTTTTTCATCGGTCGGGTCGCCATTGATGAAAAAGTTCAGAAGATTCGGCGGTGCTTTTGTGCGCCAGTCCGCCCAGGTCTTCAGGTAATTGAAGGTCAGGGGACAAAATACGAGCCCGCCGTAAATGTAGTAGCGCGGTTGAACATCATACTCGCAGCGGGAAACGAAGGAAAGGTCTTCGGCACCCTTTTTCAGCTCGAGCTCAACGGCCTGCTCCCGGCCCTGGCGGATGACCGTCAGCTTCACCACCTCGCCGTATTGATGGTTTTGAATAAAATAGGAGAAGCTGGTCCTCTCGTTGCGCCTGAATTCGACCGTTCCATCATCGGCTATGGGATGCCGGTCGATCGCGGAAAGGATATCCCCCGCATAGAGGCTGCCGTCGGAGAGTTGTCCGGGAATCACCTTTGTGACCAGTATTCCGGTTTGGGATTCATCCAGCCCATGCCAGGTTTTCAGATTTCCGTTGTCCATGTTCTGCGTGTTGATGCCGATCAACGGGAAGCCATCACAGCGGCCGTCAGCCACATCGTCGAGGAAGTGCTGCACGATGTTGGCCGGCACGAT
>JBAPSB010000244.1:0-13810 GCA_049281435.1 Desulfobacterales bacterium
TTTTCCAGTTCTTCAATTCTTTGTTTGAGCTGATCAACCTCCTGGCGGGTGGGCTCGTCTTGCGCCCGGGAACTCGCCACCGACATCATCAAACACATCAACATGATCGCCAGTTGTTTTCGTATCATCGGGCCATCTCCTTGAACCATGAATATTTAAATATTGAGCCCCCCTTAGTTTAAGAGGCAGCATCCCTTTTTCTAAAACGCACTGGCTGTTAGAAACGCACCGGCGGTTTTATTTTTGTTGCCATGGTTCAAAGTGCACCCAGAGCACGGCGCCGATCTCGACCGCCTTGTCCTGGCCGTCTTTCTTGATTTTGAAATCGGCCTCGTTCAAAGCCGAAAATCCCCACCAGCCGGGCTGGGGCGCCGCATAGGTGAACACACCGTTCTGGTCGGCCTTGATGGTCTGGGTGACCATGTAATCGGTCGGGGCCGCGGCCTTTTTATCCTTATTGTAGAACTCGATTTCGACTTCGGCATAGGGCACCGGCCGGCCGTCCAGCTTGACGATGCCCTGAAAGACGTTGCCGGCATACAGGCCGTAGGGTTTCGACAGGGGCACGATCTCGGTTTTAAGGCCGACCTCGGCATCCCAGCCCTCGTCGTCGCCGAAGGCCGTCACCACCGTTTTGGTGTAGTGGATGATAAAGAGATCCTCGGCCGGCTCCCAGTAGGACTGCGGTTCCATGTAAAACATGTAGACCCCGGGCCGCTTGATCTCGTAATTTGCCCGCCAGGCTTGGTGGTCCATCACCTTTATGGGTTGCAAGGACGATCCAAGATCCTCTTTTTTGCCGTTCGCCACTACTCCGAAGGCCTTGGGTTTCTCCAGCTCCATGCCCACTCCTTCGAAAGGGTGGGAAAAAGAGAGCTGCAGGGCGAGGTTTTTTTCGTCTTGCGGCATGACCATCGGATCCGAGGGAATCACCATCCCGAAGTGAGCCGCTGCGGGCGCGACCCATAAGATCGCTGCAAGCCATAGGAATGCCGGGACACAGACCTTTTTCATTTCTTCCTCCTTTAAAAACAAAAAAACCACGGGCCTTGCGGCACCTTCGTGGTGCACGCTGCCTTCGTGGCTTCACATTTTGGGGTTAAATTTTCCGGATGTCGAGCTACCGCCAGCTTCTGCCGACTGTTGACGAACCAGTATACCGAACCGCTTGACCCGTCAACAAAAAAATGCGGAACTTCATCCGGTGCCGTTGTATTTTGGCCGCTAGGCTCAGCGGCTCGAACTTTCTTGACTTGTCCCCTGAAATTCACTACAAAATAGAGTTTTATAATCATTTTAAGGACTCGCCCTTCCGGCGTCACTCAGCGGATGAAGAATCGAATAAAAAAACTGATCATCGAGGCCGCCTCGCGGGCCCACGCGCAGGGATTACTGCCATCGGCAGAATTTCCCGCGGTGAATCTCGAAGAACCCAAGCTCGAAGCGCATGGTGATTTTTCGACCAACTTCGCCATGGTGACGGCCGCGCTGCAGAAGACCGCCCCCCGCAAAATTGCCCAGGTGATCGTCGAGCAGCTCAGCGATTCGCAGCGTCTGCTCGAAAAGGTGGAGATCGCCGGGCCGGGGTTTATCAACTTTTACGTCACGCCCGCCGCCTGGCACCCGGTGCTGCAGGAAATCCGGGCCGCCGATCGGCGCTACGGGGCTTCGGATTTGGGCCGGGGCGAGAAGGTGCAGGTGGAGTTCGTCAGTTCCAATCCGACCGGCCCGCTGCATGTCGGACACGGCCGCGGCGCCGCCGTGGGCGATGCCGTCGCCAACATCCTGGCCTTCTGCGGTTACGACGTTCAGCGGGAATACTACATCAACGATTCCGGCCGGCAGATCCAGACCCTCGGCCGGTCGGTGTTTCTCCGGTACCGCGCGCTTTTTGTCAGCAACGACCCCTTTCCGGAAGAGTGTTATCAGGGGGATTACATCGGCGATATCGCCGCTCGGATCAAGGAGCAACAGGGCGATGCTCTGCTGCGGCGCGAGGAGGACGAGGCCGTGATGGCGTGTGCGCGCACGGCGGCCGGCACTATCATGGCTGGCATCCGCGAAGACCTGGCCCTGTTCGGCGTGTCATTCGATGAGTGGTTCAGCGAGCAGAGCCTGTATGATTCCGGAGAAGTGGAGCGCATCCTGGCCGATGCGCAAAAACGCGGCATCGTTTTTGAAAAAGACGGGGCCCTGTGGTTCAGGACCAGCGATCTTGGAGACGAGAAGGACCGCGTGGTCGTGCGCCAAAACGGCCAAACCACCTACTTCGCCTCAGATATCGCCTATCACGAGAACAAGTACCGGCGCGGGTTCAAGCGCGTCATCGATGTCTGGGGCGCCGACCATCACGGCTACATCCCCCGCCTGCAGGCGGCGATCGAAGCCGGCGGCCACAAGCGCAGCCAGTTCCAGGTCATCCTGGTTCAGTTGGTCAACCTGCTGCGGGGCGGGCAGCCGGTGGCCATGTCGACCCGCGCCGGAGAGTTCGTCACGCTGCGCGACGTCATCGATGAAGTCGGCAAGGATGCGGCCCGCTTCATTTTTCTGACCCGCCATTATGAGAGCCCGCTTGATTTTGATCTGGAGGTGGCCAAGCAACAGACGAACGAAAACCCGGTCTATTACGTTCAGTACGTGCACGCCCGGATTTCAAGCATCATCCGCAAAGCCGCCGCAGACGGGATGGTGGATGTCCGGTGGAACGAGACCGCCATTGCGCGCTTGCTGGAGCCTGAAGAAATCCAGTTGATCAAGACCCTGGCGCAATATCCCGAGGTGGTCGCCCTCAGCGCTGAAAAACTGGAACCGCATCGCATCACCTTTTTTCTCATGAGCCTGGCGGCGGCCTTTCACGCCTATTACAACAAGCACCGGGTGTTGTCCGAAGACCCGGTGCTCAGTCGCGGCCGGCTGTGCCTCGTGGAATCGATTTGCCAAGTGATCCGAAACGGGCTGGCGTTGCTGGGGGTCGATGCTCCCGAAAAGATGTAACCTGTTTGGGCAGTGCGCCTTGCCGGACCGGAAACAATCCATGGCCCCTATAAAATTGTGTCTATACATCTGTGCACACCGTGGCGAATGACGGCAAACAAAAAGCGGCGGCACCCCCCCCTTCCCGCCAGAGCACCCGCCGCATCGCATGGGGACGATATGCCGTTATCGTCCTGATTGCCGCCTGGATGTTCGGCATCGGCGTTCTGGTGGGGCGCGGGACGGCTCCGGTGACGTTCGACATCCACAAGCTCACACGGGAACTCGAAAGCCTGATTGCCGCCGATACGAGAAAACAGCTGGCGCCGGTCGAGGTGGAAACCGGCGATGCGAAAACCAAAACCGAGCTCGATTTTTACGAGGAATTGAAAAAAAGCGGCCCGAGCGCCCCGTATTCGCCGCCGCAAAACGATCCGGAACCGCTTCGGGAAAAACGGACGCCGGTCAGGGTTTCCCGCGCGGAAGAGGCTCCGCCGGCCGAAAAAAAGGAACCGGCGGTCAGGAACCCGGCTAAAAGTGCCGATACCAAACCGATTAGTCCTGCGGAGGCGCCACCCCCGAACCCGGCCAAGGCCGACACCGGCCCGTCATCGGATGACCGCGGAAAGGTGACGATCCAGGCGGTTTCCTTGAAGGACCTGGCCGAGGCCGATGCGGTGGTCAAGAAACTGAAGGACCGCGGCTATCCAGCCTACAAAGTCATCGCCGTCGTTCCCGGCAAGGGCATCTGGTTTCGCATCCGCGTGGGGCGCTACGCCAGCCGCGACGCAGCCGGTGACGTGCTCGCCCGACTGAAAAAAGAGGGGTATCGGCCGATTGTGGTCGGGGCGAATTAGAGTCCGTCGCCCAATTGCCGCTTTCCGTGGAAGAAGTGACAAACGCTTAGAAGCTGTGAGGTGCGCGTGAAAATCACCAGGGAAGAAATTATTTACGTGGCCCGGCTGGCCCGGCTGGAACTCGATGCGACGGCGATCGAAAAGTTCGTCGATCAGATCGGAACGGTCCTCGACTATGTCGATCAACTGAAAAGGGTCGACACCGAGGGGGTTCGGGCTACCTCTCACGCTGTTTCACTGACCAACGCCTTTCGGGAGGACGCGCCGCACGGCCACCTCGACCCCACCGCGGCATTGGCTAACGCTCCCGAAAAAGAGGATGGCAGCTTTATCGTGCCGAAGGTGCTCGGGTAAGGAATATTTGATGAATCTTTATGAATTGTCCATTTCCGAGGCTCACGATCTGCTGCGAAAGAAAGACATCAGCGCGGAGGAACTCACCCGGGCGCTTTTGGATAGAATTGCGGCGGTCGAAGGCCGGGTCGACGCTTTTTTGACGGTGGCCGGCGAGCGGGCTCTGGAACAGGCGCGGCAGGCGGACGGCCTGATCGCCGCCGGAAATGGCCGGCCGCTCACCGGCATTCCGGTCGGGATCAAGGATGTGATCTGCACCGAAGGCCTGCGGACGACCTGCGCCTCCCGGATCCTCGAGAATTTCGTGCCGCCGTACGACGCGTTTGTTATCCGCAAGCTCAAAGACGCCGGGGCCGTTTGCATCGGGAAGCTCAACATGGACGAATTCGCCATGGGGTCCTCCACCGAAAATTCCGGTTTCAAGCCGACCCGCAACCCCTGGGATTTGGCCCGCACACCCGGCGGTTCGAGCGGGGGCGCGGCGGCGGCCGTTGCCGCCGATATGTGCCTGGCCGCACTCGGTTCGGATACCGGCGGGTCTATCCGGCAACCGGCGGCCCACTGCGGGGTGGTGGGTCTGAAACCCACCTACGGGCGGGTATCGCGGTATGGCCTGGTGGCCTTTGCGTCTTCTCTCGACCAGATCGGGCCTCTGGCCGGCAGCGTCACCGACTGCGCCCTGGTCATGAACGCCATCGCCGGCCACGACCCGGCCGACTCCACCTCGGTGCCGGTCGAGGTCCCGGATTACACCGCTGCCCTGGGACGAAGCCTGAAGGGCGTAAGGGTGGGCATTCCCCGGGAATATTACGGCATCGACGGACTCGATCCGGAAATCTCCGCTGCCGTCGAAGCGGCGATCCGGGTCATCGAGAAACTGGGAGCCGAACGGGTGGCGGTGTCACTGCCGCACACGCGCTATGTCATCGCCGTGTACTATGTCATTGCGCCTTCGGAAGCCAGTTCGAACCTGGCGCGGTTCGACGGGGTCAAGTACGGGTTTCGGGACCGGACGCCTTCAGACCTGATCGGCATGTACCGCCGCACGCGCTCCAGGGGGTTTGGGCCCGAAGTTCAGCGGCGCATCATCATCGGCACCTATTGCCTTTCCGCCGGCTATTACGATGCGTATTACGGCAAGGCCTCGCAGGTCCGGACGCTGATCACGGAAGATTTCAAGAAGGCTTTCGACCGCTGCGATGTCATTCTGACCCCCGTGACGCCCACGCCGGCGTTTAAATTAGATGAAAAAGCGGATGACCCGCTGGCCATGTACCTGTCGGATATTTTTACCCTTTCGGCCAACCTGGCCGGCATTCCCGGAATTTCTCTGCCGTGCGGGTTTTCCTCCGGCGGATTGCCGATCGGTCTGCAGATACTGGGCAAACATTTCGACGAGCAGCGGCTGTTCCAGGTGGCTTACGGTTTCGAGCAGAACACGGAGCACCACCTGCGAAAGCCGCCGCTATGAGCGTCCGCGGCATATGAGGGCTTTAAGATAAAGATTTTGGCAAGGATAGAGGGCGGCGGCTGTATAGTCATGCGCCAACGACCGATACCAGCAGCCAAAGCCTTTATCTTGAAGCCTATAGCCGCTCCGCAGGTTCCAAAGACGGCGAGCGCTGTGGCCGGGATTGCCGGCAGACTTCCGCGCCACCATCGGCTGCACGCGTTTTTTTGGGCATCCCCGTGCGGCCATAGCCCCCCATTCTTTTCAAAGGAGTCAGCAGATGACCACCATTCAGCCCGTAAACGAAAATATCAGAAAGGCCGCCCGCTGGGTGATCGATGAACACAAATACACTCCCGACCAATCCCTGGCCAAGCTGATCGAAGAGGCCGGCAACAAATTCGATTTGTCCCCGCTCGAAACGGAGTTTCTGGAGCGGTTTGTTAAAGATAGTGTTTAGTGTTTGGTGTTTAGTGTTTGGTGTTTAGTGGTTGGTGGGAAGGGGTGGCTGATGGGATTTGTCCGGCTCGAAGATCTGCGGGTGTTTCGAATGGCCGAGACGTTGGCCGACGAAATATGGAACACTGTTAGCAACTGGAAACAATTTGAGAAAGACACCGTTGGCAAGCAACTGGTGAGGGCAGCGGACAGTATCGGCGCCAATATTGCTGAAGGCACGGGCAGAGGAACGCCGGCGGATAATCGCAAATTCATCAGGATTGCCAGGGGTTCACTCAACGAGACCCAATACTGGCTGAGAAGGGCGCTCAAAAGGAATCTGATAACTGAAGACAGGTCGTGTGTTTTTCAAAAGATATTCGACAAGTTAGGCCCTTCGCTGAATTCATACATAAACGCGGTCAGCAAAAACATACCTTGATAGGTCATTCCAACACCAAACACCAAACACCAAACACTAAACACTAAACACCAAACACAATACACTAATTACAAAACACTAAATACCAAAGTACAATGTCCAAAATCCGCATCCTCCCCGAATCCGTTTCCAACAAAATTGCCGCCGGCGAGGTGGTCGAGCGGCCGGCTTCGCTGGTCAAGGAGCTGGTGGAAAATGCGCTGGATGCCGACAGCACCCGGATCGTCATCGAGGTCGAAAATGGCGGCCGGCGGTTGATCCGGGTGTCGGACGACGGCGTCGGCATGGGCCGCGACGACGCCCTGCTGGCCCTGGAACGCTACGCTACCAGCAAGATCGCCGGCGACACCGACTTGTTTTCGATTCGAAGTCTCGGCTTCAGGGGCGAGGCGCTGCCCAGCATCGCGGCGGTGTCACGTTTTTCCATTATCACCCGCGAGAGGCCGGCCGCGGCCGGCACCGAGATTCGTGTTGCGGGCGGGAAGATCGAGCAGGTTGCAGACGCGGGGGCGCCGCCGGGCACGATGGTGACAGTCGAGAACCTTTTTTTCAACACACCGGCCCGGCGCAAGTTCATGAAGAGCGTCACCACCGAAATGGGACATATCGCCGATACGGTGGCCGCGATCGCCCTGGGCCGGCCCGCGGTCCATTTCCGACTGGTGCATGACGGCCGCACGCTCAAGAGCTGGCCCCCCGCCGCCGACCGGCTCGAGCGGATCGTCGCTGTTCTGGGAGCGGAGCTGCGGGATGATCTCTATTCTGTCGACCGGCAGACCGACGGCGGTGCCGTCAGCGGCTGGGTGTCCGATCCGAAGCAGTTTCGCAGCACCTCACGCGGGGTGTTTATCTTCGTCAACGGCCGCCACGTGCGCGACCGGGTGATCCTGCATGCGCTGTTCGCCGGCTATCGGCAGCGACTGGTGAAAGGGCAGTATCCGGTGGCGACGCTCTTTGTCACCGTTCCGTACGACCAGGTGGATGTCAATGTTCACCCCACCAAAAACGAGGTCCGCTTTGCCCGGCAACACGTCGTTCACGACCTCGTGCAGGCGGCCGTGGCCGACACACTCGATCGCAGCGACCGGCCGCGGTGGGGGCGATCCGAAGAGACGCCGCGACCGGTCTATTTTCAGAGAGAATCGCAGGTCGCGGAGAACCGGGAGATACTCTACGAGGCACACCACGGGCGAGACGGCGATGCGGGCGCCGGTTCCGGCCGCACTGATGCCGTCCAGGCTGCGGCGGTCAGTGGGGGGCTTCCCGGCGCGCGGGCGGGTTTACCGGAAGCCGTTCCTGCACGCCCGGCGGCACTCTGGCAGGAAACGGCCTTTGGCGGTCTGCGGGTGATCGGCCAGTTTCAGAACAGTTACGTGGTGTGCGAATCCGAAGACGGCCTGGTTCTTCTGGACCAGCACGCCGCCCACGAGCGCATCTTGTACGAGCGTCTCAAGCGGCGCTCCGACAGCCTGAAAAAAGAGGCCCAGCGGCTGCTGGTGCCCGAAACTATCGAACTGAGCCTGCACGAGGCCACCGTTCTGGAACGGCTTGCGGCGGAGTTCAATCGGTTGGGCCTCGAGATCGAACCGTTCGGCACCACCACCTTCGTGGTGCGTGCCGTGCCCGCCATGCTGGCCGGTCGGGATGTCGTGCCCCTGATTCGAGAAATTGCGGAAACGCTGACGGCGGAAGGCTTCGGTGAGGGGCCGCAAGGCTTTGTCGACGAGAGCCTGAAGCTCATGGCCTGCCACGGCGCCGTTCGCGCCCGCCAGCCACTCTCCGACCGGCAGGTGCGCGAACTGCTGCAGGAACTCGACGGGTGTGAAAATCCGTCTCACTGCCCCCACGGTCGCCCCACCTGGCTGCGGTGGAGCGTGCGGGAGCTGGAAAAATCGTTCAAGCGATAAATTTTTCGAGGCAGGGAATTCCCTGCCTCGAAAAATTTATTAGAAAAACTTCCAGGTCACGCCGGCCGACAGGTTCCAAACGCTTTTATCGTAGTTGATGCCAAAATTGTCGGTCACGTCTTTGTAATCGACGTAAAGGCCTCCGAGGGTGATATCCCAAGCCGTCGTCGGGCTGAAAACAACCCCGGCGCCGAAGGTGTTGGCATCCAGTTTGGGTTCCTCGGGCTGCCTGATCTGCTGGTCATTCGGGAGCTTTATATCGGTGTAAAGGTAGCCGACGCTGGCCTTCCATTGGGGGGAGAAAGTGTACTCGGCGGTCAGCCCGAGGTCCCAGCTGTTGCCCTCGCCGGAGAAGGTTTGAATCGTGGCGCTTTTTTCGAGGTAAAGGATATAGTTGACGGCCACGTTCAACTGCGGCAGGAATTTGTAGGAAACGCCGACGCCCAGCTGGCCCGGAATGTCGTCCTGAATGGTGCTGCCATCCTGGAAGCCGGTCACTTCGGAGAGCAACCTGCCGTTCGGCAATCGCGTGTCTTTTACGACCTCCCGTTCGTATTTGATGTCGGTGCTGGTGTAGAAGGTCACGGCGGCGTTGAGCTTGTCGTTGGGGGTAAAGTTCACGCCGAAGTACCCCCCGATTCCGCCGTCGCTTTCTTTGACGTCAAGCGACAGGGTGTAGGGCGGCGCGAGGCCGGCCGATGAGGCAATGGTGGCCTGGCCGTCGAACTCTCTGGTAGAATAGACGTAGCGGGCGGCGGCGGCCACCGACCACATCTTGTTGATGGCATAGGAGCCGCCCAGCGAGAACCCGTAGGCCACGCTGTCCTTGACCTTTTCTTTCTGAGAGGCGATCAGATTGTAGGGGAGCCGATTCGTCGCTCCACCGGTCGCACCCAGATTTAACGCCTGCGCAATGCTGCCGGCCAGCTGGACGGTCCGGGCGGAGCCGTCGTCGTATTCCAGTTCGCCGCCGCCGGCCGGTATCGTGAACGCGAAGAAACCGGCCCACCGGTCCTGCTTGTAAATCGCAAAGAGGCCCGGAATCACCGAGGGCGTATCCTGGCTCAGTTCGCCGAAAGGCTGGTTGAACGGCGCAAAGGCGGTGTTGGGCACCGTATTCGAATAGTCTTTGGCGTAGTACATCACATCGAGCTTGGCATAGCCGCCGTTGTCCATCTGCATGATGCCCGCCGGGTTGAAGACGGCGATGTCCGGATAATCGGTCGCCGCGCTGCGGTTGAGCGTGCGGATGTAGTCCGCGCTCTGGTTGCTTTTGTTGATGATGCCGCCGGCATAAAGAGGCGTTGACGCCAGCGCCAGAATCCCCAGGCCACATAGAATTGCAAACCCCTTTTTCATTTTTCCTCCCTTTTTTGGTGATCCGCATGAAATGATACGGAAAATTCCTCCCCTCTCCCCTCGATGATCCCGAAAAAAACCGAGATCCCAAATGATATCCCCTGTTTTATTGGTGTGGCAGCTTTCAGCAATTCCGTATGGTGTGGTTCACGCCGGATGATGGGCCTGTTGCCCTGACACCCGCTTTGATTTTCCGGACATTCGCAAGGATCATGCAGAAACAGATGGTTACGTGGCCTGTATTTTAAAGGATTATAAAGAGTGAAGTCAAATATATTTTCTAAAATTTAATTCATTTGGTGAATTCACAAAGACGCGGCCCCAGCCGATGACCGCCGACCGATTCCGTTGGTGACAGTTCGGCCCGCCGGTTGACAGCAATTAAATGAGCGGTTAGATAGGGCCCATCCGCGATCTTTTCAGGCATTTCTGAGTGTCCAATTCATACCTGTGGAGTTGTTCGCTGGGCAAGGCCGCATCCCGCCTGGGCGGGACGGCGCGGCGTACTTTATGTACCCCGCAGCCGGAAACCCGTTGCGACCGGCTGCCCAGCGGAAAAAAGACCATTTATGGATGGACACTGATAGGGCCACTCGCGATCTCTCGCCGCCGAAACGCCTACATGGTGTTTGTTATTTTTATAAAAAAAGCAGGGGACAGTCATGACGACCAAGCCTTTTGATTTCTGGCAGGATCATTCGCGCCAATTTCTGGAGATGGCGCTGGGGCAGGAGCGACGCGAGAAAGTGGCCCGGCCGGACGGTTACGGCAAGCGCAGCGGCGACTGCGGCGACACGGTGGAGTTTTTTCTGACCATGGAAAACGAGTCCATCCGCTCGGTTTCCTATCTGACCGACGGGTGCCTGAACACCAACGCCTGCGCCAACACGGTGGCGCAACTGGCCGAGGGCCGGGGCATCGAGGCGGCCTGGGAGATCACGCCCGAAGAGGTGATTGCCTACCTGCAAACGCTGCCGGCGGAGAACGCTCATTGCGCGGAGTTGGCCGTGGGCGCCTTTTACAAGGCCCTGGCGGATGTGACGGAAAAGAGGCGGCAACCCTGGAAAAAAAACTACCGCTGATTTCGCGGGAAGACCGTCGCGGGGGTGTCGATTGTTCTTGACAGGATTCTGAAGGTTGACTATAGGCTTCACCTTGATCCCCGTAAGCCGGGGGGCGAAACACACCCCCGATATCGATCTGACAAAGACACTTCCGTAACGAGCGCGGCAAGAGACCGGGACCATTCGACGCATGGGGCTTGAAAAGGTATTAGCAAAAAAGCGCAACGCCATCGTCGGCGACTGGTTCGACATGGTGGCGAAAACCTATGCTCCCGACACCGCCCAGTTTCTAAAGAGGGAAAAAGACCCCTTCTCCAATCCCGTCGGCGGATATCTCACCAAGGGTCTGCCCGGTCTGTTCGATCAGCTTCTGACCGGCATGAACCGTGAGGCGGTCCGCCCGCTGCTCGATCCCATCGTGCGGGTCCGGGCCGTGCAGAACTTCACTCCCGCCCAGGCCACCGCCTTTGTTCTCGTCTTGAAGAATATCGTCCGCACCCATTTGAAGAAAGACCTCAAAGAAGGCCGCCTGCTGGAGGACTTGTTCGATTTCGAGGCCCGGGTCGACGCATTGAGTCTGTTTGCCTTCGATATTTACATGGAATGCCGCGAGAAAATCTATCAACTCAAGGCCAACGAGGAGAAGGACAAGATCTACAAAGCCTTTAAGCGGGCGGGCTTGATTGAAGATGAACCGGAAAATAAGCCGGCCACTTGAACGGTTCGGTGCTATTAATCACCCAAGCCGCGGGCGCCGGTTCGGCGCCGGGCTGTAAACGAGGAGCTGGTCGATGAACAAAAGGTACATAATTTCCCTCCTGGCAGTTATCGTATTGTTTCTGCTGGCCTATGTGGGGGCTTCGGCGGTTCCGGCCACCAGATGGGTTTTCGGCGTCTGGATACCCTATGCCGCGGTGCTGGTATTCATAGTGTTTTTCATCCGCCGCATCCTGGCCTGGGCGCGCGTGCCGGTCCCGTTCCACATTCCCACAACCGGCGGCCAGCAAAAATCACTGCCCTGGATCCGGCATGCCAAATGGGACAACCCCTTTTCGAAAAGCGGCGTTTTCATGCGCATGCTGCTGGAAGTGGCCGCCTTTCGATCCCTTTTCCGCAACACCCGCATGAAGCTGCGGCAAGGGCGGGTTTCCTACTCGCTCGAAATCTTTCTGTGGGTCGGAGCGCTGGCGTTTCACTACGCTTTCTTCGCCGTTCTCTTCCGCCACCTGCGGTTTTTCACCGAACCGGTTCCGCTGCCGGTGCGGCTGGTGGAAAATATCGACAGCTTCTTCCGACTGGAAGTGCTGCGGGACAGCGTCCAGATCGGTGTGCCGGGGGTCTACCTGTCGGGACTGGTCCTTCTGGCGGCGGTCACCTACCTGCTGCTGCGACGGTTGTTTGTCCCCGGCGTCAAGTACATTTCACTGGCTTCGGACTACTTTCCCCTGTTTCTCATCATCGGGATCGCTTTCACCGGAATCCTGATGCGCTATTTCACCAAAATCGACGTCACGGCCGCCAAGGAGCTGGCCATGGGGCTGGTCACTTTCCGTCCCAGCATCCCGGCGACCCTGGGGAGTATTTTTTACGTGCATCTGCTCTTCGTCAGTGTTCTGCTGATCTACTTTCCGTTCAGCAAGCTGATGCACGTGGGCGGGATTTTCATGAGCCCCACGCGCAACACGCGCGCGGACACCCGCGCCCGCCGTCATGTCAATCCGTGGAACTATCCGGTCGAGGTGCATACCTACGATGAATACGAAGATGAATTCAGAGACAAGATGATCGAAGCCGGACTGCCGGTCGTAAAGGAATCGGCTGAACCGGCGGCGGAAGAATCAGCCGACGCATCCGAGGAAAAGGAGTAACATATGTCCGACATCCCAACTGCAGAAGAACTCTTAAACAACGTCGGCAACCGTCCAGCGTCGACCGACTGGATGGATGTTCCCGTTGAAATTCGCAAGGGGATCGCCTGCTATGCCGGCAATCCCAAGAGCCTGGAAACGCTGAGCGCTCCGAATCCGAGGACCTGGAGCTGTTTCGACGACGACTGGCAGCTGCCGGAAAACTGGCAGGAAATCATCCACAACGGTTTCAAGGAACGGCTGGAAAAGTTCCGCACGTTCAAAGTTTTCATGGACATTTGCGTCCGCTGCGGGGCGTGCGCGGACAAGTGCCACTACTTCATCGGCACGGGCGATCCCAAGAACATGCCGGTGCTGCGGGCCGAGCTTCTGCGCTCGGTCTACCGCAACGACTTCACCACGGCGGGCAAGATCCTGGGCAAGCTCAACGGCGCCCGGCCGATGAGCGAGAACGTGCTCAAGGAGTGGTGGTACTATTTGTATCAGTGCTCCGAATGCCGCCGGTGTTCGCTGTTTTGCCCCTACGGCATCGACACGGCCGAGATAACGATCATGGGCCGCGAGCTGACCAATCTGCTGGGCCTGAACATCGACTGGATCGCCACGCCGGTGTCCAACTGCTACAAGACCGGCAATCACCTCGGGATCCAGCCCCATGCGTTCAAAGACATGCTCGATTTTTTCGTCGATGACATCGAGGAGGTCACGGGCGTGCGGGTCAATCCGCAGTTCAACAAGAAGGGGGCCGACTTCCTTTTTATCACCCCTTCCGGGGACGTGTTTGCCGACCCCGGCACATACACCTGCATGGGCTACATGCTGCTCTTCCATTTTCTGCAGGAAAAATACGGATTCGATATCACCTGGAGCACGTACGCCTCGGAGGGCGGCAACTTCGGGTTCTTCACCTCGCACGAAACCATGAAACGCCTCAATTCCAAGATGTATGCCGAGGCCAAGCGCCTGGGCGTCAAGTGGATCCTGGGCGGCGAGTGCGGTCACATGTGGCGGGTGATCAATCAGTACATGGACACCATGAACGGCCCGGCCGATTTCCTGGAAGTGCCGGTCAACCCCATCACCGGCACCCGTTTCGAC
>JBAPSB010000245.1:0-10736 GCA_049281435.1 Desulfobacterales bacterium
GCTCTCGCCCGGCGCAGCCGTCTGGGGCGCCGCCTCTTGGGCCTTACGCGCCTCGAGGTGCAACAGGACATCGCCTTTGGTGATACGGCCGCCGGGGCCGGTGCCGGTCACCGTCCCGACATCGACACCGGTTTCCCGCACGAGCCGCCGCACGGCGGGCGAGAGGCTCAGATCCGCCGGCAGCGGCTTTTCCTGCGGCGGCGGCTCGGCGGCCTTTTCTTGTGCGACAGCCGCCTCACTTTTCGGCGGCGGCGCCGTTTTCTCCGGTTCGACGGCTTCGGCTTTCTCCTGACCGGTTTCCTTTTTTTCGGCCTTTTCTTCAGCGGCCGGCGCTTTCCCGGCCGGCTTTTCCGCCGGTGCCGCTTCGGCGCCGTCCGCCGCGGCCTCTAAAGTACCGACCACGGCCCCGATCAAAACCGTTTCGCCTTCCTTTACGCCGATCGTCAGCACACCGCCGGCCTCGGCCTCCACTTCCAGGGTGACCTTATCGGTTTCGATGACAAACAGCGCCTCGCCCTTTTCGACCCGGTCGCCGTCTTTCTTGAACCACTGCGCCAGCACCGCCTCGGTCACCGACTCGCCCACACTGGGAACTTTGATTTCGACCACCATAGCGTCTCCTGTAAAAGGCTCCTGGTCGTCTCTTGCACGTCACCGCGGAGACGCAGGGCACACAAAATGAAACTCGAAACTTGCAACTCAGAAACCGAAATCCATTTATGGCTGGACACTGAAACAGCGCCGTGCGCCATCGTTGAGTCGAATCCGAATTCAGTGCACGGGATTTGAATTCATTTTGACACCGGTGTCCACAAACGCTGCGGTAACCGGTAGGCCTTTAGCTCACCTGACCATCTTGTTCCGCACCGATGGCCTGTTCGATAATAGCCGCCTGCTGCCGTTTGAAAAGAGCCGGAAAACCTGTGGCCGGACTGGCGGCTTCCGGGCGGCCGATATACTCGGGCGCCCGTCCAAAGAGTTTTTCCGCGCGATAGCGCACGAACTGCCAGGCGCCCATGTTCTCCGGTTCTTCCTGCACCCAGCACCATTGTCTGGCCTTCCCGTACTTTCCGGCGATCGCCTGCAGCCGTTTTTCCGGGAAGGGATACAGTTGTTCCAGGCGCACGATGGCCACATCGTCGCGTTTGACGGTCTGACGCAGCTGCAGGAGCGCATAGTAAACCTTGCCGGTGCACAGCAGCACGCGCCGTGTCTTCTTCGGGTCGGCCGCGGCGTCGTCGAACACTTCCTGGAACCCTGCGCTCGACATGTCGGCCAGATTCGACACCGCCAGCGGGTGCCGCAAAAGGCTCTTGGGCGTCATCACCACCAGGGGCTTGCGGACCGGGCGCTTGACCTGGCGGCGCAGCAGGTGAAAATACTGGGCCGGCGTGCTCGGTTGGCAGACCTGCAGGTTGTCGCCCGCACACAGCTGCAGAAACCGTTCCAGCCGGGCACTGGAATGCTCCGGCCCCAAGCCTTCCATGCCGTGCGGCAGCAGCAGCACCAGCCCGCTCAGGCGCTGCCACTTGGCCTCGCCGCTGGCGATAAAAAGGTCGATCACCGATTGGGCGTTGTTGGCGAAGTCGCCGAACTGGGCCTCCCAGAGAACCAGGGCGCCGGGCCGTGCAATGGAATACCCGTATTCAAAGCCCACCACACTCACTTCGGCCAGCAGGCTGTTGTAGACCAGGTAGGGCGCCTGGGTGTCGTCCAGGTGGTTGAGCGGTGCATAGGTTTTGCCGGTTTTGATGTCCACCAGCGTGCTGTGGCGCTGGCTGAACGTGCCGCGGGCGCTGTCCTGTCCGCTGAGTCGCACCGGAATTCCCTCCGTCAGCAGCGAGGCGAAAGACAGCGCTTCGGCGCCGGCCCAGTCGATTCCCTCCCCTTTTTCGACGGCGTCGAGCCGCTTTTGAAGCAGCCGTTCCAGTTTCGAAAAGAGGTTGAAGTCTTTCGGGAAACTGTTGAGCCGGCGGGCAAGTTCGATCAGGTGCCCCTTTTCGACCCCGGTCTCGACGGCCGTATGGCTGAACCGGCCGCTGATGTGATCCCACTCGCCGTAAAACCGGCTCTCCGGAAACGGGCAGGAGCTGCCGTGAACCTCTTGGTACTCTTTTTCCAGCCGGCTCTCCACTTGCGCCTTAAGCTGATCGACTTTTTCTTCCGCAACCACCTTCTCTTCGATCAGCCGGGCGGCATAAAGCTCGTGCAGCGATGGTCTTTCGCGAATCCGTTCGTACATCAGGGGCTGGGTAAAGTAAGGTTCATCGCCTTCGTTGTGACCGTAGCGCCGGTAGCAGATCACATCGATGACCACATCTTTTTTAAAAACCGTGCGGTAGTCGGCCGCCAACCCGGCGACGTGCACGACCGCCTCGGGGTCTTCCCCGTGCACGTGAAAGACCGGCGCCATGATCATCTTGGCCACATCGGTGGAATAGCGGGTCGAGCGGGCGTCTTCGGGCAAGGTGGTGTAGCCGATCTGGTTGTTGATGATGACATGCACGGTGCCGCCGGTGCGGTAGCCTTCCAGCTGGCTCATGTTGAGGGTTTCCATGACCACGCCCTGGCCGGCGAAGGCGGCATCGCCGTGAATCAGCAGCGGCAGCACCCGCTGGCGGTCGCCATCGTCGAGCATGTCCTGCCGCGCCCGCGCAAACCCCTCCACCACCGGGTCGACCACCTCCAGATGGCTGGGGTTGTTGACCAGAAACAGCCGCAGTTCCCGATCCTTTGAGGTGCGGATATCGGCCAGATAGCCGTTGTGGTACTTGACGTCGCCGGCGCCGATCAGGTCGTCGGGATCGTAACAACTCTCGAACTCGGCAAAAATGTCATAGTAGGATTTGTGCAGCACGTGCGCCTGAACATTGAGCCGTCCCCGGTGGGCCATGCCGAGGATGATTTCCCGGCAGCCGTGGTCGGCCGCCCGCTCCGTCAGAAAATCGAGCAGGGGAATGACGGCATCGCCGCCCTCGAGCGAAAACCGCGTCACGCCCACGTATTTCTTGTTCAGAAATTGTTCGAAAAGGGCCGACTGAATCAGTTTTTCGAGAATGTGACCCTTTTGAGACGCCTCCAGCTGAGGCCGGTTGCGCACCGGCTCCATGCGCTCCTGCAACCAGCGCCGCTCCTCGGGGTCCTGCAGGTGCATGTATTCGACGCCGATGGACCGGCAGTAGGTTTCCTTCAGGCTTCCGACAATCTGCCTCAGGGGCGCGGTGTCACCCACGGCCAAACGCCGGGTGAAGAATTCCCGGTCCAGGTCGTCGGCCGAAAGACCGAAGGCCTCAAGATCGAGCAGGGGATGCGCGGTCGGACAAGCCGTGAGCGGGTCCATGCAGGCCAGCAAATGCCCGAGGTCGCGATAGCGGTACTTGAGTGCCTCTACCCGGCTTTGCTTGATCGCCTGCCCGAGGTTATCCGCCGCCCCCGCCGGCGCCTGGTCGAGAGCCATCGCAAAGCCTTTGAAAAAGGCCTGCCAGTCCCGCGGAACCGAACCGGGATCGGCCTTCCACCGCCGGTATTGCTCGTCGATGTAATCGGCGTTAAACGTCTCTATCGCATCCATCCTCACCCGCCCTTCGGTAAAGCTAAGTGGTCCTGTTCGTAAATGCGGTGACGCACCGGGATGGCCGCAGCGCCCGCAGCGCAAGGTGCAAGCAGCGCGCATACCAATCGTCAGCACGCGCCGGGCACCACAGTGCGTTCAGGATGCCGCGGTCATTGTATGCCGTCGTATTTGTGAAGAGGGCCACTAAATGTCACTTTGTTCCTTGAACCAGCCCGCGACGCTGCGGGAAATATCGATGCGGTCTTCTTCGCGGCTGAACATGTGGTCGGCCTCGGGCACGATCTCCAGGTCCACCCGGCCGCCGCTCAGATCGCGCACCTTGTAGGCTTCTTCAACCGCTATGATCTCGTCCATGTCGCCGTGAACCACCATAAGGGGCTTGTCGAACGTCTTGAGGAGATTTGGGGGATCGAACCGGTCGGCGTCGGCAAAAAAATTCTCCGTCAGTTTCAGCGACCGTCCGCGGCTGCTGAAAAACACCTCGCCGGTGCGCTGCAGCGCGGCCCGTTGATCACGGCTGAAAAAATCGACCGCGCGGATGCCCGTCAGGCGGCTGGCCAGCGCGCAGACGGCCTTGACGGCCTCGGTCTGGGCCGCGGTCAAAAAAGCGACCAGCCCGCCCATGCTGTGACCGGCCATGCCGATCCAGGTCGCCCCGCGGGCCGCGACAATGTCCATTGCCGCCTGCATCTCGGAAATTTGTTTGCTGTAGGTCGACTTGTCAAAGCTGCCCTCGCTCTGGCCGTTTCCGGAAAAATCGAACCGCAGCGCCACGAATCCTTCCCGGCTCAACTCCCCGGCAATCTGCCTTAATATACCCGTGTGCCGCGAACAGGTAAAACAGTGGCCCAGCACGATCCCGTTACCGGTGGGTGATTTGGGCAAATGGAGGGTTGCGGCCAGCTTTTCGCCTGAATGGTTTCTGAAATGAATCTGCTCTTCCATGCTGCCTGCTTCGGTTGAGGTCAATCCCACGGCCGCCGGCAGTGGCCCGATACCCAGGCCGCGGGCGGAAAGGATTTTTATAGATATCGGAGGAGTTCCACAACTGTCAAGGAAGAAAGATAACCCTATCGAATACTTATAAAATATTCCCCACCCCGCCGCACCTGACCTGCCGCTGTATTTCACTGAACACATGCGATTCGATGTTTGTTGTGAAAATGCCTTCACCACGTCCGGCGTTGCGTCCACGGTTACCACTTTCGCCCCGGATGCAACCGCCGGGGATTTTGGGCTGTTCACCTTCACGATAAATGGCTATATGAAACATAGCGCGCGCTATTAAACGGCCTCGGATTTAAAAGGTCATATCTTTGAGCAATGCGGCTGACTGTTTTCAGCGAACCTTCAGGGGGCAGGTGCCATGGCCTCGGGATCGAAAAAAGTAATCTACGCCGCGCTGCTGGGCAACAGCCTGGTGGCGGCGACAAAATTTGTCGCCGCTGCAGTCACCGGCAGCTCGGCCATGCTCTCCGAGGGCATCCATTCCCTGGTGGACACCGGCAATCAGGGGTTGTTGCTGTGGGGCGACCGGCAGGCCCGCCAGCCGGCCGACGCGCAGTTCCCCTTCGGCCATGGCCGCGAAATCTACTTCTGGAGTTTTGTAGTCGCCATCCTGATATTTGCGCTGGGGGCCGGTTTCTCGATTTACGAGGGCATCCATCACCTGCTGCACCCCCAGCCCGTGAAAAACCCGGTGGTCAATTATATCGTTCTCGGCCTGGCGATGGTTTTCGAAGGCGGCTCGCTGTGGGTGGCGTTCAGGGAATTCGCCCATGTCAAAGGCCGTCGCGGGTATTTTGCGGCCGTTCATCAGGGCAAGGACCCGACGATGTTCGTGGTCCTGTTCGAGGATACGGCCGCCATGGCCGGACTCCTGATCGCCCTGGCCGGGATCGCGCTGGGCGAAATAACGGGGAATCCGGCCTTCGACGGCATCGCCTCGATTTTGATCGGCGTCATTCTCGGGGTCACCGCCATCTGGCTGGCCTATGAAACCAAGGGCCTGCTGATCGGTGAAAGCGCGGATCCTGAAATCGTTCAAGCAATACGCCAATGCAGCCTGGAACTGGCCCCGGTCGAAGCGGTGAACGAGGTGCTGACCACCCACATGGGCCCCGATTTCATTCTGGTGAACATCAGCGTGGACATGGCCGACACGGCCACCGCCGGTGACATCGAAAAAGCGATTGCCGCGTTCGATCGACGGATCAAATCGAGGTTTCCGGCCATCAAGCGGGTTTTCGTGGAGGCGGAGGCGCGCGTCCGTAAGTCGAAACCCGTAACTTGAAATTTGACACTTGAAACTCAGAACTTGCAACCAGAAGCTCGAAACTCAATGTCGTTAACTTAAGGAATTCCTCTGAAAGTCCTCCTTTGAAAAAGGGGGATTTAGGGGGATTTCAATGATCATAAGAAATCCCCCCTGGCCCCCCTATTTCAAAGAGGGGAAGATTTGGCCTTAAGTTAATGGCCTTGACGCGCAACCCGAAACACGCAACCCGGAACCCTTTAAGGCGACTTCACCGGACAAGTGGTATCAGATCCGGTTGATTTTATATCCGGCAAATTCACGATCTGAGCATTTTAGCGGCAACCGAGGCCTAACCATGGTATCGATCCTTTTCTATCTGATCCTGGCCCTGGCGGCGGGGGCATGTCTGCCCACCCAGGCCGGCATCAATGTCCATTTGAACCTCTGGACGCGTTCGCCGGTGCTGGCGGCCGCCATCTCTTTTGCGGTCGGCACCATGGCCCTGATCCTCTACGCTCTTGTGCGACGGATCCCCGTGCCGGGTTTCGGCGGCCTGTCCGCCTACCCCTGGTGGATATGGAGCGGCGGTTTCCTGGGGGCCTTTTTCGTGGCGACGACGGTGGTTCTGGCCCCCAGGCTGGGCGCCACCTCGATGCTGGCGTTCATCGTCGCCGGCCAGATGCTGGCCTCGCTGGCGCTGGATCACTTCGGCCTGATCGGCTATGCGGTCCAGCCCGTCAATTTCTGGCGCTTGACCGGCGCGCTCATGGTCGTCGGCGGCGCCGTGCTCATCCGCTTTTTCTGAGCGCCCGTCGAAGAGACTCCCTGGGGCCTTCGGTGCGCCACGGGGCGTGCAAATCGGCCGAATCCCGCCGCGGAATTTGGGGTTTGTTGAGTTGTTGGGTTTATTGAGTTATTGGGATTGTTAGTGGAAAATATCATCGATTCGATCGGATGAGCGCCGAAACTTAAAGACCGGCACGATGCTTAAAAACGATGCGCCGGGACATGGATGAGCGGGCGCTAATGGTGGTTGCATGAATGCAGATAACCGGCTGTTGATTCTCTCCCGCAATGCCGACGCTTATGCCGCGCTGATAAACGAGCTGCGGCTCCCGGGCCTCGAAGTCGTCGCATACAAGAGCGCGGGCGAGGCAACCCGGCACGCAGACCGGTCCACCATCATTTTGGGCGAACCCGCCCGCATCGCGCGCGTGGTGGAAGGCGCGCGGGCGTTGAAATGGGTCCAGTCCATATATGCGGGCGTCGAAGAACTCCTGCGCCCCGATGCCCGCTCGGACTTCGTTTTGACCAACGTCAAGGGCGTCTTCGGGCCAATCATGAGCGAGTATGTCATCGGCTATCTCCTGGTGCTGGAGCGCCACTTTTTCGAGGTCTACCGCAATCAATGCGACCGGACCTGGCGGCGCCTGCCTTACAAAAGCCTCCGCGGACGCCTGCTCGGCATCTGCGGGATGGGCTCCATCGGCCGGCATATCGCCCGCACCGCTCGCCATTTCGGCCTGCGCGTTTGGGGCTACAAACGCACGGCGGAAACGGTACCGGAGGCCGAACGGGTGTTTACCGGCCCCGGGTTCGACGAATTCCTGTCAGAGCCGGATTACATCGTGAACACGCTGCCCAGCACGCCGGAGACGATCGGCCTTTTCGATGAAGCTGCATTCAGACGCATGAAGGACACCGCGGTCTTGATCAATATCGGCCGGGGAGACGCCGTCGACGAAACCGCCCTGGTGCAGGCACTGCGGCAGGGCACCCTCGGCGGGGCGGTCCTGGATGTCTTCGCGCAGGAGCCGTTGCCGGAGGAAAGCCCGCTCTGGACGCTGCCCAATATCATCATCACGCCCCACAACTCGGGGTTCAGTTTTCCGGCCGATATCGTCGCGGTGTTTGCCGAAAACTATCGCCGGTTCATAAAGGGCGCCCCCCTCTTGTATCCGGTCGATTTCAGACGGGGATATTAGGCCATGGAGATCCGACTGCTCAGCCTGCTGGAAGGCGCCCGCCGGGCGGCCGGCATGGTTGTCATCATCGATGTCTACCGGGCCTTTACCACGGCCGCCGTGGCGCTGCGGCGCGGTGCCGCGCGCCTGCTGCTGGTCGACTCGCCCCAGGCCGCTTTCAGCCTGCGCCGACAGGGCCGGGGCGACCTGTGCCTGGGAGAGGTCTCCGGGGTCAAGGTGCCCGGTTTCGATTTCGGTAACTCGCCGCACGAGCTGTTGCGGGCCGACGTGCGCGGCAAGACGTTGATCCAGTCCACCAGCGCCGGCACCAGGGGCATTGTCGCGGCCGCGGGCGCCGATGCCCTCTTCGCCGCAGCCCTGGTCAACGCCGAGGCGACCGTCAGCGCGGTGCTGGCAAAAAGGCCGTCACTGGTCTGCCTCGTGGCGATGGGCACCGACGCCACCACTCGCAGCGACGAGGACGAGCAGTGCGCCCTGTATCTTCGCAACCGTTTGCTCGACCGCCGGCCGGACCCGGCGGCGGTGCGGTCGCTGGTGCTCGCGGCCCACGATTCGGCCAAATTCGACGACCCGCGCCAGCCGCATTTCGACCCGCGCGACCGTGACATGGCCCTGCAGGTCGACAGCATCCCGTTTGCCATCCGCGTGCGCAGCGGAGACGGCCTGCTGGTGGCAACGGCGGCGCTAAGTGCCCATCAACAAAGGCCAGCCTAAAGACCATTTTTCGCACCGGATCCCAGCGGTGGCGGAATCAGTCGAAATAATCCCCCTACAATCCACTCCCTCGCGCTTAAAACATATCCATGGGAGGGGCGCTGACTTCAGTGGAGGCGCTTTGTTACTACCGAGATCAAAAGCGCCCGTTGTCTTTCCGAAGGCTTTGTGGCAAAACCGGCCGGGTTGCGCTTGGGCCGGAATTGGTCTATGGTGCAGGCAATTAACGACCATGGCCCGCCACGGTGCCTTAAAAATCCACTTTCGCGCCAAATGATTCTTGCCATCGGTGAAATATTATTCGACGTCTTTCCCGATTATCGCCGCCTGGGCGGCGCGCCGTTCAACTTCGCCTTCCATCTCAAGCAGCTCGGCTTTCCGGTTCGTTTTGTCAGCCGCATCGGCGACGATCGCAACGGCAAAGATATCCGGGCTATCGTGAAGGACCGCGGGTTCGATCCGGCGGACCTCCAGATCGACCCGTGCCATGCCACTGGAGAAGTGGACATCCGTCTGGATCTGCAGGGGGTGCCCACGTTCGACATCCTGCCGAACGTCGCCTACGACCATATCGATTTCACTGCCGCCCTGGAGTCGCTTCTCGAGGACTGCACCCTGATTTACTTCGGATCTCTGGCGCAGCGCACCGATTACGGCTTTAAAAACCTTCAGCGCATTTTGTGCGCAAGGAAACCGCAAACCAAATGCCTGTATGACATTAACTTCAGGCCGGGCGGCTTCCGCCGCCAGGCCGTGTTCGATTCCCTCCGCCATGCGGACCTGCTGAAGTTGAACGAAGAAGAACTCCAGGGTCTAAAAGAGATGCATGCCGATACGCGCAGCGACGATGACTTCGTGGCGTTTCTCCGCGAGTGCTATACCATCGAAGAAGTCGCCTTGACCAGGGGCCACAGGGGCAGCACGCTGTTTACGGCCGCCGGCCGTTTCGATGCCGCCACCCCGCCGCTCGAAGCCATCGCCGACACGGTGGGCGCCGGAGATGCGTTCGCCTCCGTTTTGGCGGCCGGCTACCTGCGGGGCCGGCCGCCGGCTAAAACCCTGGATGCCGCCTCCTTCCTGGCTTCTCGTCTTTGCACGGTCGCAGGTGCGATCCCCGAGGACAACGGGTTCTATGCCGACGTCATTCAACTGCTTGAAAGGTAACGTTTATGCTCGCTGAACGGCTTTACATCCAGATGTTCAGTATCCACGGCCTGCTGCGCCCCGAAAATATGGAACTGGGCCGCGATGCGGACACCGGCGGCCAGATCCGCTACGTGGTCGAGGTGGCCGACAGCCTCAGCCGGCAACCGGACATCGCACGCGTGGATCTCTTCACCCGCCTGGTGGTCGACAAGCGGTTTTCGGATGACTACGCCCGGCCGGTGGAGGTCGTCAACGACAAGTTCCGTATCATTCGCATCCAGTGCGGCGGCCGGAAGTATATGCGCAAGGAACTGCTTTGGCCGTTTCTGGACGAGTACACCGACAAGACCATCAAGTTCATCAAACGCGAAAAAGCCATTCCGCACCTGGTGCACGGTCACTATCCGGATGCCGGCTACGTGGCCATGCAGCTGGCGAGCTTCTTCGGCATCCCCTTTGTCTACACCGGGCACTCCCTCGGGCGGAGTAAAAAGCAGAAATTGCTCGACGAAGGCATGACGGAAAGTGACATCACCCGGAAGTACAAGATCGACCAGCGGATCAGCACGGAAGAAGATATCCTCAGCCGCGCCGACCTGATTGTCACCAGCACGCACCAGGAAATAGAAGAACAGTACGGGCTGTACCGCCACCGGGCGATTCCACGCTACAAGGTCATACCGCCCGGCCTGAACGTCGAAAAGTTCTACCCTTTCTATCACGACCTGCTGCCCGAAACCGAAAAAAGCGAAGAGGGAATGTACGCCCGGGCCTCCCTGCTTCAGGAACTCAACCGCTTCTTCATGCATCCCGACCGCCCGCTGATTCTCTCCCTCTGTCGTCCCGACAAACGCAAGAACATTGCCGGCCTGATCGAGGCCTATGGCCGCGACCTGGAGCTGCAAGCCATGGCCAATCTGGCCGTTTTCGCCGGCCTGCGCAAAGACATCGAATCGATGGAGGAAAATGAGAGGGATGTTCTCACCAACATGCTGCTGCTGATGGACAAGTTCGATCTTTACGGTAAAATGGCCATCCCGAAGAAGCATGACTTCGAATA
>JBAPSB010000246.1:0-1714 GCA_049281435.1 Desulfobacterales bacterium
TGCCGTCATGGCGGATCAAGTGTACGCGGACGTAAATGCGCAGGTTCCGCCCCCGGACGCGAATGCGGGCGACGGGAACAACAACGATAATTCGACCTGTTTCATCGGCTCATCGATGAACTGATCCGGCTCCGGTTTTATCGATCTATCCGGATGGGTACGCGCATGGTGATGATCGTGCCCCGGCCGACCGCGCTGTCGATGTCGAGTTGCCCATCGATCATTTCGAGGCGCTCGCGGATGTAGTACAAGCCGAAACCATGGTCGGTCGGGCCCGTGAGCGCGGCCGGGTCGAACCCGGCGCCGCTGTCACACACCGCAACCTTCAGCCAACCGCTTCCGTCATCGATCCCGAGTTTCACCGTCGCCTGCCGGCAGCCGGCATGCTTGACGACATTAAACAGCAGCTCGCGCAGATTCTGGTACACCAGCAGGCCGATCTCATTTTTGACGGTGACATGTTGCTGGGCGATATCGAGGTCCAGGTCCAGATCAAATTCGGAGAGCATCCGGCCCTTGACCCACAGCAGCATCTCGCTGACGTTTCCGGCGTCAATGGGCGGTTTGAGTTCCAGCGCCAGGTTCTTCGACACCGTCAGGGCTTTGTCCAGCAGGAGGATAATGACAGACACTTCGGCCGTAAACAGCGATTCGGCCATCGTCAGCTGCAGGCCGTCGATGCGCAGCCGGCAGGCGGCAATCAACTGTTGCAGATCATCGTGGAGAATCCGTGCAATTCTGCGTCGTTCGTTCTGTTTGGCCTTTATGAGATCTACGGCGGCCTTTCTCAGCTTAGCCAGCCGGCTTTCGGTCAGTCCGATTCCATCCCTGACCCGCTCTTCGAGAGTTTGGTTCAGTGCTTTCAGCTCGCCTTTCGACCGTTCAGTATAGGCGGTGACGGCATCGATGATGGCATCGTCTATATACGATCCGGTCGTCTTCATTTCTTCGACGGTCAGGGATCTCTTCAGTAAATCGGCCAAATGTTCCAACACCGTAATTTTAAGCAGCTGGTAGTCGGCCACGACCTCGTTTAATTTCCACCCCGTCTGCCAGCGTTGCCGGCCATGCTCGCGGGCGATCAGGTACCGCTCCGGCAGCCCGTTCTCATCTCCCGCCAATTCAGCGCCCAATGCCCGCAGATATTTCGGTATCATATCCCTCAACTCCTTGCGGTGGGCATTTTTCGAACTCGCCAGTTCATGGCGTTCCTTTTCCATCCATTTGCCGGTGATTATTTCGGCATCCGCGACAAGAATGCCGCCGATTTCGGAAAAATCGCCTTGCGATGGGTCAATTTTATGTGTCATCGCCTTGATCCATTTATTTTTTAATGCCGGCAGAAAGGTTGGTCTGAAGAATACTTTTATGTCGATCGAATCCTAAACGCATGAGTCAATATGGTTTTTATCGCGCTTGGAAATTCTTTCCGGGCCATTGACAATCGCATTCCTATTGATACAGTCGAAAAGTGCGGATATCGCTGAGAGCAGAAGAATACATCCGCTTACTTTTGACCGAACGGAGGTTGATCATGAGAAAGTCTTTGTACACGAATATCGCCCTTGGCTTGTGCGTTCTGTTTGCCCTCCCGGTTTCTGCCGCGGAAATCTCCCCGATGACAGAGCCGGCCGGGCCGACCAAAACACAGACGGTCGATTACATTCTGGCCCGGATCAACGACGTGAAACTGGACGGCGGCACCAGCTCGATC
>JBAPSB010000247.1:0-3718 GCA_049281435.1 Desulfobacterales bacterium
CCACTTCACTGCATAAAAATGACGCGCCGGAGGCCGGATGGGGCGGTTGCGTAATGCGGCTGACTGTTTGAGCCGCCTACGGGGTCTTGGGCCGGACCCAATGCCCCTGCTGCGTTGACGGTACACCCTTCAGGCTGAATTCGAAACCATTATTCGAAGACGAGCCCGGTCCGGTCTTAGAGCCCGTTGGCGGCGAGTTTCAGACGCGGCTCGCAATCGCGCCATTCGGGTGGAGGCGCCCCCCTGTATTTCTCGACGTCATTCTACTTACGAATCAGAGCGGCGTGATTTTCACGCCGAAGTTCTTCATGCGGTAGATGGTCAGGCCGTCGACCCTGAGCAGGCCGTCGGCATGCAGTTCCGGGATCGGGCCATCCGTCACCCTCGTGATCTCGGCGTCCACTTCCACCAGACGATTTCCGGGCACGATCTGCCCGCGGTATTGCCAGCTGTGGGCGACGCCCAACGGCTGTTCGAAGCGATGGCCGTCGATCAGATGGGGCCAGCGGCGGAGGGCGGCATACTTCAACAGCTGCAGCAGCGACTCGATGCCGAGCGAACCGGGACAGACCGGGTCCTGGTGAAAGTGGGCCTTGAAGAACCACTCCGCCGGATCGATGTGTTTGGAAGCCCGCAGCCAGCCGAGGTTATGGCGGCCCCCGTGCGGTCGGTGCATCTCCACGCGATCGATCATCCGCAAGGCCTTGGCCGGCAGGCACAGGCCCGTTGCCGGTGAAAAGTGCGGATCGGCGGGTGTCAACGGCGCCTGGTCATCGAGTGTTTCCGGCGTAAATTCCGACTGCGCGTCCGACGCCGATGGATGCGCCTGGTCTGCCTCCACCGGGATGCCTTTTTGTTCCGCCAGGGCCTCGGCCGTGAAGAAACCGAAGACCGTGGTGCCGTCGTAAACCAGCCGGTTCCCGCTCAGCACCTTGAATTCGAAGGCCTCGATGATGATGTCACCCGAGCGCGACACCTTCGTCAGCCGGCAGCGGATGCGCAATGTCTGCGGAGCGGCCGGAACCTCCAGGTGCTGGACGGCCTGGCCGTCCAGATTTCGGAAGTGCAGGTCCTTGCGGCTGTGAAGCGCGGACCCCAGGTAAGCCGCCAGCCACCCGCAGGCCTGCAGGGCTATTTCGAGCAGCACGCAATACGGCAGTCGATCCGATCGGTTGGCCCTGAAATACCAGGCCGCGGGGTCGATGTCGAGTTCGGCTTCCACCCAGCCGCCGGGCGCCAGCTGCCAGGCTTGCGGTTCGGCCGCAACGATCCGATCGATAAACGCGTAGGGCGGCGCCGGCAACCGGGCCAGGAAACGATGGCGGTCGAAGGGAGCGTAGGGCTGTCCGAAGGCTTCTGAAGGGTTGCCGGTGGCAAAGGCCAGCAACTGACGGCGGGTAAACAGGACCCGCGGCGGGTCATTTTTTTGCACCGTCTTTGCTGGGTGCCGTCGCCGGCGCCAGAACGTGGCGATCGATTCGGGGTCGAGACCAGCCATGCGCAGGGTCATGTCCGTGAAGCGCACGATGCAGCGGCCGTCGGCATGCATATGGGCATCGGCGAGGGCGTAAGGCTCGGGACCGCACCCGATCTCCTTGATGTCCACCTCGTAGATCACCCGACGGGTTTGCGGCGTCACCGGGCCCCGGCACTGTAAAACACTTTTGATTCCCGCCACCGGCGCGTAGTGCACGTCCGGCCGGTCCGTCACCCAGCCTAATCGCTGGAGAAACACCCGCAACGCGTGCGCGCAGCACTCGTACATCAGGGTGCCCGGCATGGTCATGTCGTCCACGAAATGGCAGGTCAGGAACCAGTCGTCCGGATGGATGTCAGCGGCGGCCCGGATCGATCCGAGTCCGAAGCGACCGCCGCGCGGCTCGAGGCGCTCGATCCGGTCGATCAATTTCATCCGGCCGCCCGGCAGCCGTAAGGCAGGGGGCAGGATAATGCCGTCGAACGCCGGCCCGAAGGCGGCGGCCAGGTCGCCGGCCCGCAGGGCATCGAGCGCCGCCTCATCGAAGCTGGCCACCGCCTGCGGCACGAATTCCGTGAGCCGCTTATCCCGCCGTCCGCTTTGCGCCGCGCTGTCCTCGGGCCGACAGACGATGCCGCCCGAATTTTCGATCTCCTCGGGCGTGAAGAAGCCGGCACAGCCGCCGGTCATCGTGATCAACGGCTGGCCGTCGATCGTGCCCTCGAAGCCGAAGAAAAACAGCCAGGTCTCGCCCTGGCGGATGAATTTTTCGATTTCGATCCGATAGCGGATGGTGTCACCGGGCCGCGGCAGGTCGCGCTGAAAGATGACGCCGGCATCGAGCAGCCGGTAAACCCGCCGGCCCTTCACGGCCAGGTCGATGCCCAGATATGCGCACAGAAACAGATCGGCCTGTCCGGCTTCGACCGCAATGCAGACCGGTGCCCGGCCGCCGTCGAGGTACCAGGCCCCCGGCCGCACGTCGTGCTCGGTGACCAAATGTCCCGCCGTGAGACTGCGCCGCCGGCCAGTGATGGACAGGATGCGGTCCACCAGCATCAGCGGCTCGTCCGGCAGCCGGACCCGCGTCGCGTAGGTGTCGACCGCGGCAAAGTCGGGTCCCAGAACATCTGCCGCCCGGCCGGTGGCGAACTCCAGGCACTGGTCGCGCGTAAAGGCTACCGCATCGGACCCTTCGGTATTGAACGCCGCCGGCGGTAAAACCGTTATGGAGTGGTCCGCGTCTTGGCCGCCGCCGGCCAGGGCCTGCAGCAACCGGACCTGGCCGGCGGCATTTTCGGCATAGGCCCGGCCGAGTTCAGTTGAAAAATCGATAAATCGGCGATGGGCCGCGGCGGTGGCGGCCGTGCTGTCATTGAACGCCGCGATCAATTGCCCCGGGGAGAAAGACAGGTTGGGCGGTACCGGGACCCGATCGAAAGGTTGTGGCGCCGGCTTGGCGGCTTCGGGGGGTGGTGGCGGCCGGAAGTCGGGATATGGCGCGGGCGCGGACCTCGCCGTTTCGGCGGGCGCTAATGAAAGCATCGCCGCGGCCGGGGTGTCCCCGACGGCGGCAGCGGCCGTCAGGTGCGCGTTGATTCCCGCCGGACCGCGAAAAACCGGCACGCAGCCGCCCACCAAGATCTCGATGGTCTCGCCCGGCGGCGGCCCGGCGGCGGCCGGGGGTGTTGACGGCCGGGGGACGGAGGCGGAAAGAGATTTTAAATCGGGCGCGGTCTCGGTCAGGACAACCGCGTAACTGTCGCCGTCGCCGGTCGTTATGCCCACGCACGCCCGTCGCCGCCCGCCGTGGTTGGAGGGCCAGTCCTGCGCAGCGGTCGGAATCTGAAAGACGTCGCGCCGTAAATCTACATGTGCGGGTTCGCCGAAACCCGGCAAGGGCGGGATGATTTCCCGGTAGAGACACAAGGCCGTCTTGACGATCGCGGCCAGGCCGGCCGCTGCCCCGGCATGTCCCAGGCCGGGTAGGGTGGCACCGATGGTGCAGGGACGGCTGCGGCCGGAGAAGACCGCCTCCAGCGCCCGCACCTCGGACCGGTCCCGGTCCGGTATGCCGCTGCCGAGGGTTTCGATGAAATCGATCTGGTCAGCCGGGGTTTCGGCGTCGTGCAGCGCCCGTTCAAGGGCCCGCATGTGGGTGTCGGCCGCGGCGTCTTCGCCGGTGCAGCCGCCGGCATGGCCGAGGCCGATGACCTCTGCGTAGACACGGTTCTTTGCGGC
>JBAPSB010000248.1:0-9570 GCA_049281435.1 Desulfobacterales bacterium
ATGCCCCCCGCCTATGACACACCGCCAATAAAAATGCCACAGGAATTGCCCTGAACGGCTTCCCAGGTTTTAAGCATTGACAAAGCCATGATGGTTCCCTATAAAATGAACCCTGTTCACGGCAAAGACCGCGGCCCGCATCCTACTCGGCAGAATCCTTAAAATAAGGGTTCACGAAAAAATAAGTTCACAATTCCAGGCGTTGAAACGCCCGGCCGGCAAGGCACGAAACCGCAGGAATATCTGGATATCCCAAGGTTTTGCACCGGTCGCCGAAGAGGATCGATCGGCCTCTGAAATGCGGCGTTATTGTGTGAGTGAACCCCAAACGTCCCGCAGGCGGGTCGACGCCGTTTCGGCACTGCCAGGCAAGGAGAAAAGATGGATTTCACACTGTCGTCCGAACAGGAAATTTTGCGGGAGTCGGTCCGCGGCTTCGCCGAAAAGGAGATCAAACCGGTCGCGCGCGAACTGGACGCCAAGGAAGAGTTTTCCTATGCGACCATGCGGAAAATGGCCGACTTGGGGCTCTTCGGGATCTTTGTCCCGGAGAAGTACGGCGGCCAGGGGATGGATTACCTCTCCTATATCATCGCCACCGAGGAAATCGCCCGGATCGACGGCTCCCATGCGGCCACCGTCGCCGCCGAGAACTCCCTGGGCATCGGCCCGCTATATTACTTCGGCAGCGAGGAACAGAAAAGGCGGCACCTGCCCAAGCTTTGCAGTGGAGAAGCCCTCTGGGGGTTCGGGCTGACCGAAGCCGGCGCCGGTTCGGACGCCGTGGCCTCCAAGACGACGGCCGTGCTCGACAGCGGCCAGTGGGTCATCAACGGCAGCAAGATTTTTATCACCAATGCCTCCACAAGGATCAGCGCCGGTGTCACGGTCATGTGCCGCACCGGGACCCGGCCGGACGGAAAACCCGAACTCTCCTGCATCCTGGTCGAGACCGGCACACCCGGCTACAGCACCCGCGAAATGCACGGCAAGATGATGTGGCGGGCCTCCAACACCAGCGAGCTTTATTTCGAAGACTGCCGGGTGCCCGCCGAAAACCTGCTCGGGCCGCGCGGAGAGGGGTTCAAGCAGATGATGAAAACCCTCGACGGCGGCCGCCTGTCGATCGGCGCCATGGGCTTGGGCGGCGCGCAGGGATGTTTCGATCTGGCATTGAAGTATAGCCGGCAGCGGGAGCAATTCGGCATGCCGATCTCCAAATTCCAGGTCAACGCCTTCAAGCTGGCCGACATGGCCGTCGAGATCGACGCCGCCCGCCTGATGCTCTACCGCGCCTGCTGGCTGCGGGACAACGACAAACCGTTTTCCAGGGAAGCGGCCATGGCCAAGCTCTACTGCTCCGAGGTCATGTACCGTTGCGCCAACCACGCCGTCCAGCTCCACGGCGGCTACGGCCTGATGCAGGAGTACGATGTCGAGCGGTTCTACCGCGACCAGAAACTTCTTGAAATCGGTGAAGGAACCTCGGAGGTGCAGCGCCTGGTCATCGCCCGCTACATCGGTGCATTGTAAATATGAATCGATATTCTTCAGGAGATTAAAAATGGCTCATCAGCCCACAAAACCCTACATCAACGTCGATTTTTTTGAGGACTTGACCGGTGTGATTCCGGAAACGCCCAAGGAAGGCATCGAAGAAGTCGGCCGCCGGATCAAAACGCTGCGCGAAGAAAAAAAAATGAGCCTCGATGAGCTGTCCAAAATGACCGGCTTCGAGGTCGCGATGCTCGAGCGCATCGAAAAAGACGAGATTCAGCCGCAGCTCGGCACGGTCATCAAACTCTCCAAGGCCCTGGATGCCGCCTTCGGAAGAATCGTGTCGGGCGTGGGCGACCGCCTCTACTCGGTTACGCGCCATAACGACCGCAAGATCGTTGCGCGGTCGACCTCGCATGAGGGCGGCCGCAAGGCCTACACCTACATGAGCCTGGCGCCGGAGGTCAAAGGCCGTCACATGGAGGCCCTGTTCGTTCAGCTCGAGCCGGATCCGGATGAAGAAATTTCGGTGCACGACGGCGAGGAGTTCATCTTCGTCCTGGACGGGACGGTGAAAATGAAAATCGGGCAGGACGGCTTCGATCTGAAGCCCGGCGACAGCGTCTACTACCTGTCGACCACGCCGCACCACATCTCGGCCAAAAGCGACAAGGCCACGATCCTGGCGGTACTTTACGAGGGATAGACCGGTTAGTCCGTTGGCCGGTTGACCCGTTTGCCGGTTAGAGAACGATTTTGAAGATCCGGAGTATTACAGCTGTATCGATAGAAGAGAAGACTTAGATTAAAAGACCTGCTCCCCGTCGAGCCGTCCAGCAGGCCTACCGGGCCAACGGGCAAACCGGCCAACGGGCCAACCTACTAAAGTGGCTGCTCGAAGGCTCGGGCATAGCCGGTCAACTCTACATACCCCTTCCCTGTCACCGGCCGGCCGGCCATCTCGCCGCTGACCGACACGCTGCCCTCCCAGTAGGTGACGCCCGTGCTGCCCGGTGTGCGCATTTCCTGATCGGCCAGGTTCGGCACGATCGAAAGGTCCAGGTCCGCGGAAGGCACCCTCGCCCGCCAGGCGGCCGGGTAACGCCCCCCCGAATGCGGACTTTTCCAATGTTCGGAAACATCCAGCCTGACATCATCGGCCGCCAGATGCCGGATCGATTCGTCGGCGTGAACCAGGGTGCCGCTGGAAGCCGGGTGCGGCAGCCCGTCTGCCTGCCGCAGCCGGTAGAGCATCAGCTCCGTGCCGTCGTCCAGCTGCAGGCTGAACCAGTCCCAACCGACAATACCGGGCTGCAGGGCGGCCGAGCTGAATTCGTGATCCATCCAGCTCGATCCACTGACCGTCAATTCCTGTTCGTCCAGCCTGATGGTGCCCGCGGTTTTCAGGCGCGTAAACGAATAGTAGCAGCTGGCGCGCTCGGCTGTGTCGCCTTTGCGGCTGTACCCCCGATCGCCATGCGCCACCGGCGCTTTGAGCGGCGTCAGCGTCAGGTCGATGGCAAATTTTTCGGTCGCCGCCCGCAGCCGCTGCCCGCCGGGGCCGATATCGATTTTCCAGCTTTTCAGAAAAACAGTCGTGACGGCACCGGTTTGACGCACGCCGGCCAGGCCGAGGGCGCCGCGCGACATGTCTTCCGCCACCAGGTGCCGCCGGCCGGAAATGTCCGTCAGCGCGATGTGTCCTAAAAACAGCTGCTCGGTTCGCCACGCGGAAGGCGGGTCCGGCCAGCTTTCCCGGTCGCCGGCCGGCCCGATCCGGCGCCTGAAAATTGTCACCTGGAATCCGAACTCCCGCCCCTCGTCCGTCGCAAGGTTACCAGTGTAATACCACCATTCGGTCCGATACCCCGGGTGCGCCCCATGATCGACCGGAAACTCCAGCCCGCACGGCCCGGTCACCGCCGAATACCCGTCCCCATCCTCAGCCGCCGCCGACCAGGCCAAGATCCAAATTACCACGGTAAAAAGTCCGAAAAAAAGCAAACAGAATGTCTTATTTTTTTTAAGAATCACAGGGTCTACTCCACCCAAGTCAAATGAACGCTTTCTCTATCCTGTGGCCCGCAGGGCCAAAAAATTCCCAAAATGAATATTTTCCGAGGGGGGCGCCACGCTTTTCGGCGCCCCCCTCGGAAAATATCAGTGGTCCCTCAACAACGTCGCCGGCGGCCGGCTGAAAATCAACCGGATGGCCGGCAGGGCCGCCAGGATCGCAGTGGCGATGATCAGCGGCAGCGACAGCGCCAGTGCGCGCCAGCTGACGCGGTAGATGAAAGACCAGCCGAAGGACTGGACGTTGATGACGTAAATCAGCACGTAGGAAAGGATGAAGCCGCAGAACAGCCCCGCGATCTCCCCGGCGATGATCAGAAGGGTGGCCTCCCAGAAAATCATGGCCCGGATCTGCCCGCGATCGGCCCCGACGGCCAGCAGGGTGTTCAGCTGGCGCGAGCGCTCCAGGACCTGGACCGCCAAGGTCGTGGTGATGCCGAGCGCGGCAATCACCAGCGCGATCACGAGCAAAACGGTGGTGACGGCGAAGGTCTCGTCGAAAATTCGCAGCACCGTGCTGCGCAGTTCTTTTCCGCTGATCATGTCGATGTGCGCGCCGCAGTGGCGCAGGATGTCTTCTTGCAGCCGGGCGACCGCATCGGCCGGGTCGCGCGGGGGGTCTCTGAAAAAAAGCCGGGCCCCGCTCCAGCCCGGATCGAAGTACCGCTGGCGGAAAGCCGGCAGGTTATAGAACACCACGCCACCGTTGGTGCGGTAGTCGCGGATGACGCCCAGGATAGGCAGGTCGATGGCGGTGCTTTCGATTTGGGTCCGGTAGACATCGCCCACCGTCAAACCGGAGCGATTCGAAAACACCTCCGATACGATCACCCCGTCTCCGGCGATTAATTGCGGCCGGATCCGCTCCGGGTCCCCCCTGAGCCAGACATAACGGCCGTGCCGCAGAAACGTGGCGATGTCCATGGCATCCAGTTCATAAACAAAGCCCGCGGCGTGGGTCAGCACAAAGCGCCGGTTCGGCACCAGATCGACGGGGGTTTCTATCTGCTTCAGCCCCGCGACGACTTCGGGCGGCAGGGGGTCGCGGAAGCGGTTGATCGATCCCAGGCGGGTGGTCACGAACACGTCGCCGCTCACGGTCTGGTGAACCCAGAGGTCAACCGTACCGCGAAAGCTGCCGACCATGATGACCAGCGCCGAAAACAGGGCGACGGCCGTAATGAGGGCCCCGATGGAAATGGCGGTGCGGGTGCCGCTGTCCCTCAGGTAACGCCCGGCCAGCCAGGCGGGAATCCCCCCGAGCCTCCGCAGCACGGGTGCCAGGGCGCCGCCGGTTTTTTGCAGTCCGTAAGGGGCCAGCAGGGCGAAACCGGCGAAAAGACACAACACCGCCAGGTAGCCGCCCAACGGAATGCCGCCGATACCCGGCAGGCGGGTCAGCGGCCAAGCCGCCAGCATCAGCACGATGCTGAGCCCCGCCAGACGGCGGGCCGTCAACCGATGGGTCACCTGCTGCCGGGAGTCGGTGAGCGCCTCCTTGGGCGCCACCCGCATGGCTTCGCGGGCCGGCTGGTAAGCCGCCAGCAGCGAGATGAAAATCGTCACACCGAAAGAAAGTAGTATTTCCCACGCATCGAGCCGCAAGGCGTCGACGTGGACGGGCACAAACAGAGTGGTGACCGTGCGGCTGACCCCTCTCAGAAGGTAGCGGACCAGCAGGCCGCTCACGGGAAACGCGAAAAGCCAGCCGAGCAGCCCGAGAAAGGCCCCTTCGGCTAGAAAAAGGAAGAAGAGCTGGGGCGGCGCGGCGCCGGTCGCGCGCAGCACGGCCAGTTCGTGGCGGCGCGTGGCCGCGTTCAGGGCCACCAGGCTGTATACCAGGAACATGCCCACCAACAGCGACGCAAAACTCAAAATGGAGAGATTGAGCTGATAGGCACCGATCATGGCCTGCCCGGTCTCTTTGCTTTCGGAGGGCGTGGCGATACGGATCCCCGGCGGCAGGACCGTCGCCAGTTCCCGTTCGACCTCTCCCGGTGGCTTTCTTGCCGCGGCCGCGGCAAGAACCAGGTCGATACGGTCCACGACACCGAAAAGCCGCGTGAATTCCTGGAAACTGGCAATGTCGGTCACGGCCAGGGCGCCGCCCTCGGCCAGCGCCAGCCCTTGGGGCTCGAGGACACCCAGGATTTTGAAGGCCGCGTTGCGCCGGGCGCTGACCAGGGTCACCGCGTCGCCGGCCTGCCAGCCGTGACTGGCGGCCAGGGCGCCGCTGACAAAAAGCGTGGCCGGTTCCCGGATCAACGCCAGCCCGCTTTCCGCGCCGCCAGCCTGACCACCTGCCAGCGACCACTGCCGGAATCTCCGATCGAGCACCGGATCGAGCCCCACCAGCAGAAAGGGCTCCCCACCGCCGTCCCTGGTTTCGACATAGGCGGACATGAACGCGGCGACCGCGGCCACATCGGGATGAACGGCCACCCTGGCCAGGATCTCCTCCGGAACCCGTCCCCCGGGCCGGAAGAGAACCAGTTCCGATCGGCCCGAAATACGATCCATGCTGCGCGAAAACGAATCGATGGTGGCGTGGACCGACAGGCGCACGCTGGTAAAGACCGCCGCCCCCAGGGCGATGCCCAAAACGACGATCAGGGCCCGTGCAGGGTGTTGCCGCATGTAGCGCAGGCTGAACCAGCAGTAAAGCCGCAGGAAAAGCAGAAAAGGCCTCATGTCCGCACGGCGATCCGGCCGTCCTTGAGGTCGATCCGGCGGGTGGCGTGCGGATCGGCGAGACTGCTGTGGGTGGCGATGATGACGGTGCGCCGCTGCGCCCGGTTCAACTCGGACAGCAGCGCCATCACGGTTTCACCGTTGCGGCTGTCCAGATTGCCGGTCGGCTCGTCGGCCAGGATGATCGCCGGATCGTTGATCAGCGCCCGGGCAATGGCGGTGCGCTGCATCTCGCCCCCGGAGAGCTGGGCCGGCAGGTGGGTCAGACGGTGATCGAGGTGCAGCCAGCCCAGCAATTCCTGCGCTTTGGGCACCACCTCCGGCAGGGACCTGCCGGCCAGCAGCGCCGGCAGGCAGACGTTTTCGAAAACGGTGAGGGTCGGCAGCAGGTTGAAGGATTGAAAGACCATGCCGATCGCCTGGCGGCGAAAATGGGTCAGCCGCTTCTCGGAAATCTTGGCCAGGTCGTGGGCGGCAACGACCAGGTCACCGGAGGTGGGGCGGTCCAGCCCGGCCAGAAGCGACAGCAGGGTGCTCTTGCCCGAACCGCTGTTGCCCTTGAGAACGACCATCTCGCCGGTCGTGATCTCGATGTCGACCCGATCGATGCCGACCACCTGGCCGGTGCCATGCCGGTAAAC
The DNA here is from genome assembly GCA_049281435.1 of Desulfobacterales bacterium. GTDB lineage: Bacteria > Desulfobacterota > Desulfobacteria > Desulfobacterales > SG8-13 > JARFQH01. Next base: position 6,903 of record JBAPSB010000248.1, read on the forward strand.
GCGGGTCAGTTCCCGCGCGCGGATGACGCAGGCGCTGGGCATTGATTCCAGGGCATCGGGATGGATTGGGGATTCCATTCAAATAGCGGATGATGGCTTTATGGTCTTTTGAATAGTCGGTTTTCAGACGGCGGTGTAACTATATCAAGGCCAAGGCGTACAAGTTCACCAAAATGAGGCGCACCTGTCGTTCGCCGCGCAGAAGATGACCGCCACACCGCACAGATAGGGATTTCTTACGAAGCCCTCACTATCTGAGAGGGATTCTGAGGGCCAGAATAGCGATGGTTCCCCACCCCAGCATGAGACACAATCCGCCCGCCGGCGCCAGCATCTGAAACGTGCGGATGCCGGTCAGGGCCAGCAGGAAAAGGTTGCCCTGGAACATGATGCTTCCGGCAATGAAAAACCAGCCCGCATACTGAAAGGAAACGGCCGGATGCGCGTTTTTCAGCAAGCCGACCGCGATCAACGCCAGCCCGTGGTAAAACATGTAGCGGGTGGCCAGATCGAAATTGGTGCTCCCGCCCGCAAGCGCCAGGGTGTCCTTGAGGGCGTGGGCGCTCAGGGCCCCGGCAAAAACGGCCGCCAAACAGAATATCGCGCCCAGGCTGATGTAGAATTTCATGTTTTATATCCCTGCCAATAGCGGAGCTTTGCGCTGAGATTTATCTCGATAAAATCCTGTCCCTCAATGCCATTGCCGCATCGATAATGACCTCTTCGCCTTTGTTCGTCAAGCGACAGCGACGGCATCCGATCAATTCCATCACTGATTTTTTTTGAGCTTCGAGTGGAGCGCGTACCAATCGCTCAATTCGGCAATCGCCTGCGACTGCTGATACCGTCCGCCGGCAAAAACACCGTAATCACCGCCGCCGGCCATGGCCGAGGTGAACCGGATCGAGTTGCCATAGAACAGCCAGATCTGATGCCACTTCTTTTCGATCGCCTCGTCGAACGGGTTCTGGCCATGTTCCAGCCCCTCGGCCAGCCCGCTCTTCCAGATGTCGCGCATAAGACCGGTCGCCGTCAGGGTTTCGGCGTTCGAGGCGGCGATGGTGTGTTCGAATTTCTTCCAGTGCCCGGTCACCCAGCCGGTGTGGTGGCAGTTCAGGCAGATCTTCTGCATGGCCGCCGTGCGTTTCTGCATTTCTTCTTCGTCAATCAGAAAGGCCGAGGCGAAACCGCCGCCGAGATCGGTCGGCAGGGGCTGATCCTCTTTGTTGCGAATGATGGTCGTGTCGGGCGACCGGGGATGCGGGTGGGCATAGATCAGGCCGTAAATACGCCACGGCAGGCGGTTGTTCATCCGGTGGCTGCGCTCGGCGACGACCTCCCCGTCCGGGTTGACAAGCAGGCTGACGTGACAGGTCGCGCAAGTGGGCGCGGTAAAGTCTTTTCCGATGGTCCACGGCACGGCCTGAAAGTCCCAGCTGCCGGACATGGCCGACTGGATGTTGCCGTGCTTGCTGGCCTCGTAGACCGGAAAGGCCGGGACATCGGGCCCCACGTGGCATTCCTTGCAGGTATAGGGTTTGCGGGCCATCTCGATCGAAAACTGGTGCCGGGTGTGGCAGGCCGCGCACGACCCGCGGCTGCCGTCCAGATTGATGCGCCCGACCCCTTGGTTCGGCCAGCCGCCGATGATGGGAAATTCGAGTTCGCCGGCCAGTTCCGTGTTGCGGGTCTCCTTGCCCAGCACCTCGAGCCGGGTGCCGTGACAGTAGTAGCAGGCGTCCGCAGCGGTGAGCGGGTCGGCCGGGCTGTATGACAAGGCGCCGTTCTTGCGCTGTGTTTTCCCGATGATGCTCGTTTCGAGCTGCCGGTAAAGCGGGTTGTCCGCCAAGTTGCCGTAGGCATGCGACATGATGTTTTCGGTGTACTGCTCGGCTTCCTCGCTGTGGCAAGTGGCACAGTCGTCCGGACTCACGACAACGTGCACCTGATGCCCGTTGTGCTCGAACGTATCGGCATGGCGGTCGGGACGCAGCGTGTGGCATTCGGCGCACCCGACCACCGTATTCTTCAACGCCTCGGGAACCGATGAACTGGAAACCTTGCGAGCCAGGCCCTCGACAGCCAAGGCCTGGGCCGGAGTCGTCGCCGCGTGCCGGCTTTGGTGCCAGGCCTTGGTGATACCGGAATGAATCGAGGCATGGCAGCCAAGGCATTCCTCGGTCGCCTGGCTGACGGTGGCATCCGCACAGAGGCCCGCGGCATTTACAAGTCCGACCAAAGCCAGACACAGGATTCCGATAGGCGAATATTTCATGAAAGGCTCCTTGAGTAACCGGTTACGTGGCATTGACCCGCACACCGCCGGCCGTCGCCCGGAAAGGCCGGCCGCTTGCCGGTGACGGCGCGAACCGGCGCTGGAACAGTTTTTTTGTCGTTCGCCTCCGGCAACAGGTGCTTTGAGGCTACAGTCATAATGAATATTGAGCCGCACATCAACCGAAAAAAATTGCAGCTTCTATGGGCTTTAAGATAAAGGTTTTGGCTGTGGTATCGGTCGTTGGCGTATGACACAACAGCCTTCTCCCTCGTATATTGAAAGTCACATTGGGTGGAGATCATCTCCTCCCTCACACTCAAGCCAATGAAAAACTTTCTTTTATCGGTAAAACCTTTAATCTTGTCAGGTGAGAAGGGACCTCCCTTGGGC
>JBAPSB010000249.1:0-7917 GCA_049281435.1 Desulfobacterales bacterium
AGAGCGATCTCTACTTCGAGTACAGCACCAACGAAAAAATCGCCATGGAGGTTTCCGCCGCCGCCGCCAACGCCGGTGTGCGCTCCATGTGCGTCATGAAACACGTCGGCCTGAACGTTGCCGCCGATGCGCTGATGACCCTGGCCTATGTCGGCGTCAAAGGCGGCATGGTGGTACTGACCGCCGACGACCCCTTCATGTTTTCCAGCCAGAACGAACAGGACAACCGCTATTACGCCAAGCTCTCCGGACTGCCGATGCTCGAGCCCTCCTCGGTGCGCGAAGCCAAGGAGATGGTGGCCTACGCTTTCGATCTTTCCGAAGAACTCAAGGAGCCCGTCCTTTTCCGGACGACCACCCGCATCAACCACTCCAGCGGCATCGTGGAACTCGGAAAATTAAGAAAGCGGATTATCAGGGGCGACTTCATCAAGGACCCGATGAACCTGGTGACGGTGCCGGCGGTTTCGCGCAAACTACACGTCAAGCTGCTCAAGAATTACGACAGCGCGATGCAGCGGGCCGAAACCTCGCGCTACAATTTCCTCGAAGGCAAAGGCGCCTGGGGAATCGTCTGCAGCGGTGTCGGCTACAATTACGTCAGCGACGCCGTCGAAGAGCTGGGGATTGCGGAGCGGGTGCGGGTGCTGCGGGTCGGTTTTTCCCATCCCCTGCCCCCGCAGCTGATCAAAGACTACCTGCGCGGCTGCGAAAAGGTGTTGGTGGTCGAGGAGGGCGAGCCCTACCTGGAGGAAGCCGTCAAGGCCCTGGCCCAGGAGGAAGGCTTGACGCTGCCGATCGCCGGCAAGGCGCCCGATCTCTTCTCCCGGCTCTACGAGTACAACCCGGCGCAGGTCAGAAGCGTGTTAGCCGCTTACTTCGGCGTGGCGCATGAACCGCCGGCCGTGCCCGATCTGAGTGACGTGCCGGAAATTCCCCAGCGGCCGCCGACGCTTTGCGCCGGCTGTTCGCACCGCGCCACGTTCTACGAGGTCCGCAAGGCGGCCGAGGGCCTGGAGACCATCTACCCGACCGACATCGGCTGCTACACGCTCGGGCTGTTGCCGCCGCTGTCCTCCGCCGACTTTCTGATCTGCATGGGCTCCTCGGTGGGCACCGCCGGCGGGTTTTCCAAGGTCACCGACAAGAAGGTGATCGCCTTTATCGGCGATTCCACTTTTTTCCATTCGGGCATTCCCGGCCTGATCAACGCCGTGTTCAACAACCACAACTTCACCCTGGTCATTCTGGACAACGGCACCACGGCCATGACCGGCCACCAGCCGCATCCGGGCGTCGACATGCAGCAGCTCCGCATGGACGGCTTCGGGCGGGTGTCGATCGAAGCGGTCGTGCGCGCCATCGGCGTTCCGCACGTGACGATCGTCAAACCCTACAAGGTCAAAAAGAGCATCGAGGCCATCCGCACGGCCATCGACTTCAAGGGCGTTTCGGTCATCATCTCCCAGGAGACCTGCGCCCTGTATGCCAAGAACCTCAAACTGGCCGGGCGCAAACCCTTCGAGGTGACCGACAAGTGCCGCAATCACCGCGACTGCATGGACAATCTCGCCTGCCCGGCCTTCTACGTCTGGAACGAACGCATCAAAATCGATGCGAACCTCTGCACGGGCTGCGCCGTCTGCGCCCAGATCTGCCCCGAAAACGCCATATTGCCGCTCAAGGAGAAAAAAACGGCCTAGGGCTTGCTTTGAAATTTTATGATTTTTTCGAAGGAAAATTTATATGAAGACAACACGACTGATCATCGTCGCGGTCGGCGGCCAGGGCAACCTGCTGGCCTCGAGCGTGCTGGGCGAAGCGGCCTTGATGGCCGGCATTCCGCTGCAGATGAGTGAAATTCACGGCATGGCCCAAAGGGGCGGGGTGGTCGAATCGGCCCTGATTTTCGGCAACGCCCGCAGCACGATCATCGCCGACGGCGAGGCCGATATTCTGGTCGGCTTCGAGCCGGCCGAAACCCTGCGGGCCCTCAACAAGTGCAACACCGGTACCGTGGTCATCACCAACCTGGCCCCCCTGATGCCCTTTACCGTCAACATCGGCAAGGGTGTTTATCCCGACCTGAAACACCTGCAGGACCTGATCCGGGCCAAGACGGCCAAACTGATCGCCTTCAATGCGGCCAAGCTGGCTGAGGAGGCCGACAACCCGCTGGCCGTCAACATGGTCTTGCTGGGGGCGCTGATTCAGACCGGCGTCCTGCCGCTCGAGACCGACCAGGTCAAGGAAGCCATGCAGCGCAAGACCAAGCCGGCTTTTCTGGCCGGCAACCTGAAGGCCTTCGAACTCGGCTACACCGCAGCCACACAGGCGGCTTGAGCCGGCGATTTAGTTGAAAGCACCCCGGAAGAAAGGTGCCGGAGCCGCGAAACCGGATCGATAGAACCGGTCTCCATTCACTATTCACGTTTTGGGCTGCCGCTGCGCACACCCGCCCCGGCCGCCGTCAACCAACAAGGAGGAGCGCCAATGCCCTGGAACGATGCTTTTGAATGCCTGCCGGTGGAAGAACTTCAGAAATTTCAGCTGGAAAAGCTGAAGGAGACTGTCGGGTGGGTGGCCGAACGAATCCCCTTTTATCGGAAAAAATTCGCCGAAACGGGCATCACGGCCGAGAGCATCACCAGCCTCGAAGATGTCGCCAAACTGCCCATGACCCAGAAAACCGACCTGCGCGACAACTACCCCTTCGACCTGTGCGCCGTTCCCCTCAAAGACGTGGTGCGGGTACACGCCTCCTCGGGCACGACCGGCAAGCCGATCACCGGCCCCTACACGGCCGATGACCTTGCACAGTGGAGCGAGTGCATGGCCCGAAACCTCTGGGCCGCCGGCGTCCGCAAGGAAGACATGCTTCAGAATGCCTACGGGTACGGGCTTTTTACCGGAGGCCTCGGCTTTCACCAGGGGGCCTCGTCGATCGGCTGCACGGTCGTGCCGACCAGCTCCGGGCTGACCGAACGGCAGATCACGATCATGAAAGACTTCAAGACGACGGTGCTGTGCTGCACGCCGTCCTATGCCCTGACCATTGCCGAGCGGGCCAGGGAACTCAAGGTCGACATCCGGTCGCTGGTTCTGCGGGCCGGGGTCTTCGGCGCCGAACCCTGGACGACGCAGATGCGCGATGAAATTGAAGAGCGCATGGGCATCAAGGCCCATGAGGCCTACGGGCTGACGGAGCTGGGGGGTCCGGGGGTGGCGTTCGACTGCGAGGCCCAGGATGGGCTGCACATCAACGAAGACCATTTCCTGGCCGAAATCGTCGATCCGCAGACGTTCGAACCGGTACCGCCGGGCGAGCGGGGCGAGCTGATCTTCACCGCCCTGCAGCGCCGCGCGATGCCGATGATCCGCTATCGCACCAAGGACATTACGCGGCTGCGCCGTGAAAAGTGCGCCTGCGGCAGGACCTTCATCAAGATGGACAAGGTTTTCGGACGCACCGACGACATGCTGATCATCAGCGGCGTGAACGTCTTTCCCTCCCAGATCGAGGCCCTGCTGCTCGACATCGAAGAGGTCGAACCCCAGTACCGGCTGCTTGTCCGCAAGAAGGGCTACCTGGACCAGCTGGTGATCCAGGTCGAGGGGAAAAAGGAAATCTACGAAATCGGCCGCGAAAAGCGCTTCGAAGTCGAGGGCAAGATCGGTGCCCACATTAAAGGCAACATGGGCATCGGCGTCGAAGTCGAACTCGTCGAACCGAAAGCCCTCGCCCGCAGCGAAGGCAAGGCCCTGCGCGTGGTCGATGAGAGGCCCAAACAGCTCCGGTAGGGCCAGTTGAGCCGGTTAGCCCGTTGGCCCGTTGAGCCTGTCAGGCCGTTGAAACCCAATAAAGAGGGACTCAACCCACCAGTCCCATTATGTTGTTGAATCCGGCTGTGCAGAAATTCGCTTTTAACTGGATACCGGCTCAACCGGCTCAACGGCCCAACCGAAATGGAGGAACTCATGAATGAAAAGGCCGATTTTCGCCCGCAGAAGTTCGCCGTGGTGGGTGCCGGTCCCGTTGGATGCATCGTGGCGGCTTTTCTGGCCCGCAAGGGGCATAATGTCACCCTGTGCGATGTTGTCCCCGAGTTGATCGAACCGGCCTTGAAGCCGGGCATCGTCATCGAGGGCGCCGAGAACCTGCAGCAATCCGTGTCCCGGGTGACCACCAGCATCGACGACCTGGGGGCGGATCCACCGGATGTGATCTTCATCACCGTCAAGGCCAACGCCAACGCGCTGATCGCCTCGGCCATCGAGGGGTTTCATCGCGAGGGCCTGTACGTGGTCAGCTGGCAGAACGGCATCGACACCGAGCGGGTCTTCGCCGATATTCTCGGAGAGAAATCGGTCATGCGGGCCGTGGTCAACTACGGTTGCGGGCTGATGGCGCCGGGTCATGTGCGCATGCCATTTCACCATCCGCCGCACTACCTGCAGGAACTCGATGCGCAGTCCGCACCGGTGGCCCGTGGCATTGCCGGGGCGCTCTCGGACTGCGGCCTTTCCACCGCCCACACCGGCCAGATTATCTCGATGGTCTGGCGCAAGGCCATCCTGAACGCCTGCATGAACCCGGTGTGCGCCGTGACGGGCCTGACCATGGTCCAGGCAATGAACGATCCGATCGTCTTTCCGATCGTCGATGCGTTGGTGAAAGAGTGCGTGAAGGTCGCCCGGGCCAACGAAATCGAGCTGGGCTGGAATTTCTATCCCAACGCCATCGACTACATGGGCAAGGCCGGTGCGCACAAGCCCTCGATGCTCATGGACATCGAGGCCGGGCGCCGGACCGAAGTCGATTTCATCAACGGCAAGTTCGTCGATTACGGCCGTCAGGCCGGCGTTGAAACCCCTTTCAACACGACCCTGCTGGCACTGGTAAAGGGACTGGAATCGAAATTTTGACAGCACCCGATCACCACCCGGCGCGCCGCCTTTTCGTGGGGGCGGACGTGGGATCTTCGCGCACGAAAGTCGCCGTCCTCGATCCGGACGGAAACCTGGTGGGATTCGCCGTCAAGAAATCCGGAACCGACTTTCCGGCCACGGCGGCCGCCTGCCTGAATGCCGCGCTCGAAATGGCCGGCGCGCCGCGCGAAGCAATTCAGCGGGCCATGTCGACCGGCTATGGCCGTAAAACCGTATCCTTTGCCGACGACTCCCGGACCGAAATCGGCTGCCACGCCAAGGGTGGCTACCGGTATTTTCCGCAAGCCATCACCATCATCGACATCGGCGGCCAGGACAACAAGGTCATCAAGCTCGATGGAAAGGGCCGCCGAACCGGATTCAAGATGAACCGCAAATGCGCCGCCGGAACCGGCGCCTTCCTGGAGGAAATGTCGGCCCGGCTCGATATCCCCCTGGAAGATATGGACGCCCTGGCCCGCCGGTCCGAAAACATGGTCAAGCTCGGCAGCTTCTGCACGGTTTTCTCCGCCACCGAAGTGCTCGAAAACATCCGGCGCGGCAAGTTGGTGACCGACATCGTCAAGGGGGTCTTTTATTCGGTGATCAAGCGGGTGCTCGAAATGGATGCCTTGACCGAACACGTGGTGATGACCGGCGGGGTGGTCGAGCACAACCCCTACCTGGTTAAAATGGCCGCCGAGATCCTGGGCCGCGAAATTCTGGTTCCGGAACACCCACAGTTGACCGGCGCCATCGGCGCGGCGTTGTATGCGATTGAAACGGTTGAGCCCGTTGAGCCGGTTTAGCCCGTTACGCCGGTTTAATCGGTTTGCCCGGTTTTAGACTGAAGTTCCGCCATTATGAAAAAGCAACCTTCTAATATGACTATAAAAGTCATCAATCCAGCAGGTGCGCTACTGGCCACAAACAGCCAGTTTTACGCCGAGAAGTTCAAGCGCACGCTGTTGCAGGGCGGTCGGCTGCGTGATCTTTTCAAAGCTTTCACTGGTAGTCCCATTTTTCATTTTAACCGTGTTCTTGACAATGGTGGCAAGATCGGAGAGCAAGGTGTGAAAACTGTGCACCGGTGTTTTGTCTTCACATACTTTGCTGCAAGCTTTGGCTTCGGCCGCCGCAGAACGCTTTGCCGGTGCCACGACACTTTCCCGTTGCATTCGGGCTGCGTCCTTGTCGTGGTCATCGAAGAGCATCGGGGCCAGCACCCGGCGCATATGCCACTCGACATAATAGGCCAGCATGCACAGAAACACATGCGTCTTGACCCGGTGCGCGAGCCGGTGATAGATGGGCCTGACCTTCAGATCAACGGACTTGATGCTGCGAAAGGCCCGCTCCACGTTGCTAAGGCTTTTGTAGGCTTGGACGGCCTGCTCGGAATTCATAATCTTTTTGCCGACGCTTGTGCGGATGACATAGATGCCGTCAAGAGCAGCTTCACTGGCAATGCCCTCTTCGTTTCTTTGGTAAGAAAATTCATCGGGCTCGATTTGGATGAGAAAGTGTTTGGCCATTTTGAACTTGCCCAGCACCTTGCCCACCCGGATGCCGATTTTATCGGCGCCCTTGAGCGGCCTGCGCTCGCGCAAAGTGGCCGCAACGATCTTATCCAGGTGCTTTTCGGTTGCCTTCAGCAGTTCTTGTCTTTTGACCGTGCGCTGGTAGGCCAAATAAGGATTGCGACAGACGATAAGTCTTTCCCCCGGATAATCGGGATGGCTGATCTCTGCCATGTCGCGCGTATCAAAAAGCGACAACTGAATTTCTCCACTTTCAACAAGCTGCGCAATCTGAGGAGCCCGCAGTGCCGTTATCCAGTCAACACCTTCGGCGGCAAGCAGATCCTGGCGGATGCGGGCAGCGGTGATCATCCCCCGGTCTCCGACCAGCACAATCCGCTGGATGCCGAAGCGTTGCCGCAGCTTGTCCAACTGGCTTTTCACCGTTTTCGGATCGGCCGTGTTTCCTTCAAACACCTCTATGGCCACCGGACAGCCATCTGCGGCGCACAAGAGTCCAATGACAATCTGCAGCTTGTCTTTTTTCCCGTCGCGACTGTGGCCAAGCCGGGCCAGAGGACAGCAGCGGCCTTCAAAATACGTCGAGGTGACATCATAGAGAACCAGGGTGCCATCTTGAAGATGTCTTTTGGCCAGAGCATCTTCAATGTCTTGCTGACGTTCAAACAACCAGTCCATGGCTTCATAGAGCTCATCTTCGCTTGTATCCTTAAGCTCGAGTTGTTCGCCCAGACTGGTATGGGCCGTAGCCGAGTCGATACCTCTTGCAGTTGCCAGCTTGGAAGCCGGTGCGATGATGCGCGAGACAATCATGGCCAGCACCGGTGCAAGCTGCCGGCTTTTATCGGTATCGATAATCTGATCCAAACCCAGCTTCAAGACGCTGCCCAAAACGGCGACCACATGGCCATGGGGAAGACTGCGCACAATTTGGAAATGCTCGTGCGCGTTTTCGATAACCTGTCCGCCGCGAAGCAGCATACGGATTTGCTCAATAGTAGCTTCCGGCAGCTTGGAGAGATTGGCCAGAGTGCGTTTTTTGACTTTCCCGAATTCCCTGTAGGACTCGCGCAGGAGCAAGGCAGGGGGCGAATTGCGATTAGGGACACGTTCGACATACATGAACACTCTGATAGCATGCCAAATTGGGCTTAGTCAACATAAAAATGCATATTTACATGGGCACGTATAAATAGACCGAAAATCGTTTATTTATAATAACAACAAAAAGTTAATAGGACATAAGACCATTCAAAACTGGGAACTTCAGTTTAATATGTCCAATCCCCTTGCAAAGGAAATAATTGAAAATGGTTTTAAACAGTATTTTGAGATCAAACGCAAAGGATCTATGGCGCAGATAATACTCATCGAAAGCGACTTTGACAGGAATCGGCAAGTCATCCCGGCCGTTTATCTGAGCCCAGCCTGTTACGCCAGGTGTGAG
>JBAPSB010000250.1:0-8875 GCA_049281435.1 Desulfobacterales bacterium
GCCCAAGGGAGGTCCCTTCTCACCTGACAAGATTAAAGGTTTTACCGATAAAAGAAAGTTTTTCATTGGCTTGAGTGTGAGGGAGGAGATGATCTCCACCCAACGTGACTTTCAATATACGAGGGAGAAGGCTGTATTGTAATACGCCGACGACCGATAACACAGCCAAAATATTTATCTTGAAGTCTATAACTGACAAAAACGATTTCACGCAGTCTGGCGGCCCCTAAAGCCGGCACTGTGGAGAGGAGAAGCGGGTTGACGGACAACATCAAAAAAGTGGTACTGGCCTACTCCGGCGGTCTGGATACCTCCGTGATTCTGAAATGGCTGATCGAGACCTACGGGTGCGAGGTGATCACTTTCTCGGCCGACATCGGGCAGGAGGATGATTTCGATCAGATCAGGGAAAACGCCCGCAAGACCGGCGCCTCCAAGATTTACATCGAGGACCTGAAGGAAGACTTCGTCCGGGACTATGTCTTTCCGGCCTTCCGCGCCAATGCCATCTACGAGGGCCAGTACCTGCTGGGAACATCCCTGGCCCGGCCCCTGATCGCCCGGCGGCAGGTCGAAATCGCCCGGCTCGAAGCGGCGGATGCGGTCAGCCACGGGGCGACCGGCAAGGGCAACGATCAGGTGCGCTTCGAACTGGCCTATCTGGCCTACGAGCCGCAGATCAAAATCATCGCGCCCTGGCGCCAATGGGACCTCACTTCCCGCACGGCCCTGATGGCCTTTGCCCGCAAGCACGGCATCAAGGTGCCCACCACGCATGAGAAACCTTACAGTACGGACTCGAACCTGCTTCACATCAGCTACGAGGGCGGCGTCCTGGAAGATCCGTGGGCGGCGGCCCCGGAGGACATTTACACGCTCACGGTTTCGCCGCGTGAGGCCCCCGATACGCCCGAGGTCATCGAGGTGAGCTTTCAGGCCGGAGACCCGGTGGCCGTCAACGGCCGCAGCCTGACGCCGGCGGCCCTGCTGTCCGAACTCAACCGCCTGGCCGGCCGCAACGGGGTCGGGCGGGTCGACATCGTGGAAAACCGCTTCGTCGGCATGAAGTCCCGGGGTGTCTACGAGACGCCGGGCGGCACCGTTTTGCGCGCCGCCCACATGGCGATGGAATCGCTCACGCTCGATCGTGAGGTGATGCACCTGCGCGACGGGCTCGTTCCGAAGTACGCCGAATTGATTTACAACGGCTTCTGGTTTTCGCCCGAAAGATCGGTATTGCAGAAACTGATCGATGAAACCCAGAAAAATGTCAGCGGTGTCGTGCGCCTCGAGCTGTATAAAGGCAACTGCCGGGTCCTGGGCCGCAAATCCGATGCGTCGCTCTACCGGATGGATTTTGCGACCTTCGAAGACGATTCGGTCTACAGCCAGAAAGACGCCGAGGGGTTCATCCGGCTCAATGCGCTGCGCCTGCGGATTCTTAGTATGGTGTCGAACGCAAAAATTTCCTGAAGCTTTACTTTATAAAAATGCCGTGGGAATAGGGGAGTCAATGGCGAATAAAACCTGGGGCGGCCGATTCGGCGAAAAAACCGACCGGCGCGTGGAGATGTTTACGGCGTCCATCGACGTCGACCAGCGGCTGTATCCCTACGACATCGAGGGCAGCATCGCGCACTGCCGCATGCTGGCTCGCACCGGCATCATTTCGCAGGACGAGGCCGACGCTCTCATCGAAGGCCTGGGCCGGATAAAACGCGAATTGGATCGGGGCGCTTTCGAGTTCGATGCCGGCTTGGAAGACATTCACATGCACATCGAAACCCGGCTGGTGGAGGAGGTGGGCAAGGTCGCCTTGAAGCTCCACACGGCCCGGAGCCGCAACGATCAGGTGGCGCTGGACGTGCGCATGTTTTTACGGGTCGAAACCGTTAGAACCGTCGATTTGCTGATGGACTTAAGGAAGGTGCTGGTCGAGATGGCCGACGAGCACCTGGATGTCGTCATGCCGGGCTATACCCACCTGCAGCGGGCCCAGCCGGTGCTGTTCGCCCATCATCTGATGGCCTACTACGAGATGTTCACGCGCGATGCCAACCGGCTGCGCGACGGGTTGAAGCGCACCGAGGTCATGCCCCTTGGCACGGCGGCGTTGGCCGGAACCACCTATCCGATCGATCGCGGGTTCACGGCCGAGCTGCTCGACTTTCCCGCCATCTCGGCCAACAGCATCGATGCCGTTGCGGACCGCGATTTCAGCCTCGAGTTCCTCGCGGCCGCCAGCATCTGCATGGTTCACCTGAGCCGCCTCTCGGAAGAAATGATCCTGTGGTCCTCGGCGGAATTCGGCTTCATCGAACTGCCGGATGCTTTCGCCACCGGCAGCAGCATCATGCCCCAGAAGAAAAACCCCGACGTGGCGGAACTCGTGCGCGGCAAGTCCGGCCGTGTTTTCGGCAATCTGATGGCCCTTTTGACCGTCATGAAGGGTTTGCCGCTGGCCTACAACCGCGACCTGCAGGAGGACAAGGAGCTTCTTTTCGACAGCGTCGACACGCTTCAGGCGTGCATCGAGATCTATGCCATGATGCTGCCTAACATCAAGGTCAACCGCCAGGCCATGCGCGCCGCCACCCGGACCGGTTTTCTGAACGCCACCGACTTCGCCGATTACCTGGTCGGCAAAGGTATGGCCTTTCGCAACGCGCATCATTGCGTGGGGCAGGCGGTCGGCTATGCGCTGGCCCATCACAAGGAACTGGAGCAGCTCACGCTGGACGAACTCAAGACCTTCTCGAACCTGATCCAGGAGGATGTCTTCGAGATATTGACGACCGAGGCGATGATCGATCGGCGCCGTTCGGCCGGCGGCACCGCCACCCAAAACGTGCGGGCGGCCATCGCCGCGGCCAGGGCCGCCCTCGAAGCAAAATGACATCGACCACCGATTCGGGAAGACCACCGGCGGCAGCGATTAGACGATGCGTCTTTGGGAAGTGAGTCGCGGCCTTTTACGCGACCCGGACCGGCGCGGGCGGTCAAGCGGCAAATCGATCTTGGGGTAACCGGTGGGAATGAGAGACAATTGGCGTTCAGGGCTTCGCGTAGTTCTCCTGCTGGTGCTTCTGGCCGGAATTCAGGCGGCCTGCGGTAAAAAAGGCCCGCCGGTGCCGCCGCCGCGCTTCAGGCCGCCGGCCGTGACGGACCTGGGATATACCATCGACGGGGAGAGTGTCACCTTGACCTGGTCGGTGCTCGTATACCCCGGCGGTAAAGCGGCCGCCCCGGTCGGCTGTTTCGTTTATCAGGCCCGGCAGCCGCTGGTCACCGGCAGCTGCCCGGACTGCTCGGAGCCTTTTACCCGCGTGGCGGACCTCAGGGTTCAACCCGGCGAGCCGGGCGGCGTTTCCAGCCGCGAAATGAGCTACATGGGCGTTTTGACGCCGGGGTTCATCTACACCTTCAAGGTCGCCTGCTACGCGCGTGACGGGGGATTGGGGGCCGATTCGAATGTCGTCAACTTCAATTATTGAATAGTGCAGCCCGCGCACCGTCAAGCGGTTAAACGGGCCAACATCCACACAGCCCAAAGCAGGTGACTGGCTAAACCGACCATTCCCGCCGGGGCGGAACCAACCGGCCCACGGGTTAATCCCGCCTGAGGCGGGACCAAACGGATCTCTCATGCATCACTTTCAGTATCGCAGCGACGAACTTTTTTGCGAGGATGTCGCCGTCAGGGAAATCGCCGCCGCGGTCGGCACGCCCTTTTACCTGTACAGCCGTGCCACCCTGGAACGTCATTTCAGAGCCTTCGACGGCGCCTTTGCGGACACCGAGCGGGTGGTATGCTTTTCCGCCAAGGCGAATGCCACCCTGGCGATTTTAACCCTGTTGCGCCGCCTGGGCAGCGGGCTCGACATCGTCTCCGGCGGCGAACTCTTCCGAGGACTCGAGGCCGGGATCGCCCCGGGCAAGATCGTTTACTCGGGGGTCGGCAAGAAGTCGGACGAGATCGATTATGCCCTTGAGAGCGGCATTTTGATGTTCAACATCGAATCGCTCGACGAGCTGGAGCTGATCAACAGCCGGGCGGGAGAACTGGGCCGGAAAGCGCCGATCGCGATCCGCGTCAATCCGGACGTGGATCCCAAGACCCATCCCTACATCTCGACCGGCCTGAAGAAGAACAAGTTCGGCATCGACGTCGCAACGGCCCTGGAAGCCTACAAGGCCGCCCGCAGCCTGAAGAACGTCGCCATCGTCGGCATCGACTGCCACATCGGCTCGCAGATCACCGAAATAAAACCGTTTGCCGATGCCCTCGCAAGTCTCAAAACCCTGATGCGGGAACTGAAATTTCTGGGCATCGACATCCGCTACCTGGACATGGGCGGCGGCTTGGGTATCACCTACGACAGGGAAATGCCGCCGGCCCCCGCTGAATACGCCCGGGCGATCGTCACCGCGCTCAAGGACCTTCCGGTGACGCTGATCCTCGAGCCCGGACGGGTGATTGTGGGCAACGCCGGCATTCTCGTCACCCGCGCGCTTTACCGTAAATTCGGCGGCGAGAAGAATTTTGTCATCGTCGATGCCGGGATGAACGATCTGCTGCGCCCGACGCTCTACCAGGCGTTTCACGCCATTCAGCCCGTGGTGTTCACCACCGATCTGAAAGTGACGGCCGATGTTGTCGGCCCGATCTGCGAAACGGGCGATTTCCTGGCCCGTGACCGCGAAATGGCCGAAGTCGCCAACGGTGAGCTGCTGGCGGTCATGGGCGCGGGGGCTTATGGCTTCAGCATGTCTTCCAATTACTGCTCCCGACCCCGGGTGGCCGAAGTGATGGTCAGCGAAGGCCGGTTCGAGGTCGTCCGGGCGCGGCAGGGCTACGCGGACCTGGTGGAAGGCGAAAGGCTCCCGTCGTTCTTTGCCGACTGACGCCCGCGGCCGTCCAAATGGCGCCCGTCAAGCGCCGGGGATGCCCCGGGCAATGAAAAGGAAAACCGACACGTGAAGACGCAGGCAGTGGCCAAAGACCGCATCCCATTTTTTAAAATGAGTGGCAGCGGCAACGATTTCATCATCATCGACAACCGCAACCGGCTCGTCGCGGACGCGCACCTGAGCCGCTTTATCGTCAACGTCTGCCGCCGCAAGCTTTCGGCGGGCGCCGACGGTCTGATTCTGATCGATGCCTCCACGCGGGCGGACTTCAAGTGGCACTTTTACAATTCGGATGCCAGCCGGGCCGAGATGTGCGGCAACGGTGCCCGCTGCGCCGCCCGCTATGCCTTCGTCAACGGGATCGCCGGCCCGGAGCTGAGCTTCGAGACCGATGTGGGGATCGTTTCCGCTGCGATCGTGGGCGACGGCGTCAAGGTCAAAATGACCGATCCGTCCGCCGTGACGGCGGAGGTGGTGCTCGATCTGGCCGGCGGCCAGCGCACGGTGGCCGCTGTCAATACCGGGGTGCCGCATGTCGTGCTCGAGGTTCCGGACATCGAGGCCGCCGATGTCCTCGGCTTGGGACGGGAAATCCGCTATCACCAAGCCTTTGCACCGGCCGGCACCAACGTCAATTTCATCAGCCCGCCGGCGGGTGACACCATCGCCGTCCGGACCTACGAACGCGGTGTGGAAAACGAAACCCTGGCCTGCGGAACCGGTTCGATCGCAGCGGCCCTGGTAACGGCCGCCCGGCACGGCACCGTTTCGCCGATCCGCGTCAAGACGCGCGCCGGCACCCTGCTGACGATCCATTTCAGCCGGCGCAGCGAGGGCTTCCGGGATGTCTTTCTCGAAGGCGATGCCCGCATCATTTACAGCGGCGAGATGTGGCCCGAAGCCTGGGCGTGATGCGCCCGGGCGGCAGAAAAATACCCGTACCTGTGGCTTGCCTGGCGGCTCACGAGCCCGTTTCTTGTGCCACCTGCCGCCGCACCGGACAGGTCAAGGCCAACGGGCCTTGTGAACGACCCTTTATCCGGTGCCTTCTTTCACCGTTATTTCCTGCCGCAGCCCAGGCCCGCTCTCCGCTCGGCAGCGCGGGGACAGGGGCGGCGGCACTGTCGGTTGCCGATGAGCGCGCAAACTGATACCAGGCCAGACGGCCGCCACACGGCCATCATCTCCATCGGATCCAACCTGGGCGACAAACTCGACAACTGCCGGCAGGCCATCGAGTCCTTGCGATCGGTCGGGCAGACGCGGGTCAGCGCCTGCTCCCGCTTTTATAAAACCGCTCCGGTGGACTATCTGGATCAGGACTGGTTCGTGAATGCGGTTGTGAAAATCACCACGCGCCTGGAGGCCGCCCAGCTGCTGGAGGCGCTCCAGGAGATACAACGCCGGGCCGGCCGCCGCGGCGATCCGGTGCGCTTCGGGCCGCGCATCATCGATCTGGACATCATCTTTTTCGATGCGGCCGTCATCGAGACCCCGGAGCTGCAAATACCCCACCCGCGCCTGCACAAAAGACGCTTTGTCTTGCAACCGATCTGTGATATAGATCCCGCCATCGTTCATCCGGTGCTTAAACAAGACGTCCGCTTGTTGCTGAATCAACTCAAGGACGACGCTCAAAGCGTGGAGCCGATATGCTGCGACTGCTGATCATTGGCGCCCTGGTCTATCTGCTCTACCGGGTCTTCACCCGGTGGATGCTGGGGCACTCCCCCCTGTTCGGCAGGACGGTCGATCACCGGGATGCCGGCGCCATCGACGATGTCATGGTGAAAGACCCGCAGTGCGAGGTGTATTTTCCGAAACGAAAAGCCGTGCAGGCCAGAATTGACGGCCGGGACCTTTATTTTTGCAGCACCGAGTGCCGTGACAGGTTCCTCGAAAATCTCGGACACGGCGATAGTGAACCCAACGGACACGGAAAGGATGGGAGGTCATGAAGTTTTTTATCGATACGGCCAACATAAAAGAAATCAAAGAAGCCGCCAGCATGGGAATGGTCGACGGCGTCACCACCAACCCCTCGCTGGTTGCCAAAGAAGGGCGTGAGTTCGAGGGATTGATCAAAGAGATCTGCGAGCTGGTTGACGGGCCCGTGAGCGCCGAGGTGATCAGTACCGACACCAAGGGCATGCTGACCGAAGCCCGCAAGCTGGTGAAGATTCACCCGAATATCGTGGTCAAGATTCCGATGACCGTGGACGGCCTCAAGGCGGTCAGGAAACTGACCGAAGACGGCGTTCGAACCAATGTGACCCTGGTGTTTTCCCCGATTCAGGCCCTGATGGCCGCCAAAGCGGGCGCAGCCTATGTGAGCCCTTTCGTGGGACGCCTGGATGACATTGCACACGACGGTCTGCTCCTCGTGGAACAGATCACCGACATCTACACCAATTACGATTTTGGAACAGAAATCATTGTCGCCAGCGTCCGGCATCCCCTGCACGTGCTCGAAGCGGCCCTGATCGGGGCCGACATCGCCACCATTCCCTTCAACGTGCTCAGCAAGCTTGCCGCGCATCCGCTGACCGACAAGGGATTGAAAGCCTTTCTGGATGACTGGAAAAAGGCCAAGAAGTAAAGTGGATGCTACCGTCGGGGCTGTCGCCATGAAAACAGATGAGAGAATCAAGGGGTTTTTGAGTCATCCCAACACCCTGACGCTCTTTCGGGTCATCGCCGTGCCGATCATCGTGATGTTGATGATCTACCCCAACCGGATTTTCACCGCCCTGGCGGCACTCTTGTTCAGCGCCGCCGCCATCACCGACTATCTGGACGGCTATCTGGCCCGGCGGCGGGGCCTGGAAACGACGCTGGGCAAGGTGATGGATCCCGTGGCGGACAAGCTGCTGGTCTCCTCGGCCTTTATCATGATCACCTCCCACGACTGGATACCGGCCTGGATGGTGTGCATCATCATCGGGCGCGAGCTGGCGGTGACCGGATTGCGGAACCTGATTGCCGGGGAAGGCGAAGACCTTTCGGCCTCCTGGCTGGGAAAATACAAGACCGGCTTCCAGATCGCCGCCATCATTCCGTTGCTGTTCCACTATCCGTATCTCGGGATCAACTTACACCAGATCGGATATTTTTTCCTGATCGGCGCGCTTGTCTTTACCGTCTGGTCGGGGGCCGACTATTTCATCCGGTTCCGAAAACTGCTCGAAATATGAGTTTTTTTCGGTTGACAAAGAGTCAATTTACCGTTAAAAAATAGCCCCACATTGAGCGGGAATAACTCAGTGGTAGAGTGCGACCTTGCCAAGGTCGAAGTCGCGGGTTCAAATCCCGTTTCCCGCTCCATTTTTTTAGGCGGCATAGCCAAGTGGTAAGGCAGAGGTCTGCAAAACCTCCATTCTCCGGTTCGAATCCGGATGCCGCCTCCAATTAATTCAGATACTTAGATAAAGAGCCATGAGGCTCTTTTTTTATTTTGGTCGCGGATAGGTTGCGGATGGTTGCGTCTTCCTCCCAATGTCCATCAAGTTCATCAATATTTGAAGGGGTTTCTGGATGGAAGTGGGTACGTGGTTAAGATTGCTGGGGGATGAAGCGGTGACGATGGAAATAAAAATGAGTCCTTCTCAACATCCTTATCAGTTGCGCTGTGTAATTGTTTTTGCAGGTGGGGTCCGGATAATCAGGGGAAAAGAAAGTTCAGCTGCTTGAAAAACCCAGCACACCCGTCGTACTTGTTCCAATATCCGTCAAAGATTGAATTCGTATATCTTTCAGCGAATTCTTCAATTGCTTCGTGGTTGTCCAGAGCAAGGATTTTCAGATTCGGCAATTGTCTCTTTAGATTTTTCAGATCTGAGAAACCTGCCATTTCGTCGCTTCCCATATTGCAATCGAAAATTAGAAGATCAGGTTTGGTCTCTTGGGCTAAGGGTGCGGCTTTTTGTCTTTTGTCTGTTGTTCCGACCACGATAAATTCCAAGAG
>JBAPSB010000251.1:0-13689 GCA_049281435.1 Desulfobacterales bacterium
CCTCGGGACCGGTCAAGGGGGTTATATCGGCGAACTAACTATTTTCCGTTCAGAAATGGCCCTTTTCCGCAACTTCGGCGTCAATCGGCGGAATAGCTTGTACGGCAAACAACAGTATGCCTCCGCGCAATGCCGCCGATTTCCTTGTACTTGCGGAAAATTGCAGATTTCTGGATCGCAAAATGAGCAGTGTAATTTATGAAACCCCGTATGGACACTGTCCATCCAGAAATGGTCTTTTTTCCGCTGGGCGGCCGGTCGTAGCGGGTTTCCGGCAGCGGCGTACATAAAGTACGCCTCGCCGTCCCGCCCAGGCGGGATGCGGCCTTGCCCAGCGAACGACTCCACATTTATGAACTGGACACTGAGAAGTGCCTAAAAAAGATCGCGGATAAGCCAATACGCGCAGAGCTTCCTCCGAGGCCCTGGATTTGCCAGTTTTTGTATCAGAAAGCAGTTGCTGCAATCAGCTCTACTTAAAATTATCTTTGTCGCCATACGCGAAAAAGCCGATGATTTTTTCTTCCGGCCTCTTCGTAATAGTCTATGGTAACCGGTTCATTCGCGTTAAACGCATCTTGTAATAACACAAACATCGCTTGGGCAGCGGGAAGGTTCTCGTCGTTTCTGAGTTGAATCCCGTAGGCCGTTGACGAATCATTTTCAAAGCGTACGATCACCTCCGAATCCAGAAAGTCATTTGGTGGTCCCCATCCCGATCCGCGGTTATGGGCTCGCAGATAAGAGAGCTTTCCGGTTTTGCCTTTAATTTGGGTTGGCATGATCTGACCTCCTTTTATTAGATGGTTGTTCTTGCCGCTTGAACCCCAACACTATCGATCATTTCGTTTCAAATACGCGGATAACCCTACCGTCTAAGGCGTTTGCCGCCTCATATTCAATTCTGACAGGAACTTGCTTGTCGTATACGCTTCGCATGAGATCAAACATTCGTTTTCCAGCGGGAGCGTTAGCTCCACTGATATCGATGCTGAATGCCGCTCCGGGTTTTGTGTCGAGCCTGACGATGCAGTCTTCGTTCAGGTAATTCCCCGCAGGACCGTATCCGGTTCCATGGACGTGGACCCGCATCATTTGTACCCGTCCTTCAGCGCCGATTATCTGTCCTTTGCGGGGGGGAACCTCCAGATCGAAAGTCATCGTAGGACCGCTCGGTGAAATGTTGCATATCGCAAACCCACTGGGAATGCCGGCTGGGGTCGGCCCCACCCAGCGAAGTTCAGAGTGCTGGGGATTTGGGTCAACCGATAGCACGTCGTAGCCGGTTGCAGGATCGCTCCCGTCCCACAGCGCCTGAGTGTTGTTCGTGTTGGGAGGCGTCACCACCGGCCGGATCAGGCGCACTCCGCGGCGGCTCCACTGATTGGTGGTGCTGTTCCAGTATGATGCGCTGGTGCCGGTGGGTGTTGGCGAAGCATTGTAAATCGCGCTGTCTTCGATGATATGCCAAACGGCAAGGCCTTTGTCCGGTAATTTCGCATCGCAGGTATCTTTGGCGTTCCATCGGTTTTCGATGAGAAAGTACTCCTTTTTGCTATGGCCTGTATCCATCAACACCAATGCTTCACCAAGGGTCACGGCCGCCTGCAGGGCATATTTTCCGGAACGCAGCGCCACACGGTGACGCAGCCAACCGTATTTCAAGCGGTGAAAAGGGTCCAGGTTGGCCGGCATACCCGTCGCCATCAGCGAGAAAGGGCCGGCCGTGAATGGCACATACTCGGATTCGGGCGGCCATCCATGATACATATCGGCTGCGTTCAGGAACAAGTGCGCCAATTCATGAAACATCAGGCCGAGGTGGGGCGGATTTCCCAGATAAATCTCTAAAATTGTGGGTATCTTCACCCCCGAATTGACCCCCATGGATTGCAAGGGTTTAAAGCTTGGGTACTGCTGGCCGGCGGGCGTTCGTTGAAAACCTGCCGGCCCGTTCTGCGGGATCAGCATGCACACGAGCAAATCGTTGGGATCTAGTGTGCCATTTTTATTGTAATCGTAAGCACCGAAATCGAAATCGGCCGAGGCGGTCCAGACGGCTTCGGCCCACTTTTCGGTATGCCCGCTTGTAAACCCGTCTCCATCCTGGTCGTTGGGGTCGGCCGGCCCCCAATAGTGAGTCGCGGGTTTCCGGGCCGGATACCAGTCCGGTTTACCCGAGCCTTTTGGCGGGAGAAACCCGACGACTTCAAAACTGAAGCGCCCCAAACTGCTTTCGTTGAAGAATTGCTTCAAACTGTTCGAGTTTCCGACGAACGCGCTCTCCACCGCGACTCTCGATGGAGCCGGATCGCTGGGACGCTTGGGGTCCCACAAAATAACCACCACCCGTTTTTTTTGACCCCGTTGCGATGACAGGGGAAGGAAATCATCGAGCAGGTCATCCGTGATTTTCCGGCACTCTGAGTCAAACCAGGCGACGATCAGGTGACCGTTTGTATCGGCGGCGGCAATGTGCTCGACGGTGTTATTTGCATCC
Organism: Desulfobacterales bacterium; assembly: GCA_049281435.1. Lineage (GTDB taxonomy): Bacteria > Desulfobacterota > Desulfobacteria > Desulfobacterales > SG8-13 > JARFQH01. The sequence goes on from JBAPSB010000251.1 coordinate 2,501, forward strand.
GGCGTGGTCCAAACTTCAGGCGGCGTGGAGAAAGTAATTCCTAATGCTTCTGTAAGGTCGATGGCTTGCCAATCAAGGCCGCTGCGCCACCACATCTTGTGCAGTGAGCCATTCTTGCCTTGCACAACCAACAACTCATCCATGCCTCCGTCTCTGGTGACTTGGCAAGGACGCGGTGCCCCATCGACCCGAACACCGGTTATTTCAGTCACGTCAACGACCTTCCAACTCTGCCCCGGCTGGTAGTAAAAGACCAGGAGTTCGCTGCCGCCGCCCGGTCCGGCGACGTGTTCGACGATCCGTTTGCCATTTTTTGACATCCAACTGCACACCGGTCCGCCAATCTTCTTGCCAGTAATATTTGTGACGTTGACAACGCGCCAATCCTGCGCCGGCAACCAAAAAAATACCAATAGATCGCCGTTCGGCGAACGGCCGGCAAGATGCTCAACGATATGATTGCCGTCGGGTACCGTCCAGTTGGTGACCGGCCCGCTCACTTGCTGCCCGGTTATCTGCGATACATTCACCACGCGCCAGTCCTGGCCAGGCAGCCAATAAAATACCAGAAGGTCACCGTTCGGAGAACAACCAGCAAGGTGCTCGACAATCTGATTGCCGCTTGGCACCGTTTAACTGGTGGCCGGCCCGCTCACTTGCTGCCCGGTTATCTGCGACACGTTCACCGCGCGCCAGTCCTGGCCGGGCAGGCAATAAAATACCACCAGGTCTCCGTTCGGCGAACAGCCGGCAAGATGCTCGACAATGCGACCGGCGTCGGGCGTGCTCCATGCGGTCATCTGTGTAAAGACTCGACTCCCGGTAATCTTGGTTACATCGATCATTTTCGGAAACATAGTGTGGTCCTCCCTTCTCAATTGTTATCCCTGTTGACCAAATCAGATAAATTGGAAACGAGGCGTCGATCCCCCGCGTGTCATTTAAAATGCCAAGTTGACCGTTAACAATCGCCATCATGGTTTTTTTTACGGTGTTCAGGTTGATTCGGAGCCAATCGAGGAAGAAGTGGGCCCCTCAATGGATGCAAATTGTTCTGATTGACATAACTTCAAAGCAATTCAAGTGCCAGAGTCGATGTTGTGGTCAAACACCAATGATATCGATTTTAAAAATTTGTATTTATTACAAAATTTATTATAGCGAGTTCTTTGGCACACTTGGCGGAGATTCGGTGGCGGGACAAACTGACAACTATATTTACACATCAGTGTAGACGATAATTACAATCACCCCGGCACTTTTACTACCGGTTTGGCATGGAGAAAATATGGACTCATTTGGCTCACTTGGGGACGTATATCAGGTTATAAGTTAATCGTCGTCTTCTATTCCATAGCCCTTCTCCCTGACCATCCGCTCCCCCTTCCTCACCGCCGAGCTGACAGCGGGCTGTGATACGCCAAATTTCTCGGCCAGTTCGATTTGGCTCATCCCCAACTCTCTGCAGGCCCAAAAACACGCCAGGCTTCTGCCCGCAACCGCATTTTTACGCTTGCTGAAGGTGACCACCTCGGAGGGTCCTATCCCCAGCGCGGCGCTCACTCGAGTGACCAGCCGTTCGAAATCATAGCCCCTGGACTTCAAATGCTGGCGTCGTTCGAATCGCTCATTTGCCTGTTTGAGCACTGCCGACACAAAGTCGCCGTCTCCTAATATGCGCTCATCCGCCTTCTGATAAAATCCACTCCGGCGAAGCGTCTTCACCGCCGTCCATCCGCCCGAACTGCGAACCAGGCCCCCGCCGGTCAGATCTTTTCGCCGGCCCTGATCGATCCCCTTTTTCACAAAGTCGACGTAACGTTTCCTTGCCAATGAAACGCCGCCGCCAAAAAGCCCGAGAACCCCGGCGGTATCTTGCCAGCTCCGCTCGCACCGCCCCAGCACGGCGCTGTGGCCGACAAACGGATAGCCGTGCAGTTGCTTCAGGTCCTTGACGAGGCCGCCCCGCAGCGGATTCAAATGAATATAGCGAACCAGCGCCAAAAGGTATGTATCCTGCTGGCAGAGGATCGATTTGTAGCGGTTCTGGAACAAATGCCCCTGCCGTCGATGACGGCGATTATAGGTCACCGCATGGCCGGTCAGCAGCCGCTGCATGACTGTCGTCAGAGGCGCTGCTCCAGTTCGCAGCAGCAGATGGAGATGATTGGGCATGAGCGCCCAGGCACAACAAGCGGTGCGCGTGTCGATGAGAATGTCCTCGAAGCGGGATAGAAAATTTTTGCGGTCGGTATCATCATGAAATATAAGTTTTCGGTCGATGCCCCTTGCGATGACGTGGTGCAGGCAGCCTGGGGCATCGATGCGTGATTTGCGTGGCATGTGAAATGTGTGACAGAACGGAGATCAGTTGTCAACTTATAAACTGATATACGTCCCTTATATTATATCCCGATTGTGCGGTCGAAGTGGTAATCCCTAAAAATAAAGCAGATGCCCGCGGACGCTTACCGCCAGCTTCCATCTGCCTGACACGTTTTCCCATTGATGATCGTGCCAGTGGGATAATTCTGTCCATTGTACTCGCAATCAGCGTATACTGAAGCCGAAAACAACAAGAAAGCTACCACTAAAAGAATGATTTTTTTCATAACGGCCCCACCACGTCATTTATGGTTTCTGGTTAGCACGTGTCCGGGAAAAGCAACCCTGCGGATGGTTATTAGTTAGTGATTTTGCATAAAATGTTCGCTTTGACCTTTAGTGTCTTGGGCAGCTCTTCTTTGTCTTTTTTTAGCCATTTGGAAGCTTTTTGACTGCTGATCCAGATAATACTGTTACCGTCGATTGCCGTATTGTCGCAGACGGCCCTTTGTTTTTCGTCCAACACCATGAACTCGATCATCTCCTTTATTTCCTGTGAAAGGTTCACGGGTTCGACTATTTTAAAAACGCTTATCTTTCGATATAAAATTTTACCCCTGCAAGCTTGTGCCCATTCCTCTTTAATCATGTCGTCATCTGTGACATTGACAACCAGGTCAATATCTTTGAGTTGAAAAGGACCCTTGAAACTGTCCCTCAGGTCACGAAGTTCAGCGGACAGATAGTTCTCAAATGGCAAGTCCTCAATCTTGGACACAAAACCGCTTGCTTCCTCTTTACTGATTTTCGTTAAATCATATTTTGTAATCTTGTTCTTTCCCAACGTTAACTGAATGTTCCCCGCTCGTAAGTCAAAAAAGGCATCTTGGTTTGCAGCGTTGTTGATTCCAAAAAATATTCCGGCGATAAAAGCAGCGGCGGTGACCAGTATGTAACCACCGAATTTTGTGAAAATCTCCTTCATTTCGGCCCTTTCTGTTTGATCAACTGGAGAAGGTTGTTGGAGATAAGAGCTAACCGGATTTTCAGGATCTACGCAACTGAATAAGCCTTCCGCCTCTGCGGCGGGGATTCCTTAATGAGCTAAAAAGTATATAAAACACACGAGATCTGAGGATGAGCAGAGAAGAGAAGGTGTTCGTACGGTAACCACATTCACCTTTCAATTGAGCAGCCGAAAGTAGACTAAGATAATACCTTTTACACCTAAATGTATTTCGTTAACTTGTCAAATATTTTTTTGTCATCGCTTGGGGACGGCATCGCTTGGGGACGTATATCAGATTATAAGTTAATCGTCGTCTTTTATTCCATAGCCCTTCTCCCTGACCATCCGCTCCCCCTTCTTCACCGCCGCGCTGACAGCGGGCTGTGATACGCCAAATTTCTCGGCCAGTTCGATTTGGCTCATCCCCAGCTCTCTGCAGGCCCAAAAGCACGCCAGGTTTCTGCCCGGGACCGCATTTTTACGCTTGCTGCAGGTGACCACCTCGGAGGGTTCTATCCCCAGCGCGGCGCTCACTCGAGTGACCAGTCGTTCGAAATCATAGCCCCTTGACTTCAAATGCTGGCGTCATCATGAAATATAAGTTTTCGGCCGATGCCCCTTGCGATGACGTGGTGCAGGCAGCCGGGGGCATCGATTCGTGCTTTGCGTGGCATGTGAAATGTGTGACAGAATGGAGATCAGTTATCAACTTATAAACTGATATACGTCCCTTATATTCCCTTATATTCCTTGAACGCGGTTAGCGAAATTCATCGTGGCCAAGAATGGGCCCTCAACAGCTCGTCGGAGGCCATGATGAATTTTCGCGGGTCGCACGAACCGTGCTTGCCGACTTGCTCGGTGTCAACTGGCAACCATTATGTCTAACTAATCAAGAGCGTTAAAGTTTTTATTTTATGCCGGTGGGCAATCAATCTGTTGCCCACCGGCTCACGACAGCGACGGTCAATACCGGCCTGTTACCCAACGACGGCTTCTGCAAAAATAACGATCTGAACTGGCCGTAGAAAGAAATTAGGAGAGGCCATCACGCCAGCGATAATATTCTGGTTCCACCAGAAACGGTTATCGACGTTGTGACTCAACTCCAGCGTATGCCAGTTGCCGTTCGCATGCTGCACCGCAACTGAGATGGCGCGAATAGAGAATCCGTCCGGCGTGTAGTGCTCCAGCCCGTGCGGTGCCGAGAAGGATCCGGTTTCATCGGTCTGGGCCTTGACCAGGAAGGTCTTCAGCGTTACCGGCCGTGGACCCGGCAGTACCTTGATATTTGTCTGGCTCCCGTCTCCGGCCACGTATGCGCCACTTGCATCGAAACCTCGCACCCTCACCCGCGCTCGTTCAGTCGCCACTTTCGGGGTCCAGTCGTAATTATTCCATCCGGGAACACAGGGTGCCGCCTTGGCTATTGCCGTCCAGGTATTGCCGCCGTCAGTCGAAACCAATACCTCCGCCGTCTTGATCTGGTTGCCCCAAATGTGCCAGCGAATTGTCGTGGCGATATTGGTCGACAATGTCTCGCCGCCATCGGGTAACCATACCTCCAGATTCTGCCCTGATGTACCGCCACCCGGAACGATGGCTGTCAAACCGGTGCCCTTGGTATAAGGCCATTCTTCCCGCTGAGCTGTCGAGCTATCGCCCCAGGTGGTGTGGAGCACGACAAACTTGCCGCTGGTGGCGATGCGATAGCCAAAGGCGCAGGTGGCGTGGTCCGGAACACCCCAGACAAACGGCCGGCCTGAATCGATTTCCGCCATAATCTCCTGCCACGCCCAATCGTTGGCGGCAGTGGCGGCCACTTCGTGGGTAGTAAAAGAATAGCCATAGGTCTTCATGATAAAGTCTGGGAAGCCGCTAAAACCGGACCGCCAGGTCCCCGTTTTAGGGTCGATGAGCTGGTCGATGAAATCAGGAACGTTGTGTCCTGATTTGGGATGATCGAACCAGTAACCGACCAGTCGACCGTAGCCGGTGATACCCCCAACAGCCTTGTTGTAATTGTCATAGTAACAGGTGGCCATGGTAAAAGCGGTCGGCACACACCACCAGGTCCAGTTGACCGCGGGTACGCAATCGGCCAGCGGAACCAGTTTAAACGACGTTGTCAGCGGATTACCACCCACTTCATTTGCGGCGGGTACCGGAACAATCAGCTTTTTTACGACGTCTTCTAACGCCTTTTCATCAGCGCCGGCGTGTTGCGGCGGTAAGGCCTCTGAGACAGCCGGGTTCCAGTAATTGTTGCGTTCATCTCGCCCGGAAGAGACTCTGCCTTGCAATACGGCCTCCGGCGACACCTGTTTCAAACTGCGGGCATCCATCATGACGCGCTGATCTCCGGCGGAAACCTCGAAGTACTCCTGGTGCAAACCCAACCAGTATATCCTGTTAAGTTGGACATCGGCCGAAAGCATTGCCCGTCCAAGTCTCTGCGCCTCTTCGCCGCGAAGGAACAATGGATGCAGAGCGTGGACGACCCGCAATACCGGATGCGCCGTTCGGCGAGCTGCAACGTAAATCGATCCGTATCGCTCTGCTTGATCCGGCTGAAGGGTGGCCAGCGACGCGCCAGCCGGGAACGTGAGTGCACCGAGCGCGTAAGGAAAGACGAAAGCAAAGACGGTGTCAGTGGCATCAACGACGGGAAATGGCTCGCCCCGGGCCGCCTTTCCCCCCCAAACTTCAAACGCATGTGCGTCGGCGATGGCTGCCAGCGTCTTCAAATCGAGACCATCTTTCGGTGGCCGGTTGTCGTAAAGCAATTGGAATTGTCTCATTTTCTCTTCCCTCCATTTTTAAGAAACGTGGATGCCTAAGCCGCAGAAGAAAGCCTTTGACAACGGGTCCCGGAATTTACACCGAACCCCCCGTGAGCCTTAGAGACGACCGGGCTCACGGCTTCGTATTTAGATGACTTTTAAAAACCGGAAGAGTCTCGAATGCCATTCTTCCTCCTGATTGGTAAGAGAGTCAGGAAGAAGGAACCGTTATAAAGAGAGCGGGCACTCACCGGATTGCATGTCGTTCTGCTCGCTGATTATCTAAAGCAATTCAAGTGCCAGAGTGGGGGCGTGGGCTGAAAAAGCGGGTATGATTATAACAATTAGAAATTATTGTTAAATTCTTAATTGAAAACGTTTACTGCCAACTACAAGCCGATACAGTGGAAACATATATGCCAACCTTGTTTACACTCGTGTGTCTACGAGGTTAACAGTATCGTTTGGTATCGTTTGTATCGTTTGGGGACGCATATCAGATTATAAGTTAATCGTCGTCTTCTATTCATAGCCCTTCTTCTTGACCATCCGCTCCCCTTTCCTCACCGCCGCACTGACAGCGGGCTGCGATACGCCAAATTTCTCGGCCAGTTCGATTTGGCTCATCCCCAGCACGGCGCTGTGGCCGGCAAACGGATAGCCGTGCAGTTGCTTCAGGTCCTTGACGAGGCCGCCCCGCAGCGGATTCAAATGAATATAGTGGATCGGCTCTTGACATGGCTATAAATATATGGCTATTATAGCCTCTTTAATATTGCCGTTTTTCTGCTTTGATGCCCTATATGGCAAAGGATAGTGAATTTCAGCAGTGAGAAAACATGATCAGAGCCAACATTTCAAATTTGAAGAACAGGTTGAGCCATTATTTGCGCCTGGTTCGCGCGGGCGAAGTGGTAGAGATCGTTGACCGCAAAACGCCTTTGGCCCGGATCGTGGCCGTAGAATCATTGCAAAGCGGAAACAAGGCCCCGAATTGGCTGCAGCGCATGGTCGAATTGGGGATGATCGCAGCACCGTCTAAAAATTTAGGCTGCAAAGAATTTGCACGCCTGGATCAACTAGTTTCAGAAAATGGTAAACATACGGGCGCAGTGGATGCCTTGCGCAAGGAAAGAGAAGAGGGCCGATGAGGTTCTGGGATTCCTCCGCGGTTATTCCTCTGCTGGTATTGGAAAAGGAATCAAACTATTGCATCGAGGCCTTGCAGGCTGACAACAACATCCTGGTATGGACCATGACCCCGGTAGAGGTTTTCAGCGCACTTTGCCGACGACGGCGGGAAGGCTCGCTCGGGCCTGAGACGTTTGAAGCCGCTAAAAAGCGCGCGCGCCGACTTTTCGAAGGCGCATTTGAGATCGTTTCTTTCGGTAAAGTCAAAGAAAGAGCCCTGAGACTGCTTCAGGTACACCCCCTGAGGGCCGCCGACGCCCTCCAACTGGCGGCGGTGCTGGTGGCAACCGAAGAAAACGTTGGCCGGTTGCCGGTCATGTGTTTCGACGACCGCCTGATCACGGCCGCCAGGCTGGAGGGGTTCGAAATCAATCCGTGACAATCAAGCAACCGCCTGCAAACCGGTAAGGCGACTGCACCGAGACATCCGATCAAAGCAACCGCACGCGGGTAAATTCCGAAAGCTGTTCCGCCGCGAGCCTGGTCTGCATCTCGTCGATACGGTCCGGTTCCGGTACGGCGACCTCCCACAGGCCGGCATCGTCGCTGAACCGCCTGGCCTTGACCGTGCCGTCCAGGTGCGGGGTTTCCGATTCGGCCTCACCCGGCGCCAGATGCCCGCTGAGCGCCTCGTGGGGGGTAGCGGGCAGTTCCACCTCTTCTTCCTTGAGCCAGCGAAACACGGCGGCGTAAACCGCAGGAATGTTCGGCAGTCCGCCGTGCACGCCCTTCACGTAACGGATGGGGGTACTGTATAAAGTCGCCGAGGCCAGGGGAACGCGGCCGTCGCCTTCCCGGTGCGGGTCCGCGGCAATCCGGTCCGTTATCTTCGCCATTTTCTCCCACAGCCCGAAGAACCTCGGTTCGTACGCGAGCCGGAAAAGCGTCTTGTACCCGACACCGGCGATCACCAGCATGCGGTCGCGGAGAGTTTGATCCAGTGACTGGTGGGCGTCGTTCATCTGCCGGTGGAACTCGGAGGTGTGATTCAAGACATTCTGAAGATCGGAGGTCTGTGACGGCGTCAAATCGAGCGCCCAGCTTTCCGCGCGATACAGGTCGAAATTGGCACACGGGTGCTGGTAGTCCTCCCCGGCAGGGGCAAAGGTCCAGGGCGATGGGTCGTCCGGACGCGTGCCCGGATAAATACCGCTCGGCGCCGGCAGCATGCTCAGCGCGCCCCACAGAGACCGAAATGTGTCCCGGCTAAGGTACAGCCCGAGCAAGGCCAGGAGTTCAAAGCCCCACAGGTGGTTTTTCAGATAGCCGGCGATCGCGGGCGACCCGTAATGCGGCGTGCCGATGAAGACGATGCGGCCGATCCGGGGCCAGAGTTCCGGGCCGTGGGCCATCAGCGCGGCCCGGACCACCAGCCCCCCCATGCTGTGGGCCACCAGATGCACCGGCCGGTTTCCATTTTCGCTGTAAAGCCTGTTGACCAGTTCTCTTAACGCATCCGCGCTCAGGCGCAGCGGCTTGCGCCAATCGAAGGGAAAGACCTCGTGGCCGAAATCGTCGCGCGCCAGGACGGCAGTCAGAAAGGGCTCATAGGTGGGGTCCGAGGAAAAGGCTGCGATCTGGTTGGCCGGATCGGCGTCCTCCAAACCGTCGGGAGCCAGGGCCAGGTCGTTGATGTGCTGCCGCGTGCGCACGTCGATCCACCACACGCCGCCCTTGGTCTTGCTGAGCAGCAGGCTGCCCATGATGCCCGGCACGAAGATCAGGTTTTTCGGCGACCGGATACCCAGGTGCCCGCTGTCCCATTTGGCCGCGATTTTACGGTATTCGTTGAACGCCTCTGGCCCGAAATAGGTGGCCAGCACCTGTGCGTTGGCGCTGTCGCGCGCCATCTCGAGCCGCTGCACGGTGGCAGCGGACAGGAATTCTTCGATGAAATCTTTTGGCATCGGTCTTCCTCCTCTCAGTTGCGCAGTTGATCCAGGTCGGCAGCGCTGGCCATGAAGAGTTCGTACTGATTGACGTAGGTGTAGAACAGGCCGCCGATGTTGCGGTACCGGGTCCAGAGGAACAGCCGCGTTTGAGAAACGGCTTCACCGGCCGCCATCGGCTTGGGCGATTCCTCATGGTCGAAATATGGAAATTTCTGCCAGAAGAAATGGAAGAAAATGTGGGCGAAGCGGCTGGCGAACCGGATCGGGATTTTCGCCTCGGTACCGAGGTACGCCCGGCTGCCCCTGCTGAAAAAGCCCTTCTCCAGCTCGTTGGCAATGTACGGGTCGCTGGTCGAGGTGGTGCAGGCGTTGGCGAAAACAAAGGGCTGATCGACCAGTTTGCGGGTGCCGAGTTCCGTGCGCCCGAGCACCTCCGAGATCTGCGCGCTGTTGCCGAAGCGCAGCACGGGATCGTTGCCGGCGCCGACCGCGCATTGACAGAAGAAGTACAGGACCGCCATCGGCAGCGGGGCCGGGTTGTCGAGGCAGCGGACCAACTCCGTTTTATAATTGGAAGCCGCCGCTGAAGATGGGATAAAAACCTGGTTCTGCAGGCCCGCCCACTGCTGCCGCTGCCACTTGGCTTCCACCGCGGTCACATCCTGCGGCTGGTCGCCCCAATACAGGAAGTGCCCGACATGGGCTTCCGCGAGCCGGCCCAGCGCCTTCGACCCGGCCTGGACCTCGTGCGCCGTGTAGCCCAGGCGAAAGCGCAGGCCCAGAAAACCCAGCGGGTCCAGCGGCTCGCCGGCGGCCGGCAGGTCGAACAGATACATCAGGCCCCACGGGATGTGCGGCAGCCAGCCGGGGTTGCCGGTGGGCGTCCACGAGATGTCGAGGCGATGGCCTGGCGTTAGCGAATCGATCCACGCACGCAAGGGAGAGCTTGTCGGAAAAAACGACTGGTACAACTCGCGGCCGTCGAAAGCAAAATCCCGTAGTTCGGTACTGACCTTCACGGCGTCCCATGCGTCCTGATGCGGTACGTCAGCAAAATCCTCCAGAGCGGTCCAGTTATACCCGGGCGTCCAGTCGTTGATCCGTTGCGCGAGGTCCCCCGGATCGATGTCGTCGAGGTACGTCTCCCACCGAGCCCGGAAGTTCTCCGCCGAGTTCCGCACGTTCTTGATCGGCCCCGCCACCTGGGCCTGCACCGCCGTCCAGGGAATTGTCTGCGGGCTCAAATTTCGGGAGCCGTCGCCGCCCGAAACGATGGCGAACTGGCCCAGTATCGCAATTAGCGTCTGGCCGGGCGGCGTCGCCCATTCGTGCGGTGCCGTCAAGTTGGCTTGGGCAGCAGGGGTGTGAACCAGATCGTGCAGGACGGTCGCCGTCTCGGCCGGATTTGAAAGGTTGTCTCTTGAAGAAGGCTGTTCAGCCACGGCCAACTGCACCGATAGTTGGCGATACAGCTCGCTGCCCGCAAAGACAAGGACCTGCAGGCGCCCGTCAGCGGCGCGCGGTGTGATGGCCAACCGCGGCACCGCGCTGTCGCCTTCCTTGGGAATGTGCAGAGTAAAAGTGGCCGTCCACACCCTGGCACCATCAATGAGTGTTTCGGAAATAACCGTGTCCGGTATTATGGCCGAAAGCTCCACCGTAGCGGAAGTAACCACCCATTTTGTGGAGAGGCCATTCTCCGGAATGTCTGCGGCGGAGACCAGGGTTTCAGGGCCGCCGACGAGGCTGCCGCGGACGGCCTGCCCGACCTTGAAGTTCAGCGTGTACGTCTCGTTGACACACAATTCAGGGACATCCGCGTCGACCCACACGCTGATGTGTCTTTCGGTGGCCGGCACCTGCCTTTCGTCCTTCGCGGCTGAGGCACCATCTGGCCCGGCGCCCGTATCCGTCCGTTCTCCAAACTCTATGTTCTTTGCCATCGTGTAGTGCAGGTTCGGCAAATCGATGTTTCCGGCATATTCGCTC
>JBAPSB010000252.1:0-2203 GCA_049281435.1 Desulfobacterales bacterium
CCAATCCGCAGTTTTCCTGCCCAAACCCCATCATGAAAACATCGATCGTTCCCCCCCTGAAGCCATGCAGAGACATCCCGTGAGCACAAAAGGGTTGAGTCGAACGACGCTCCCGACTGTGCCTCAAAATCCATGCCGTCCGGCTTCGGCGGCAGAAATCCCGATGGACAATTCGATGCTGGGGGGCTCCGGACCGGGAGGGTCGGCTTCGCCGCCGCCGGAACGGCGGTTGAAAGGCACGCGATGGCAATTTTAAACCGCGCCTTTTTCGATCGTGACACCCTGACCGTAGCCCGCGAGCTGCTGGGGAAAAGGCTGGTGCGCTGCTGCCAGGGGCAGCGCCTGAGCGGAATGGTGGCGGAAACCGAGGCCTATTTGGGGGCCTCCGACAGCGCCAGCCACGCCTTTCGGGGTCAGACGCCCCGTAACGCCGTCATGTTCGGCCCGGCCGGCGCCGCCTATGTGTACCTGGTATATGGAATGCATCACATGCTGAACGTCGCTACCGACGCCGAGGGAATCGCCGGTGCCGTGCTGCTGCGCGCCATTATACCCATTGAAGGTATCGATAAAATGACCGCCTTGCGCGGCAGCACCCGCCGGGGTCTGGCCGACGGGCCGGGAAAACTGTGCCGGGCCCTGGCGGTCGATCTCTCCCTGCGCGGTATTGACCTGACCCGCGGTGAGAGGCTATGGTTCGAGACTTACCGTGATGTGCCGTTAACCGATATTGTCTGCGGGCCGCGGGTCGGCATCGCCTACGCTTCCCCGGTCGACCGCCAGGCCCCGTGGCGGTTCCAGGTGGGAGTAATCGTGCTGGAAGGGCTGCCAAAATAGCCTTCGGGCGGTGCAAGGAAAATTTATGACGGGCGCCATTTACGGCCACAACCCGAAAGTCCAAAGGAGCAAAGCCATGCCAGATCATCCTCTCATCGAGGGCAAGCGCATACTGGTGGTCGACGACGAACAAGACGTGCTCGACACGCTCGAAGACCTGCTGTCCGATTGCGAGGTCATGACAGCCGGCAGCTTCGAGGAGGCCCGCGACCTGCTGGAAACCCGCTCTTTCGACGTCGCCATTCTGGATATCATGGGAGTGGCGGGATACGATCTGCTCAAGATCGCCGCGCGCAAGAAAATAACGACCATCATGCTGACCGCCCATGCTCTCAGCCCCGACAGCGTCGTCAAGTCATACCGCGAGGGCGCCGCTTATTTTGTCCCCAAGGAAGAGATGGTCAACATCGCCTCCTTTCTTGAAGACATCCTGGAGGCCCGACAAAAAGGGCAGAACACCTGGGAGCGTTGGTTCGACCGGCTGGGTGCTTACTGCGAAAAACATTTCGGCCCGGACTGGCAAAAGGGGGATCGGATTTTCTGGGAGAAATTTCCGTTCCACTAAGGGTTCGCGAATAAATAAGTTGGTGTTTTTAGGTGTTGAGGCGACCGGCCGTCAAGGCACGAAAACGCAGGAATATCTGGACATTCCGAGGATTCGCACCGGCCGCCGGACAAGATGAATCGACGTCTGAAAAGTGACGTAATTTTAAAGTGCGCCTTAGTACATCAAGCGTGGCAGAAACAGGATGATCTGGGGGAAAACGGCCATCAAGATGGTGCCGACGATCACCGCGATCAAAAAGGGAACAATCCCCTTGAAGATGGCCTCCAGGGCAATGCCGTCATCGGTGACGCTTTTGGCCACGCCGTACACCACGTACACGTTGATGCCGACCGGCGGCGTGATCACCCCCATCTGGGTGACGAGCACAATGATGATGCCGAACCAGATCGGGTCGTAGCCCAGGTGGACGATGACCGGATAGAAAATGGGGATCGTCAGCATCACCAGGGCCAGCGCGTCCATGATGCAGCCGCCCAGCAGGTAGACCCCCACCACCGCCGACAACACCAGGAAGGGCGGCAGGTTGAAGCCGCCGATCCAGTTGGCGATGTCGAAGGGAATGCGGCTGATGGCCAGAAACTTCCCGAAGACCACCGCCCCGGCGATCAGGAACATGATCATGCAGGAGGTACGCAGCGTCTCGTACAGCGATTTGACGAACCCCTGCCACGACATCTGACGCCGGATGAGGGCCACCGCCACGACCCCGAAGGCCCCGCCGGCGGCGGCTTCGGTCGGGGTGAAAAGTCCGATGAACAGCCCGCCCATCACCAGCCGGAAAACCGTGAGGGTGTCCCC
>JBAPSB010000253.1:0-9108 GCA_049281435.1 Desulfobacterales bacterium
GGGCTCCTTCGATGCCGGTCACGACTGGCCGGGGTATTGGAAAGGCAAGAACGAGGCATTTATCGCCTTCGCTTCGGTCCCCTACGGGCTGGATGCCGAACTCTACAATATCTGGCTCTATGAAAGGGGTGGTCTGGAAGAAATGCAGGCCCTCTATGGCCAATACAATCTTTTCGCCCTGCCCGGTGGCCAGGCAGGACAGGAGATGGGACTGAATTCGAACAAAAAAGCATCCAAAATGGAAGATTTCAAGGGCATGAAGGTCAGGACCTGGGGCTGGTACCTCGACATCCTGAATGAACTCGGCGCCTCCGGTGTCGCTACGCCCGGCGGTGAAGTCTACCTCTCGCTGCAGACCGGCGTTCTGGACGCGGCCGAGTTCTCTTCGCCGGCGATCAACTGGCCGATGGGTTTTGACGAAGTCACGAAATACATCATCCAGCCGGGTGTGCATCAGCCTGCCTGCCAAAACGCCTTTTTTTTCAACAAGCAGTCCTACGATGCACTGGCCGACGATCTGAAATGGATCCTCGACACGGCTGCCAAGGAGACCCAGCTCTGGAGCTACAGTTGGCTCAACAACCTCAACGCCGAGGCCATCCGCCGCTTCGAGGAAAAATCTGAAATCGTGATGATGGATGAGAGCGCCATCGTCGATTTCGCCAAGACGACCCAGTCCTATCTTGAAAAAGTCAAAGAAAGATGTCCGGACTGCAAGCGGTTGCTCGAGTCCCAGGAAGCTCTAAAGAAAGACTTTGCCGATTGGCGTGCCGCCAGATCCGGTGTCACGCCGTGGCCGCTCGATCAGGTGGTCAAGGGCAAACTGCACGAGTAGAAAAAAGTTTCCGATAAAATGAAAGCATGATGACAACCGGCCGGATGGGCCCGCACGGACCCATCCGGCCGGAAATCCATCCACCCTTTTTAAAATGCCTTGACTGCGCCAAGGGGCATTTCTTTTTATCACCGCCAACTATAGGCTTAAAGATAAAGATTTTGCCAAGGCCAGGGGGCGGCGACTGTATCGTAATGTGTTAATTACCGATAACACAGCCAAACCTTTATCTAAAAAGATTAAAGCCTATTGATATGGGAGGGCTCGTGCCGGGTACGCGCGTGCCAGACAGGGAGAAAGAGGGGAGCTATGAAGCGGCTGACACAAATAATCGACAAAATTGTTCAGAAGCAGGGAGAAGTAGCGTCTCTGCTGATGGTGGTCCTGGTGCTGTTGATGTGCTACGAAGTTGTCCGGCGCTATTTTTTCAATGCACCGACCATCTGGGGCCTGGAACTCACGACCTTCATATTCGGCGTACATTTCGTCTTGGGGTACGGGTACACCGAATTGTTCGAAGGGCACGTGCGGGTTGATATTTTCAGCAGCAAATTTCCCCAGAAAGTACAAGACATACTGTACATGGTCCTGACACTTCTCATAACACTCCCGCTGGTGGCCTTGCTTGGAATCTGGGCCTGGGACAATGCGATCATTTCCACCAAGATTCTGGAGAATTTTTCATCGGCCTGGGCACCGCCGATCTGGCCGGTGAAGCTGCTGATGGCGCTGGGGTTCACCTTTCTTTTCCTTCAAGTTCTCTCCAACCTGATCAAACGCTTTTTGGTCTTCAATCAAACGGAAGCCGATCACCGATGAGGATGCCATGAGTCCTGAATTATTGACCATTGGAATGTTCGTCACGCTTATCTTACTCATCGTCCTCGGGCTTCCCCTGGCGTATTCTCTGGCCGGGACCGCGGTGATCTTCGGCTTGATCGAAAACGGTTTCAATGTCGACGGTCTCCTGGGGTTTTTCATCAACAATGCCTGGGGCACCATGAACAATTTCGTGCTGGTGGCGGTGCCCTTGTTCATTCTGATGGCGCAGCTGATGGATCGCGCAAAAATATCGGATGCCCTCTTCGATGCCCTCTATGTGGTCATGGGCGGTATAAAAGGCGGGCTCGGACTGGCGGTGATCTTCGTTTGCGTTATCCTGGCCGCCACCACCGGTGTCGTGGGGGCTTCGGTCGTCGGCATGACCCTTCTGGCCGTCCCGAAACTCCTCGAAAAGGGGTACAATAAAAAGATGGCTGCCGGCCTGATTTGTTCCGGCGGTACTCTCGGCATCCTGATTCCGCCGAGTATCATGCTCGTGGTCTACGGGGGCTTGACCGGCCTGAAGGAAACGTCGGTCGGGGCCCTTTTCGCCGCCGCCATCCTGCCGGGACTGTTGCTGGCATTTTTGTACCTGGCCTATGTGTTCATCATGTGCCAGATAAAGCCCGGCTACGGCCCGCCTATCAGCAAGCAGGAGGCCGCCGGCTATTCGGCCCGGCAAAAGATGTGGATGGTGTTAAAATCCATGGTCCCTCCGCTCATTTTGATCTTTGCGGTCATGGGCACCATCCTGGGCGGGGTCGCGACGCCTTCCGAGGCCGCCGGGGTAGGTGTTTTGGGTGCGGCCATCCTGGCCATCGCCCGCGGCAATTTCAATTGGACGGTCGTCTTCGAGTCCTGCAAGGCGACGCTGCGGACCAGCTCCATGGTCATGATCCTGGTGCTTTTCGGTAATCTTTTCAGTGCCACCTTTCTTTTTGTCGGCGGGGGTGATGTCATCACCGACCTGCTCATCGGCGGCGATCTTCAGCCGGCAATGGTCCTGTTCATCATGCTCATGGCCATCTTTCTGCTGGGCATGTTCATCGACTGGGTGGCCATCCTCCTCGTCTGCCTTCCGGTCTTCATGCCGGTCTGCCTGGAGCTTGGATTCAATCCCTTATGGTTCTCGATGCTCATCTGCATTGTCCTGCAGACCTCATTTCTGACACCTCCCTTCGGCTACGCGCTTTTCTATTTTGCCGGGGCCGCGCCCCCAGGCAAATACCAGATGATAGATATTTACAAAGGTGTGCTGCCGTTCATTGCTCTGCAGGCTATCGGCGTTCTGATCTGCACCCTCTTTCCGTCAATCATCACCTATATTCCAAGCGTCATTTTCAGGTGATGAAGGGGGGCAATGAGCAATTGGAGTCCTCCGCCCTTATTCCAAGCGTCATTTTCAAGTGATGAAGCGGGTCAATGAGCGATTGGAATCCTCCGCCCTAGACAAGCAAGAACCAAGGTATCGAAGAAAATAATATCTCCGCTGTTGAAGTTTACACCCATGCGTCGCGTTCCCTGCGGACATAGTCGTCGACGTCAACGCCTTCCCTGATTTCTTTTCCCAGGCCGGATGCTTTTCGGAAATCGAGCTTGCCTTGCGGTCGTGATTTTTCAGTATCGATAGGAAGATATCCGGGCTTTGAAATAAAGATCTTAGATAGTGTCTGACCGAAAACTCCCCTCCCCTGGTGGGAGGGGCTGGGGGAGGGAGATATAACGGCTTCATATCTTACACCCTCACCCCGGCCCTCCCCCGTCAAGGGGGAGGGAGAAAAGAGTTTCCGTTCAGGCGATAGATAGGCTGAAGGAAGGCGGCTGTTTTGTAATTCGGCAACGACCGGTAACGCGGCCAAAACTTTATAAACTCCATAGCCGTTGAAAAGTCGCATCAGGTAGAACTGGAGCGGGTTTCAGTCGCAGAGGTTGCCCTTGACGGGATAAAACCCAGAAGGTAATAGGGGTATATGATCAAACATCAGTGCCGTCCCCGCCGCCCGTTACGTATTAATGGTGACCTTTTCGGAAGGGTGCTTCCTATGGCAACTGCCACGCTTTCAGCGACAGAGCTTTATGCGCGTTTCAAACAAAAGGCCGAGATGGTATCGGCCATCGTAACGGACGTGGAGACCACCCGGGAAGCACTTGAATACTGCGTCGATCTCTGCACGCGCAAACAAGCCTGCCAATTGTTGATGTCCGGGTGCGACGATTTCCTGTCTCCGGACGCCGAAGCCCTGTGCGATCTCAAGCAGGAGAAAATCATCGCCGCTCCCGCCCTGGCACCGCAACAGGCCGAACTTCTCGCCGGGATGTGCGCGACCAGGGGCCTCCGGCTGGTGACCGGCGGGCTGCACGACCATCTGGCCGGCATCGACATCGGCCTGACCTTCATCGACTACGGCATCGCCGAAACCGGCACCCTGGTGCTCGATTCGCGCAGCGAAGACGTCCGGCTGGCGACGATGGTCAGCGAGATCCACATCGGCATCCTGCCCAAATCCAAAATCAGATCACGCGCGGAGGATCTCGAAGGCGAACTGCGGGAAATACTGCAAAAGGCTCCCGGTTACCTGGCCTTTATCACCGGGGCCAGTCGCACGGCCGACATCGAAAGGGTTCTGGCCCTGGGGGTCCATGGCCCGCTGGAACTTCACATACTGCTCCTGGAGGACAACTGATGCAGAAAGCCCGTAATCTGAAAGACTATAAAAAAGAAGTCGACGACGCGCTTCAGAACACGTTTCTGCGCAGTGCCATGGACAAGTTCGCGGTCGCCTACCGTTCGGGCCGCGCCAACGCCTTTGCCGGCATGGACGTGGAGGGCCTGGTGGCCGCGATCGCCGCCGCCAAGGACGCGGCATTGGCACGGATGGACGCGCTTTTCGAGGAATTCAAAAAGAATGCGTCGAAAGCGGGCGTTCACGTCCATCTGGCTCAAACGGCCGCCGAAGCCAATGCGATCATCGCCCGCATCGCTCGTGACAACGACGTGAATAAGATCGTCAAGTCCAAGTCGATGACCGCCGAAGAAACTCTTCTGAACCACGATCTCGAAGCCGAGGGATTCGAGGTCACCGAAACCGATCTGGGCGAGTGGATCATTCAATTGCGCGGCGAGGGCCCCTCTCACATGGTGATGCCCGCCATTCACCTGTCGCGCTACCAGGTGGCGGACCTCTTCACCGAGGTCACCGGTCACACGCAGGAATCCGAAATCGAACGCCTGGTAAAGGTCGCCCGCCGGGAACTGCGCCAAAAGTACGTCGAGGCCGACATGGGCATATCGGGCGCCAATTTCGCCCTGGCGGACACCGGCACCATCGGGCTGACCACAAACGAGGGCAATGCGCGCCTGGTGACCACCCTGCCGCGCGTGCACGTGGCGCTGATCGGCCTGGACAAGCTGCTGCCGAGCCTGCGCGAGGCCCTGCTGATCAACCGCGTGCTGCCGCGCAACGCCACCGGCCAGGGCATCACGTCTTACGTCACCTGGATCACGGGTCCCAACGCCTGCGGGTCCGCCCCGGACGGCAAAAAAGTGATGCACATCGTTTTTCTCGACAACGGCCGGCGGGCCCTGGCCAAAGACCCGGTCTTTTCCCAGGTGCTGCGCTGCGTGCGCTGCGGCGCCTGCGCCAACGTCTGCCCGGTGTACCGCTTGGTGGGCGGCCACCGTTACGGTCACATCTACATCGGCGCCATCGGACTGATCGTGACCTATTTCTTTCATGGACGCGACAAGGCCCGCAACCTGGTTCAAAACTGCATCAACTGCGGCGCCTGCAAGGCCGTCTGCGCCGCCGGCATCGATCTGCCGCATCTGATCAAGGAAATCCACGCCGTCATCCAGGACGAAGAAGGCCACCCGCTGACCAGTGTGCTGCTGGCCAAGGTGCTGCGCAGCCGCAAGCTCTTCCACTCCCTGCTGCGGTCGGCCCAAGTCGCCCAACGGCCGGTGACGGACGACACCCAGTACCTGCGCCACCTGCCGTTCATCTTCGCCCGGGAGCACAATTTCAGGGCCCTGCCGGCGATTGCCGAAAAACCATTCAGGGATCGATGGGCGCAGCTTAAACCGATCGTTGCATCACCCCGTCGCCGCGTGGCGCTTTTTGCGGGCTGCCTGCAGGATTTCGTTTATCCCGAACAGCTGGAAGCCGCCTTGAAGCTGCTCGCGAACACCGGTGTGGCCGTCGACTTTCCCATGGATCAATCCTGCTGCGGCCTGCCGGTGGTCATGATGGGTGAGAAGCAGGCCGCGCGCGATGTGGCCCGGCAGAATATTCATGCGTTTATAAGCGGCGGCTACGATGCCATCGTCACCCTGTGCGCTTCCTGCGCCTCACACCTCAAAGTCGGGTATCTTAAACTCTTCGCCGACGATCCCGTCATGGCGGAAAAGGCGCGGCGGTTCGCGGACAAGGTCTATCCTTTCAGCGCCTTTGCCAACGACGTGCTCAACATGACCGCGGATTCTTTCGAGCCGCGCGGAACCGCCGCGACATACCATGCCCCCTGCCACCTCTGCCGCGGGCTCGGCGTACGGGAGGCCCCTCATGCCCTGATCGAAAAGGGTGGAATGAGGTTTCTGCCGGCTGAAGAGGAAGAGACCTGCTGCGGGTTCGGCGGGACCTACTCGGGTAAATTCCCGCAGATATCGGCCGAAATCCTGGCGCGCAAACTCGATGATGTCGAAAAGACGGGGGCCGCGGTCCTGGTCACCGAGTGCCCCGGCTGCATCATGCAGCTGCGCGGCGGCGCCAGAAAACGCGGCGGCCGAACAACCGTCAAACACCTGGCCGAGGCGCTGTCAGAAAACATGCGGTCAGATATCAACCCCTAACCGGTGCCCAAACACAGTTTCATCAGGGGCACTGATCAGTTTCCGAGCCGGAAATGGGCTGTTTTCCGCACCTGTGTGTGCCCTTCGTGTGGGGTGTACCCGAGGTATTTGTGTCTGATAGAGGGCAGACACGCAGGTCTGCCCCTACGGGTATTATACTGTGATGATGTCGTGGAAACGATTGGGTATTTTGTCAGTTCTTTGGTCACGCCGCTGGCGTGATTGACACCGACCTGTCCCGAAGCCGGCATGGAAGTGCGGGCAAAAGGCCACCTCTGAACCGATACTGGAAGACGCCATGCAAGACCTCAATCAGAATCAAATAAATTCCCTATCCCAAGGGACTCATGAATCCGGATAAGATATTTATTTAGGAAGGGACTGCGCCGGCAGGAAATCGCGAACCAAACGAAATGCCAGGAGGAGGGAACATGTTACCGGATATCAAGAAGATTCTTTATGCCACGGACCTTTCCGAAAGCGCCCGCCACGCGTTCGGTTATGCCGCCAGTCTGGCCGACCGTTACGGCGCAAAAATTGTCATCCTGCACGTTATCGAGGACTTCTCTCCCAGCGTGACGTTTCAGCTGGCCACCATGTTCGGCGAAGAAAAGTGGAAGGAGGTCAGGAATCATCAGGCAGAGGAGGTGCTGGAGTCGATAAGAAAAAGACTCGAAAAGTTCTGCCGGGAAGCATCGCCGGACGCTGTTGCCTGCGATTTTGCCGCCGGAGACATTCTCGTCAAAACCGGGGAGCCGGTGAATGAAATTTTGGAACAGGCCGAACAGACCGGCTGCGATCTGATCGTCATGGGAACCCATGGCCAGGGAATGTTTGCCGAGGCCTTGATGGGCAGCACCGCCCGGCGGGTCGTCCGCCGATCCCAAACACCGGTATTGGTGGTGCGGCTGCCGGAGGAAAAGGGTAGAAGATGACCCTCGGTTGAAAAAACTGCACGGCCCTATCTTGACCAGGGATCTCTGCGAAAACGGGAACACGATGATACTGATTCAAGGAGGAACCATATGAGGGTGGCATTTATTGGCATGGGAACTATGGGAGCACCGATGGCGCTCAACCTGCTGAAAGCCGGTCACGAGGTGACCGTGAACAATCGCAGCAGGGGAAAAGAAGCTCCGGTTGTGGAGGCCGGCGCCAAGCCGGCCGCATCTCCGGCGGAAGCCGCTGAAAGTGCCGAGGTGGTCATTACCTGTGTCAGCGACACCCCGGACGTGGAAGAGGTCATTCTGGGGGAAACCGGTGTCATCCACGGCGCCGCACCGGAAACCATCGTCGTGGACATGTCCACCGTCAGCCCGGGCGCCACCCGCCGGATCGCCGCCCGCCTGGGTGACAAGGGCGTCCGCATGCTGGACGCCCCGGTGTCTGGGGGTTCCGAAGGCGCCCGGAAGGGCACGTTGTCGATCATGGTGGGGGGTGAGGCGGCCGATTTGGATAAAGTGCGGCCGGTATTGGAGGCCATGGGCCAGACCATCACCCATGTGGGCCCGATCGGTGCCGGCCAGTTGACCAAGGCCATCAACCAGATCGTGGTCGCCGGGACCTACTGGGGTGTCGCCGAGGGCATCGCCCTCGGCCTGAAGGCCGGCCTGGACATGCCCAAAGTCGTCCAGGCCGTGGGCGGCGGCGCGGCCGGTTCCTGGGCCATGGCCAACCGCTCCGGCAATATGATCGCAAATTCCTATCCGCTGGGGTTCAAGCTCCGCCTGCACCGCAAGGACCTCGACATCGCTCTCGAAGTGGCCCGTGAACTGGGCGTGACCCTGCCGGTGACGGCCTATGTCGAGCAGGCCGAAACCGGCCTGATTGCCCGCGGCCACGGCGACGAGGACATTTCGGTCATCGCCCGGAGCATCCGGGAGGCATCTGGAATCGACTGATCGCTAGCGCTGAATAAATTTTCACCCCGCAATGATTCGTTGCGGGGTGAAAATTTATCGGCCGAAAAAGAGATCGGACGGATAAACGGCCGGATGTGGAATGAAGTTGATAACCGCAAGACCGGCGGCAGACATCAGTAGGTCCGCACCATGCCGCCGTCGAAAAGAAGATCGCCGCCGACAAGATAGCGCGCATGGCGTGAAAAGCCGAAAACAAAAAGGTTGCCGACTTCAATCGGCGACATCATTTCCTTTACGCGAGATCTTCCCAGCATGACATCCGTGACGACTTCCTCGGGCGTGATGCCTCGCTGCTTGGCCTGCGCGGGAATCTGGTTGAGCGCCAACGGCGTTTTTACGAAACCGGTGCTGACGGAAAAGGAGCGCACCTTGCCCGCCCCTTCGGCTGAAATCGATTGGCTCAAGGCCCGCATGCCAAACTTGATGATGTTATACGCCGGCTTGTTGAGGGTGCACAGGTGGGCATGTATTGAGCCGATGTTGCCGATGGCCCCGCAGCCGTCCGCACTTTTTTTCATGTGCGGAATGGTCAGCTTGGACAGATAAAACGGGGCCCGCAGCATGATCCGTTGCATGAGGTCGTATTTTTCCATGGGAAAGCTCTCGATCGAGTCGATGTGCTGGATCCCGGCAATGTTGGCCAAATACTTGATCGTGCCCAGTTTGGCGGTCTCTATGAT
>JBAPSB010000254.1:0-14757 GCA_049281435.1 Desulfobacterales bacterium
TGGTGGCGCTGCTGACCCGCCGGACACTGGCGATGGCGCTGGCCGAAGCCCGCAGCAGAACCTGAGGTCAGCGTTTCCGGGGCACCGCATCTGCGGCGTTGTCGGGCGCTTGACGTACGACGAGTACGCCGGCGCGCCCGACGCCTTGCACCTGCGGCACCCTGAAAACGCTGACGAAAGGGCACCGCATCTGCCGTGTTGTCGGGCGCTTGACGTACACGAGTACGCCGGCGCGCCCGACGCCTTGCAGCTGCGGCACCCTGTAAACGCTGACAAAAGGGCAGCGCCTCTGCGGTGTTTTCGGGCACTTTGCCTCCAACAGTCGTCTGCGTGCCCGACGCTTGTAACTGCGGCGCTTTGTAAAGTCCTACTATCAAGAGGGTTGAGACGAATCGAACACTGCAACCCTGTGAACGATTATGAGGAGACAGATATGAAGCAAATCATCCGGTTGACCGTCAACGACACGCCCCACGAGGTGGCCGTGGAGCCGAACACCACCCTGGTCGATCTGCTGCGCAGTCAAATTGGCCTGACGGGCACCAAAAAGGGGTGCGACCTGGGGGACTGCGGTGCCTGCACGGTGCTGCTGGATGGAAAAGCCGTCAATTCCTGCCTGGTTCTCGCGGTTCAGGCCAACGGACGCGCGGTTCAGACCATCGAGGGTCTGGAAACCGCCGCGGGGCTGCACCCGCTGCAGCAGGCCTTCGTCGAAAGAGGCGCCATCCAGTGCGGTTTTTGCTCCGCCGGCATGATTCTGTCGGCCAAGGAACTCCTGGACCGCACGCCTCACCCGGAGGAGGGGGAGATCCGGCGCGCCATATCGGGCAATCTCTGCCGCTGCACCGGCTACCAGAAGATCATCACGGCCATCAAGGACGTGGCGCGCTGACGGGGCAGTGTCCAATTTACTTTCGCATTCACTCACGGGTTTTCGGAGGATACCATGACTGATTATCACGTCATCAACAGCCGGCTGGCCCGCCTCGATGCGCCGGCCAAAGCGACCGGACGGGCGGTGTTTGTCGACGACATGTCTTTTCCGGGCATGCTGCACGCGGCCATGCTGCAGAGCCCGCTGCCGCATGCCCGCCTATTGAACATTGACACCTCCGCGGCCGAGCGCCTGCCGGGGGTCAAGGCGGTGATCACATCCAAGGATGCGGGCCTGGTGCCCTACGGGGTCAGCCCGGCCCGTTACGATGAGACGGTGTTCTGCCACGACCGCGTGCGGTATGTGGGCGACGAGATCGCGGCGGTGGCCGCCGTCGACAAGGAGACGGCCGAGGAGGCCATCGGCCTGATCAAGGTCGACTACGAGGAACTGCCGGCGGTGCTGACGCTGGAAGAGGCCCTGGCCGAGGGGGCACCGCAGCTGCACCCCAACTTTCCGCGCAACATCTCGGCCGAGGTGCATCAGGAATTCGGCAACGTGGCCGAGGCCCTGAAGAGCTGTGATTTGGTCAAGACCACCACCTTCAAGAACAAGCGCCAGGACGGGGCCTTTCTCGAACCGCCGGGCTGTATTGCGGTTTTCGACCTGGACGGCCGCCTGACCCTGCACAGCTCGACGCAGGCGCCCCACTACGTTCAGCGCACGCTGGCCATGGTGCTGGGGCTGCCGGTGGGCAAGGTGCGTGTGGTCAAACCCTACGTGGGCGGGGGGTTCGGCATCAAGGCCGCCGCCAACACCGGCGAGCTGGTCGCCTGCCTGCTGGCGCGCCAGACCGGCAAACCGGTCAAGTTCATCTATTCGCGTGAGCAGGTTTTCATGCTGTGCCGCGCCCGCCACCATTTCGTGCACCGCATGACCACCGGCGCTAAAAAGGACGGCACCCTGCTCGCCCTGCAGCACGAGTGCCACCTCGAAGGCGGCGCTTACTCCAGCTTCGGGATCGCGACGGTTTACTATGCCGGGAGCCTGCTGGGCGGCCCCTACAAGCTGCCCAACATGAAGTATGACGGCTGGCGGGTTTACACCAACAAGCCGACCTGCGGGGCCCAGCGCGGCCACGGCGGGGTCGCCGCGCGCGCCGCCTGGGAGCAGCAGCTGGACATGATTGCCGAAGAGCTGGGGATCGACCCCATCGACCTGCGGCTGAAGAACATGATGCAGGCCGGGGACGTGACCTGCAACGACCTCAACATGAGCAGCCTCGGCATGGAGGAGTGCATCGCGGCGGTGCGCGATGCCTCGGGCTGGACCTCCAAGAAGGGCAAGCTGCCGAAAGGCAAGGGCATCGGCATGGCCTGCGGCTTCTTTGTCTCCGGGGCCGGCTATCCCATCTACCGGTCCGACACCTACCACTGCACGACCACCATCAAGCTGGCCGAGGACGGCGGCACGGTGCAGGTGTATACGGCCTCGGCCGAGATCGGCCAGGGCTCGGACACGGCCTTCGGCATGATCGCGGCCGAGACGCTGGGGGTTCCGCTGGATAGCGTGCGGGTGATGTCGGGCGACACGGACTTCGGCGTGGATCTCGGGGCCTATTCTAGCCGACAGACGCTGATGACCGGCCATGCCGTGAAGCAGGCGGCCGAGGCGGTCAAGCGCCAGGTGCTGGAGGCGCTGGCCGACGAGTTGAGCGTGCCGGCGGCGGACATGGACATCAAGAAAGGCCGCATCGTCTTTAAAAACGGCCCCGTCGATTTCGGCGACATCCGCAGCCGCTACATCAAGGAACACCGCGGATGGAGCGACAGCCCCGCCGGAGATACCCTGAGCTTCCGGGAGGCCTCGCGCATCGCCTACCTGGCCCGCGGAACGATCGTCGGCACCGGCAAGTACAAGCCCCCGGCCCTGGGGGGCAAGTTCAAGGGCGCCGCGGTGGGAACCTCGCCGGCCTACGGGTGTTCGGCCCAGGTGGTGGAGGTTGAGGTGGATCTTGAAAACGGCAAGATCGTCGTCGAGAAAATGACCGACGCTCATGACTGCGGCCGCGCCATCAACCGCACCTCGGTCGAAGCCCAGATGGAAGGCTCGCTGTCGATGGGCATGGGCGAGGCGCTTTTCGAGGAGGTCAAGTTCGACGCCCGCGGCCGGGTCATCAACAGCGATCTGGCCGAGTACAAGCTGGTCACGGCCCTGGACATGCCGCCGGTGGAGACCATCATCGTCGAAAGCGAGGAGCCCAACGGGCCGTTCGGCGCCAAGGAGGTCGGTGAGGGCGCCATCATGCCGACCATTCCCGCCATCCTGAACGCGGTCTACGATGCCACCGGGGTGCGCATCCACGAACTGCCCCTGACCTCCGAGCGGGTATACGCGGCGCTTATGGCCCACAAGAACAAGAAATGAACGGCCGGCCCCAACTGGCCGAGGAGGAATGCCGGCGCTACAGCCGTCAACTGCAGCTCCCGGAAATAGGGACCGAAGGCCAGCGCCGGCTGGCGGCCGGCCGGGTCATGCTGGTCGGCCTGGGCGGCTTAGGATCGATCGCGGCCTACTATCTGGCGGCAGCCGGCGTGGGGCAGCTGAAGCTCATCGATGGTGACCGCGTGGCCCTGGAAAACCTGAACCGCCAGATTCTGCACACCACCTTTGATCTCGAGCGTCCGAAGGTCGAGTCGGCGGCGGAAAAATTGGGCCGCCTCAATCCCGGCTGCCGCACCGAGGCGGTGTACACGACCCTCGAAGCGGGCAACGCCGAGGAGCTTCTCGGCGACTGCACGGTGATCTTCGATGCCACCGACACCCTCCGGAGCCGGCAGGTGCTCAACCGGTTGTCGCTGCGGCGCAATGTGCCGTTCGTCTATGGCGGCATCGGCGGCTGGGAGGGCATGGCCGCTACGTTCATCCCCGGCCGCGGCGCCTGCTTCGGCTGCCTGTTTCCGCCCCGGCCGCAGGACACCGCCGAACCGTCTCCAGCACCGGTTCTGGGACCCGTGGCCGGCCTCATTGCCTCGATCCAGTGCCTGGAGACACTGCGGCTTTTAATTGGCGCCGCGCCCCAACTCGTCGGACGCCTCCTGCGCTTTAGCGGCCAGACCATGGAATTCAGCACCTTGCGGATCGACCGCAACCCGCTGTGCCCGGTCTGCGGTGGTCCGCCACGGCATTCAACGACATGACCCCCGCCATCCGCATCACGCTCAATGGGTTTACCGAAGAAGTGCCGCCCTTAACGACCCTGGCCGACCTCATCGACCGCTTTCAGGAGATGGACCGGGACCTGATTGTCGAACACAACGGGCGTTTTGTCTTCCCCCAGAACTATGCCACTATCCACCTCTCCGCCGACGACAAAGTGGAATTCATCAATCCCAATTTCGGCGGTTAGGGTTTTTATTAAAAGAGCCCTTAACGCTCCGGAAAATTGCGGTCGGCCGATTGCCGGTAAATAGTGGCTGAACGGAAACTCTTTTCTCCCTCACCCTCGACGGGGGAGGGCCGGGGTGAGGGTGTTTGATATTAAGCAGTTATATCTCCCTCCCCCAGCCCCTCCCACAAGGGGAGGGGAGTTTTCGGTCAGACACTGATATGACTATTTTGCCATAACGAATTTCCCGTCCTTGACCTGCACGATCACCATCGAATCCACATCCAGCCCGTTGTGGTCTTCCGGGGTGAGGGTGTAGACGCCGGAGACGCCCACATGGCCCTTGGTCTGCTCGATGGCGGCGCGCAGGGCGGCGGGTTCGGTACCGGCTTTCTTCATGGCGTCGGCCACGATCATGATGGCATCCCAGGCGTACCCGGAATGGGTGTTGATGGGGAACTGCTTGTCAAAACCGTACCCGTTTGTGTAAAGCGTGACGAACTCTTCGATGACCGGTTTTTGAGAATCGGCATCGGGCAGGGCATTAGCGACCATCAGCTTGGTGGCCGGCATGCGGTCGCCTTCGGAAGCCTTGCTGGCCAGCTCGATGTACTTGGGATCGGGCAGGCCGTGGCACTGGAAGAGAGGCAGATCGATTCCCAGCTGGGCCTTGTTCTTGGAGACGATGGAGCCGGCCGGACCGATGGTCCAGACCACCAGCGCCTGGGGCCCGGCGTTTTTGGCGTTGGTCAACTGGGTGGTCATGTCGGTGTCCGTCGGTCCGAAGGCTTCCTGGGCCACGATGTCAATGCCGAATTCGGGTGCCAGTTTGGTGAGCCACTGCGCGCCGTCCTTGCCGAATCCGTCCGAGGCGGAGAGCAGGGCGATTTTGGTGAGTCCCTTTTCTTGCAGGTACATGTACAGGCGCTTGACGGCCACCGAGGAGCGCTGGGGCGATTTGAAAACCCACTCGAAGGGACCTAGCTGGGGGCCGCCCATGATCACCGGATCGCCGCCCACGGTCATGAAGGCCGGAACCTGGCCGTCCTGAATAATTTTCTTCACCGCCATGCCGGTGCCGGTGCGGGTCGGGCCGATGATGGCGGCCACTTTGTCCTTGTAAATGAACTTCTTGGCGATGTTGACGGCCTTGGCCGGATCGCCTTCGGTGTCGCCGATGACCAGTTCGATGGGCTTGCCGTTGATCCCGCCCTCCTTGTTGATTTTATCCACCGCCATTTCGGCTACCAGTTTGGTGGGGGTGCCGATGAAGGCCGCCGGGCCGGACAGATCGAAAAAGGCACCGATCTTGACGGTTTCCTGCGCGGCGGTGCCGCTCCCGGCCAAGGCCAGCATAAAGGCGACAGCCATAATCGCCGGGTAGTAAATTCTTTTCATTTTCTCCTCCTTTTTGGGGTTGAATGGTGGTTGTGGATAAAGTCTTTAGGTGATTCAGCTGCCTGGGCCTCACCATGATTAGGATAGGCCGAAGTTCCAGATTTTAGCAATGGGCCTGCCACATGGTTGCCCGCTCTGGTTTTGGGAAGTTGCGCGACGATCTTTATGATTCGTACGGAATACTCGAGCAGTCTATCTTCCAAATCATATATCTGCTTCTTCATCTTTTCCCATTCATCGTTCGATGTTCGGCGTTCATTTTTTACTTCTTATTTTCATTCATGCACGATTCGATGTTGGATGTTCGATGTTCGACGTTCATTTTTTCACACAATCTCATCCATTATCCGCGTATCGAACACCCGCTGGCTCTTGCGCTCGGTGCGGGGCAGGCAACAGTAGTCGACCAGTTCGACGTCGACGGACACCAGCAGCTGTTTTTTGACCTGGTAGCCGATCTCGTGCACCAGTTCCGCCGTTCTGCCGGTATCCACGGCCTGGCCGCGCTCGATGGTCAGCTTCATGAAATCTTTTCCCGTCGCGCCGTCGCGGGTCAGGTGGAGTTGGTATTCGGACCCTAGGCCGGGAATGGCTGACAAAATGGTGTCGATGGCCGAAGGGTAGATATTGACGCCGCGGAATTTGATGGTGTCGTCGCTGCGGCCCTTGATGCGCGAGTGCCGGGGCAGGATCGATTTGCAGGTGCAGGGGCCGGGAATGATGCGGGTGATGTCCCGGGTGCGGTAGCGGATCAGGGGGGCGGCCTCCTTGCTCAACGTGGTCACCACCATCTCGCCCCACTCGCCTTCGGGCAGAGGCTGCAGGGTTTCCGGGTCGATGATTTCGAGAATGTAGTAGTCGGCCCAGTAGTGGATGCAGTCGTGATCGGGGCACTCGATGCCGGTGCCCGGCCCGTAGAGTTCGGTCAGGCCGGTGATGTCGAAGAGTTCGGCGCCGCCGAAGAGTTCGGAGATCTTGCGGCGCATGGACCTGGAACTGCGCTCGGAGCCGTAGATGATCTTGCGGATATTTATTTTGTCGGCGATGCCGCGGCGGTGGATCTCTTCGGCCATGAGAAGGGCCATGGAAGCGGTGCTGCAAAATACGGTCGAGCGGACATCCTGCATGAACTGGATGTGCATGTCGATATTGCCCGGCCCCACCGGGACCGCCATGGCGCCGATCTTTTCGCACCCCAGCTGAAATCCCACCCCGGCCGTCCAGATGCCGTAGCCGACGGCGATCTGCACCCGATCCAGCGGCGTGACACCGGCCATCTCGTAACAGCGCGCAAAGAAGTTGACCCAGTCGTCCAGGTCCTTCTGGGTGTAGCCGATGATTTTACGCTTGCCGGTGGTTCCCGAGCTGGCGTGGATGCGCACGATTTGCTCGAAGGGAACCGACCGCAGCGGGAAAGGGTAGTATTCGCGCAGATCGTCGGCGGTGGTGAAGGGCAGCCGCCGGATGTCCTCAAGGCTTTGAATCGATTCGGGGTCCACTCCGGCGGCCTCCAGACGCTGCCGGTAGAAACCGGAGCCTTCGAAGGCGTGCCGGACGGTCCAGCGCAGCCCCTCGAGCTGGTAGGCGGCCAGGGCCTTGTCATCGGGAAAATCGGGCATAAAAGTGTGTCGATGCATAGCGGGTTTCTCCAAACGGATGTTGGTGAGTCCGGCCGCTCCCAGCCGGCTGGCTTCCGGCTTTTCTCCACTGGCGGCGCCTAAGAAGGCGGCCCGCAGCCGGGGGTCGACGAGCAGGTCTTCACTGCGCCCCTGCTGCACGATGCGCCCGCCGGCCATCAGGAAGGCCTTGTGAGAGACCGAAAGCGCCCGGGCGGCATTTTGCTCCACCAGCAGGATGGTCACGCCGGAGCGGGCCAGTTGATGAATGACGTCGAAGATCTCATCGGTTATCAAGGGGGCCAGGCCGAGGCTGGGCTCGTCGAGCAGCAGCAGCCGCGGCCGGGCCATCAGGGCGCGCCCGATGGCCAGCATCTGCTGTTCGCCGCCGGACAGGGTGCCCGCGGCTTGATTCCGGCGCTCGGCCAGGCGGCCGAAGCGGTCGTAGATCGTCTGCCGGCGCCGGGCGATTTCCTTACGGCCGATTTTAAGGGCTGTTGCGCCCAGTTCCAGGTTTTCGGTCACGCTCAGGTGCGGAAACACTTCCCGCCCCTCGGGCGCCAGGGACAGCCCGTGCCTGACCATCTGACGCGCGGATGCCCCTGAAACCGTTTTGCCGTCCAGCACCAGGCGGCCGCCTGTCGTCGGCATGAGACCCATAATGCACTTGAGAAGGGTGGTCTTGCCGGCGCCGTTGGCGCCCACCAGGGCCACGGTCTCTTTTTCCGCAATGCACAGGTCCACGCCGAACAGGGCCTGCGCGGCACCGTAATGGGCGGACAGGTTTTCAATGCAGAGTAAGTCGGGCTGCATGTCAGGCCGTGGCCGCCATGCGGCCCAGGTAAGCTTCCAGGACCAGCGGGTTGCGGCGCACCTGCCCGGGTGTGCCGCTGGCGATGCAGCGGCCGTTGTCGAGGACCACCACCTTGTCGGCCACCGCCATCACCAGTTCCATGTCGTGCTCCACCAGCAGCATAGTAAAGCCGGCGGCGCGCTGCCGGCGGATGTGGTGGGCGATTTGCGCCGTTTCGCCGGTGTTGAGTCCGGCGACCGGCTCATCGAGCATCACCAGCCGGGGTCTGCCGACGAAGGCGCGCGCCATTTCGACCCGTTTCTTTTCGCCGTAGGAAAGCGCCGATGCCGGCCAGTGTGCTTTTTGCGTCAACCCGAAGTCGTCCAGGGCCGCCATGGCGCGCAGGCGAAGCCGGCGCTCCTGGTGACGCAGGGCCGGCAACCGCAGCATGGAGGCGACAAAGGAGCGTTCGGCGGCAACCGTCAAACCACTCAGGACATTGTCCAGCACGGACATCCGGGCGAAAAGCTTCAGGTTCTGAAAGGTGCGGGCGACACCCAAGGCGGCGATCTCGTGCGCCGGCCGCGCCGCGATGATGCTGTCTGCGAGCCGGAT
Organism: Desulfobacterales bacterium; assembly: GCA_049281435.1. GTDB lineage: Bacteria > Desulfobacterota > Desulfobacteria > Desulfobacterales > SG8-13 > JARFQH01. Next base: position 8,685 of record JBAPSB010000254.1, read on the forward strand.
GGTCCCGGTGAAAACCCTGTCCACGCCGCTGATGCAATTGATCAGGGTGGATTTGCCGGCACCGTTGGGACCGATGAGCGCCGTGATTTGCCCCGGGTCACAACGAAACGAAACATCCCGCAGGGCTGGCAGGCCGCCGAACCATTTGCTCACCTTTGCCACTTCAAGCATGGCGGCGACTCAAGGCCAGCCGCGTTTGCACGGCCTCGACGATGCCCGTGACCAGTCCCTGGGGCAGAAAAAGCAGAATCAGTACCAGGATCAGGCCATGGATGATGTCTTTAAAGTGGTCCAGCCCCTCGATCATTTCGGGCAGCAGGGTGATCAGGGTCGTGCCGAAAAGGGTGCCCCAGATAGAGCCCATGCCGCCCACCACCACCATGATCACGAAATCGACCGAAACGAAGATACTGAAGGAATCCGGGCTCACAAAAGCGTAACAGTGGGCATAGAGGCTGCCGGCCACAGAGGCCAACACCGCCGAGAGGATAAATACTTTTACCTTGGCGCGGCGCGTGTCAACTCCCAGGGCCGCCGCGGCGGTTTCATCTTCGGCCAGAGCGGCCAGGCCGCGTCCCACCCCGCTGCGCACCAGGTTCAGGCACAACAGAAGGGCCAGCATGGTGAAGGTCCACACCAGGTAGTGAAAGCGGATTTCATTGTCGAACACCACCGGGCCGATGGCCAGATAGGGGATGCCGGCGAAGCCGCTGGGTCCGCCGGTGACCGTGTCCCACTGCACCAGGATGGTATACACCACGATATTGAAGCCCAGGGTGGCCATCGCCAGGTAGTGTCCGCTCAGCTTGAGGGCGGGCAGCCCGACCGCCAGGGCGATGAGGGCAGCTGCCAGGGCCACGGCAATCATCACGGGCCAGGCCGGTGCGCCAAAAGTGGTGGTGCCGACGGCCGATCCGTAAGCGCCGATCGCGAAAAAAGCGGCATGGCCCAGGCTGATCTGGCCGGCATAGCCGATGAACAGATTCAGCCCCAGCACGACCATGGCATAGAGGGAGATCAGGTTCGACAACCCCAGGTTGTAAGGGTTGCTCACCAGAAGCGGCCAGGCCATCAACAGGATGGACAAGGCCAGGACCGTCAGACCGGTGCGGTGCAGGTAGAGAAAGTAAAAGAGAGTGTCTTTGGGTGTCATCATAAGTCTTGTCGCGCCGCCGCGCTCCTAACGGCGCAAAATGGGGGTCATTTTCCCAGGAGCCCCTTGGGGCGGATAAACAGGACCAGCAGTAAAACCACGAATGCCGCCACATCCTTGTAGGCGCTGCTCCAGTAGCCGGCCGACAGGGATTCCAGCAATCCCAGCCCGATGCCGCCCAGCACGGCGCCCGGAAAAGAACCGAAACCGCCCAGGATGGCCGCGGCAAAGCCCTTGAGGCCCAGCATGACGCCCACATCATAACTCAGCGTTGTGATGGGGGTGACCAGTGCGCCGGCCAGCCCGCCCAGCCCGCCGGCCAGGGCAAAACTGGCCGCCTTGATGCGCCCGATCGGCAGGCCCACCACCGCGGCCGCCGTCTGGTTCGATGCGACGGCGCGCATGGCCAGGCCCAGCCGGGTACCGCGAAAGAAAAACACGAGCAGCCCGATGGCCAGGGCGGTAATGACCAGGATGGCCACGGCCTGCGGCAGGATGGCGGCGCCGGCGATGCGCAGCGGCTCCTCGCCCGCCAGGGGCGGGACGGCCATGCGGTTTTTGCCCCACACCAGCTTCATGGCGCCGCGCAGGATGATGGAGATGCCGATGGTCAGGAAGATCAGCACCAGGTGGTTTTGCGAACGCGACGGCCGGATGCCCAGGCGTTCCACCAGGATGCCCACCACCACGACCGCGGCCACCGCGCCGGGCAGGGCGATCGCCATCGGCAGGCCGCACCAGAAAAGGCCGCTGAAAAGAAACATGCCGCCCAGGGAGACGAAGTCGACCTGGGCAAAATTGACGATGCCGATGGTGTTGTGAACGACGCAGAATCCAAGGGCGATCAGTGCATAAATGGCGCCGCTGGTGATTCCCGCAAAAAGGAATTGCAGCAGATCCTGAAAAGCGGCCACGACTTCCCCCCGTCCTTTTTCATCTGATCAAGATGTCCGACCTCGCAAGCATAAAATGAGGTCAAAATCGGCGAAAAAAACGAGGCTCACCCTATGTCAGCTGCGCGCGCAGGTCAAGGGCCGAAAAGCGGGGTGGAAAAGGGTTGGCCCGTTGGTCCGTTGCGCCCGATGAGTCCCGTTATAGATGAGTCCCGTTATAACGGTATGAAGCTGATGGCGAAAGTTTAAACGGGTTTTATCTGTGCCACGCTCAATAACGAGGTCATAACGATATCTGAAACTCACGTGTCGGAGCCCGGATAAAAATATGCGAAAAGCGGTTGATTGGCTGAGCCGCTTACGGGTATCGGGTTCTGAGGTTCGTGTTCCGAGTTTCGAGTTTCAAGTGTCAAGTTTCCAGTTCCAAACTCCAGGGCCTCGACAAGGGGGCCGTTTGTGTGTAAAAGCAGCGGGGTATTTGCCCGAATACGGTCAATCATGCACCTTAGCGGCTCAAAGGGCCATGACCGTTTCATATCGATCGCGTATCCCGCGGCACAGATTCGAGGAGCGTATGACACCGGCGGATGAAAAAGAACTTTTGATGGGCAACGAGGCCATTGCCCGCGGATTGATCGAAAACGGCTGCCACATGGCGACGTCCTATCCGGGCACGCCCGCCTCGGAAATCCTTTCTGCGGTGGCGGCCTTCCAGAAGCGGCACGACCTGACCCTGCACAGCCAGTGGGCGGTGAACGAAAAGGTGGCCTTTGAAATCGCTTACGCCGGCAGCATGGCCGGACTGCGCACGGCCGTCAGCATGAAGCAGGTGGGGTTGAACGTGGCCTCGGATCCCCTGATGAGCGCGGCCTACATGGGAACGGCGGGCGGCTTCGTTATCATCAGCGCCGACGACCCCGGTCCGCACTCTTCCCAGACCGAACAGGACAGCCGCATGATGGCCATGATGGCCAAAGTGCCCGTGCTGGACCCCGACTCCCCGCGCCAGGCCAAGGAGATGGTCGGTCTGGCCTACGCCCTGTCCGAGGCCTTTAAAAGCCCGGTGATGCTGCGCCCCACCACCCGCGTCTGCCACTCCCGCCAGGATGTGCGTCCCGGCCCTATCGCTTTGCTGGAAACCAGACCGGATTTCAAGAAAGACCCCCCGCGCTGGGCGGCGACACCCAAATTTCGCTATCAGCTGCATCTGAAGCTGGAAGATAAGCTTGCGCGTATCGCGCAGCACCCGGCCACCGCGCCTGTTTTGCGCAACCCGCAGGCCGGCGGCCGGCGCGTCGTCGTCTCCAGTGGCGTGGCGGCCGCTTACACGGCCGAAGCCTTGACCGACCTCGATTTGTGGGACAGCCTGCCGTTTTACCAGGTGCTGCAGCCGTTTCCGCTGCACACCAATTTTATCCGCCGGTTGTCGGACGCCTATGAAGAGGTGCTGATCCTGGAAGAAACCAGCGCCGTCATTGAAATGCAGTTGGCCGACCGCCAGCGCGTCAAGGGCAAATTAAATGGCGTGGTGCCGCGGGTGGGTGAACTTCTGCCCGAAAAGATCACGGCGCTGCTGGCCGCTTTCACCGGCACGGCGCTGCAACTTCCGGAGCTGACAATCGCCCCCGGCCGCCGGCCGACCCTGTGTGCGGGATGCCCGCACCGGGCCAGCTTTTTCGCCATCAAGAAAGCGGCGCCGCGGGGGATCTATCCCAGCGACATCGGCTGCTACACCCTGGGGCTGAACCTCAAGGCCGTGGATACCGTCCTTTGCATGGGTGCGGCCATCAGCCAGGCCGCCGGGTTCTACCATGCATACAAGCACGAGGAGAAGCGGCCCGATATCGTGGCCACCATCGGCGATTCCACCTTCTTTCACGCCGGCGTGCCCGCTCTGATCGATGCGGTGACCCAGAATGTCCGCTTCGTGCTGGTAATCCTGGATAACAGGACCACCGCCATGACCGGCAGCCAGCCCACGCCGGCCTCGGGCAGGGGCGCGACGGGTGAACCCCTGGTGGAAGTGGACCTGGAAGCGCTGGTGAAGGGCTGCGGGGTAAAGTTCCTGGAAGTCGCAGACCCTTACGACACCAAAGGGCTGATCTCGATTCTCAAAGCGGCGGTGGCCTTCAGCCGCGACCAGGGACCGGCCGTGGTCATCGCCCGCCATCCCTGCATCATCGACCTGGCCCGTCAGGGCAAGGCTGCTGACCCGGTAGCGGTCACGGTGACCGAGGATTGCGATGGGTGCGGTTTCTGCCTGCAGCATTTCGAGTGCCCGGCCCTGATCGCCACAGACGATGGCCGGCGCACAGCGGTTGACCCCCTGGTCTGCAACGGCTGCGGGGTATGTCTATCGATTTGCCCCAACGGGGCGATTGTCAAAAAGTTTTAGGTTTTAAGCTTCAGGTTGGTGAGCTTAACTATATCTTTCGATCAGGGAAAATTTATGCCGGAGGACATGCGTTACCAGATCGTCATCAGCGGCGTCGGCGGCCAGGGGGTGTTGTTCATCACCCGCCTGCTGGCCGAGGCGGCCATAGACAAAGGCTTGCCTGTTTTTACTTCCGAAACCCACGGCATGGCCCAGCGGGGCGGCACGGTGATCTCGCATCTCAAGGTGGGTGAATTTGCCAGCCCGCTGATCATCCCCGGCCGGGCCGACGGCCTTATCGCCCTCAAGGCCGAAAACCTGACCCAGCACGGCGGTTATCTCAAGCCGGGCGGGTGGGCCACCGTGAACGGCCCGGCGCCGTCAGGGGCGCCGGCGCGGCAGTTTTATATAGATGCCGACCGGTTGGCCCGCACGCTTGAAAACACCCGGACCCTGAACCTCATTATGCTGGGATATACGCTTTCCGGCTTGCAACGGGGCGACTTCGGCCCCGAGGCATTCTACTGCCGCCTGGAGGATGTTGCCGCCCTGCTGGAAGAAAGGCTCGCGGCGAAAGCGGACCTGAGGCAGTCTTCCCTCAGCGCGCTCAGGGCCGGGGCGCAGGGCGCGGCGGCGGCGCCCGATACTGCCGCCAGCTGAAGAAGGTCGCCGGTGAAGTGACCCCTTTGAAATGACCGCCAAACTGCCTTTCGATCCTCAGATAGGTCGGCGGCGGTCCTTCCTGCGATGTTTTTTTACTCCTGCCGCAAATCTTCTTTCAGAACGACCCCGCGCGCGATTTCAATTTATGGCCGGACGATGCCGTCATCGGCATGGACACAGGCGGCCGGTTCTGCTATAATAGAATCAAAGCAGTAAAAAAAGGTTCATCCCAGAAAAAGCCAAACCTGCCGCGAGGCGGGGACGGAAAGCTACGGGCCTTGCGACAGGCAGCCGGGTTGCCAGGGAAGCATTCGTTGACAGCCGGGCAGCCGCAATCGGGGCCCCGGCTGTCTTGTTTCACCCCGGCCCATTTTATAAACGGAAACCCGCGAACATCCCGTAAGACGAAGTATATGAGGACTCTGAAATGAAATTAATCGCGCTGATTTTTTCCCTTGTTTTGCTTGTCGCCGATACGGCCGGTGCTGCCGCCGATATTCGCGACTCGATCGTTAAAATATTTTGCGTCAGCAACAGCCCGGACTACGACAACCCGTGGAACCGCCGCGGGCCTAAGCGGGGGCACGGTTCCGGATGTATCATCTCGGGCAACATGATCCTCACCAATGCCCATGTCGTCAGCGACCACACGTTTATTCAGGTCCAACTCAACGGGCACCCCGACAAATTCAATGCGCGGGTCCAATTCATCTCCCACGAGGCCGATCTGGCGCTCTTGACGGTCGAGGACCCCTCCATTTTTAACGATGTCGAAGATCTGAAACTGGCCGATCTGCCCCAGGTCATGGACAAGGTCATCGTTTACGGATTTCCGGAAGGTGGTGACACCCTCAGCACGACAACCGGGGTCATCTCCCGAATCGAACATCGCCCCTATGCCCATAGTTTGAAACGACTTCTGGCGATTCAGATCGATGCCGCCATCAACCCGGGCAACAGCGGCGGGCCGGCGCTGGTCGGGGACAAGGT
>JBAPSB010000255.1:0-2428 GCA_049281435.1 Desulfobacterales bacterium
GTATAAAATTAATTAATTAGTGAGCAAACCGCGGCGGATGCCGCAGTTTGCTCACTAATTTATTCGGTGTAGTCACGCTTTCTCCGGAGAAACCGTACGAAACCGGCCACCGTCAGCAGAGCCCCCAGCAAAAACAGAAACTGGTAGATGTGACCGGCCAGGACCACCGGCCAGGCTGTGGTGCGGCTCTGCCGGTCGAGCCACTGTTTCTCGATTTCCCAGGGAAAGGCGCCGATGCCGCGGTAAAAGGCGGCTTCCACATCACTGCCGCGCTGGACTTCGGCCAAGAACTCGATCAAGGTGCGCCGACCGTTAGCCTCGACAATGTAGTCCACGGCTCGGCGACTTTCTTCATAGGCCAGCATCAGCAGGCGATCGTCGCGCGGAAAGTGGTGGCGCAGCTCGCTCAAGGGCATGAGGCCGCCGGCGACAACGGCAGCCTCGAATACCGTCGGCGGCGGCTGGTCGAGCAGTTCGGCCACCCCTTCGCTGGCCCACTGGGCCACGCCCTCCTCCAGCCATTTCGGCAGCGCGCCGGTCTGGGGGCTGGAATTCAGGAAAAGGTGCACCAGTTCATGCTTCAAGACGCTTCTCAATTGCACCGGCCGGCCGGCCAGTCTTCCATAATCGAGCACGATCAGGTTCTCGGATGGAACCGCATAGGCGCTGATCAGTGGGTGACCCGCCCGTTGCCGGAAAACCTGCGCGGTTTGAATCAGCATCACTGTCGGCCGCTGCGACAAGTGCCAGCCGAAGAGATCTACGAGTTCGGCCGAAACGGCCCGGAAAACTGTGGCCAGGTCCTCGGCGGCCTTTCTGAGCGGTTCCTCGTAACGGATTGTCAGGGCCGGGCGCTCCAGCGTTCCGAATGAAACCGTCGCCGCGGAAACAGCGCCGATCGGCGGTATCATCAGGAGTCCGATCACAACAAAAAGTGTCCTGTTGCTAATAATTTTCACAACGGACATGCTGGGGTTGCTCACGAACGGGCACTTTGATAAACCGACCCTTCGGCCGGAGGTCACCGGCTTTCCGGTGGTGTGGTGGGCGTTGCCAAAGGGGGGGGCAAAACAGCGGATGCCGGTTCGTCCCGGCCGGATTTGATCATGCGGGAGCGGCCCTCGAAGGTGGAGCCTTCCTTGATGTCAATCGACCGGGCGGTAATGTCACCGATCATTTTACCGGTGGCCTGGATCTCGAGATGATTGCGGGCGGTCACGTTGCCTTTGACGGTGCCCTGGATAACAACCGTGTCGGCTTCGACATCGGCTTCCACGACGCCGGATTGACCGACGACGATATCCCCTTTCAGCTTGATCGCACCGGTGACGCGTCCGTTGATCAGGATGTTCTCTTCTCCGATCAGTTCGCCCTCGATGCTGATGTTCTCGCTCACCAGCGACATGGATGCTCCGGAGGTGACGATTTCCATGGTGTGTTGCTCCTCAGACGCTCGACTCAATCGCGCATCTTGATTTCACCGTTGAACACGGCCCCTTCCTGGAAAGCGACCGCGGAGGTGGAAATAGTGCCCGTAACCACGCCCGTGCAGTCGATCGTCAGTTTGGAAGCGGCAAGAAGATCGCCTTCGGCGGTCCCGGCGACCGTGATGCTGGCGGCCCTTAAGTTGCCCCGAATCACGGCCGGCTCCCGGATGTCCAGATGTCCGTCCACCTGAATATCGCCCTCGTGGCGACCGAAAATCTGAACACTGTCGCGCCCGGTAATGGACCCGTTGACCGTTAAATTTTTTCCTAAATACGTCGTGCCTATTTTGGTTGGCGGCGGCACCATGGCGCCGTCCGGCGGCTGTTCACCGTCATTTGATTTCTTGAACCAGGCCATGGTTGAACACCTCCTGCAAACGATGATAGATAAGCTTTTAAAATACCGTTTCTGAGCCAATAAATCAACCCATCAGTTGAGTGCTGGTCGGCCCTGTTTGACGTTTCGGGAAGAAACCAGCCCCCGAGTCGGCCAGAGCGCGTGTGGGGCGCGCGTCGATTAAACCCTTTCAAGAGGTGGGATCGTCGCTTGGTCGAGATTTCAGACCCGAGCGGCGGCAGTGCATTTATAGGCGGCCATGATACCCATCCATGTCGATTGTTACGCGGGCTACCGCGGCGAGGAAACCCCGCGACGAATCCGGTTTAAAACCCATGCGGTGGCAGTGCAGGCGGTGCTCGACCGCTGGCTCGCGCCGGACCACCGTTACTTCAAGGTCAAGGGAGATGACGGCGATCTTTACATCATCCGGCACGATCCCCGCCGGGGGCTATGGGAACTGACGTTCTACCGCGCCGCCGAAACTTCCTGGAAATCGACATCTTTGTAGAAATTGCGCCTATCCGGTAGATATTTGATTTTAAGGGTGACGCGCTGACCGACCCGATAACGCCAAGAGGGCAGCCCCGATTTGCGGCTACCC
>JBAPSB010000256.1:0-1828 GCA_049281435.1 Desulfobacterales bacterium
GCACCTCTTCGGTTCCAGCACCTACCGCCCGCCGGCGGCGAACCGGCGGCCCTCTGCCCGTGTAACCAGCCTGCCGGCCGCGTTGCTGGCCCGGGCTCTCGGACTCGGCGGCGGCGCCTTCACCCTCGATGCGGCCTGCGCCTCCTCACTTTATGCGCTCAAACTGGCCTGTGATGAACTGGCCGCCGGCCGGGCCGACGCCATGCTGGCCGGCGGCGTCTCGCGGCCTGACTGTCTGTTTACCCAAGTCGGGTTCAGCCAGTTGCGGGCCCTGTCGCCCTCGGGCCGTTGCGCTCCCTTTGACCGCAGCGCCGATGGCCTGGTGGTCGGCGAAGGCGCCGGGATTCTCGTCTTGAAGCGCCTCGCGGATGCCCGCGCGGACAACGACCGGATCTACGGCCTGATCCGCGGCATCGGCCTGTCAAACGACATGCACGGCAATCTTCTGGCCCCGGACGCCGAAGGTCAGCTGCGCGCCATGCGGGCGGCCTATGCCTCAGCCGGATGGCCGCCGGAGGCGGTGGACCTGATCGAATGCCACGGGGCGGGCACCCCGGTCGGCGATGCCACCGAACTGCGCAGTCTGGGCCGCCTCTGGGAAACCGCCGGCGCCGCCCCCGGCCGCTGCGCCATCGGCTCGGTCAAATCCATGATCGGTCACCTTCTGACCGCCGCCGCCGCCGCCGGCACGATCAAGGTCCTTCTGGCGCTGAACGAAAAAATCCTGCCGCCTTCGCTTAACTTCCAAGCCCCGCCCGAGGACAGCCCCCTGATCGGCAGTCCCTTCCGGGTGCAGACCACGGCCGAACCCTGGCCCGCTCGCAGCGACGGCACCCCGCGCCGCGCCGCCGTCAGCGGATTCGGCTTCGGTGGCATAAATGCTCATGTGTTGATTGAAGAATGGACTCCGAAACGCTTTGAATCATTCAACGATATTTCCGTTCTAAAACCCGGTAACGGAAACGGACGGCAGACAGCGGCTCTGGAGGGCTCCGAGTCGGCGAGCCCGGCGGCCATGATCGGCATGGCGCTGGCCTGCGGGTCGATCGCATCGCTGTCCGAGTTTCAGGAAATCGTTTTCAGTGGCCGCAGCATCGTTGCGGACCCATCCGCGACCCGCTGGAAGGGGTGCGAGGACCTGCTCCGGAATAGCGGCGTGCCACTGCCGTCAAAGGGCGGTTTCATTAAGCGCCTGCCGGTCGGCATCACCGAATTTCGCATCCCGCCGCGCGAGATTCCAGATATCCTGCCCCAGCACCTGCTCATGCTGAAAGTGGCCGCGGCGGCCATGGCCGATGCCGGACTGAGCGAGAAAGTCGCACGCCCGCGCATGGGGGTCGTCATCGGGTTGGATTTCGACTATGAGGCCACCAATTTCCACCTGCGCTGGTGGCTGTTCGAGCAGGTGCAGGCCTGGCGCCGGCGCCATTATCCAAAACTCGATGACCGAACGGCCGCGGCCTGGTGCACTGCGCTCCAGGACCTCACGGGACCGCCATTGACCGCCAGTCGCACCTTGGGCGCTCTGGGCAGCATCGTCGCCAGTCGGGTGGCGCGCGAATTTCGCTGCGGCGGACCGAGTTTCACCGTCTCGGCGGAGGCCGGCGGCGGCAATCGCGCCCTTGACATCGGTGTGCGGCTGCTGCAGCGCAACGAGGCCGATGCCGTCCTGGTGGGCGCCGTCGATCTGGCCGCCGACATCCGGCAGGTCCTGGCCGGCAGCACGGCCGGCAAATTCACCCGCACCGAAATCATCCGGCCCTTTGGCGGCGGACGGGGAACCCTGCCGGCAGACGGCGCCGCGGCGGTGGTCCTCGTGCGGCGCGAT
>JBAPSB010000257.1:0-13002 GCA_049281435.1 Desulfobacterales bacterium
AGATCAGCGGTTCGCCTTGCGGATGCCGAGTTGATCCAGAGCGATGATCCATTTGCAGATGTTGGCCGATCCCTCGACCATCGTGTAGGTGGGCGTGTCGCGGTAGAACCGGGCGACCGGGTATTCGGTGGAATAGCCGTAGGCGCCCAGGATTCGCATGGCGTAATTCGCGCACTTGGTGACCACTTCGCCGGCAAAATACTTGGCCTGGGCCACATCCAGCCCGTTGTTGAGGCGGCCCTGATCCTTGGCCCAGGCGGCCTTATAGACCAGCAGGCGCGCGGCTTCGATTTCAGCCGACATCTGGGCGATCATGTCCTGGTTCATCTGAAACTCGCCGATGGGCTTGCCGAACTGTTTGCGCTCGCGGCAGTATTTCACCGCCGTGTCGAGACAGGCCTGGGCCAAGCCGACCGCACCGGCGGCGGCCGACAGGCGGGTCTGGTTCAGCGAGCTGAAGACGATCTTGGCCCCGTCGCCGGGCTGGCCGAGGATGTTTTCCTTGGGAACGCGGGTATTGGTCAGAAAGACCTCCCCGGTCGGCGAGCTGTGCGACCCCATTTTTTCGAGAGCGCTCGTTCGGACACCGTTGAAATTTTTCAGCTCGACCACGAAGGCCGACAAGCCCTTGGAGCCCTGGTCACGGTCGGTGTAGGCATAGTAGAGGATCACATCGGCGACCGCGGCGTTTGAAATCCAGGTCTTGGAGCCGTTCAGCAGCCAGTGATCGCCCTTGTCCTCGGCCGTGGACTGCATCGACATCACATCGGAGCCCGCGTCCGGCTCGGTGATGCCGAATCCGCCGATATAGTCGGCATTGATCAGCTTGGACACATATTTACGCTTGACCTCCTCGGCACCGTAGCGAAAAATAGTGTAGGCGCACCCCAAGGTCTGCATGTTGACCTGGACCCGCAGGGAACTCGATGCCCGGGCGATTTCCTCGGTGACGATCATGGCCGCCAGCCACCCCCCCTCCATGCCTTCGCCATCATATTCTTCCGGAATGACCGTGCCGAAAAAGCCGAGTTCGGCCATCGGTTTGACGGCTTCCTTGTAGGGGAAATAATGCTTGGCGTCCCATTCGTCGGCATTGGGGGCGATTTTTTTATCCGCAAATTCCCGGATCGCTTTTCTCAGCATTTCAAGTTCTTTGGTCAACGCAAACTGCATTTGCTGTCCTCCTCTGAAACTGGTTCGGCCCGATTCTAAAAACCGCACGCCGCAAGCTCGGTCGCGATAATTCGTCAGGGCGGCCGTCGCCTGGGGCGTGAAGCGAATTTTCTCGGTGGGTGCTGTGTTCGGTACCGGCGCAATCGTAGGCGACGCCGCCCGCGCGTTGCGGCGCATCTGACATGCTGCGGTGCCGCAGAGCGCATAAATAGCTACCGTATAGCTATACCACCCGCGCATTGTCAAGCGCTTTTAAATCGTCGCTTGCGTCTGTGCGGCGGTTACAATTGGGTAAGGTTCCCCGTTGCTCCAGGTGGCGAATCAAAACCGCTTGACAATCTCCGCAAACTGGCAAAAGAGTGTCTGCGGTTCAACAAGAAGGAAGGCTTCGGTCGGTTTGGCCCGGGCGGGCTTGCGATGTACCGACCGAATGCGGTAAAAAAAATTCTGGGGCACCCGAAATCGCAGCCGGTGTGCGACAGAGGTTCGGGTCTGATTTTTTGGCAGTGATTTTTTTCAAGGATAGCCGGATGAAGAGCGATCAAAGCAAGGTCATGGATCTGAGCACGGCCGTCGGGCGCTTCGTCAAAGCCGGCGCGCACCTGTCGATCGGTGGGTTCACCCTCAACCGCAACCCGATGGCGGCGGTGTACGAAATTATCCGCCAGCAAATCACCGGGCTGCATGTCTATGCCCATTCCAACGGTCAAGGCGTGGATGAGCTGATCGGCGGCGGCTGCGTGTCCCGGCTCGAGATCGCCTACGCCGGCAGCGGTCGCTTTGCACCGACCTGCATCCGGTTCCGCAAGGCCGTGGAAAACCGCTCGCTCACCGTGGAGGATTACTCCAACTACCAGATGACGCTGCGGTTCATGGCCGGCGCCATGGGCGTTCCCTTCCTGCCGACGCGGTCGGGACTCGGCACCAGCATCATCGACGAATGGGGTTTTCCGGCTGAGCTGAGAGGGACCGATCCCAGGCTTCCGAATCAGAAACTGATCGTGATGGAAAACCCCTTCGATGGCTGGGGTGACGCCGCCCGCCTGGTTCTGGTGCCGGCCATCAACCCGGATGTGACCATCCTGCACGTCCAGAAGGCTGACGCGCAGGGCACGGTGCGCATCGAGGGGCTGCCCTTCGCCGACGTCGAGCAGGCCAAGGCCGCACGCGTCCTGATCGTGACCTGCGAGGAGCTGGTTGACACCGATGATCTGCGCCGGGAACCCGATCGCAACCAGATCCCGTTTTTCTGTGTCGATGCGGTCGTGCCGGTACCTTGGGGCGCGTTTCCCACCGCCTGCTACCGGCATTACGATTATGACCCGGCCTTTCTCAACCACTATCGCCAGGCGGCCGCAGACGACGAGCGCTACCGGAGCTACCTGGAGGCGTTTGTGACCGGCTTGGCGGATCACCGGGCCCTGATCGAGAAAATCGGCCGCCAGCGGCTCGCGGCGATCACGGCCGACCCGGAAACCGGGTACGCGGTCGACCTGGACCGATCTTGAAGCCTATCCATCCGGGGGTTTATTTTTGACGCGGCTCGGTTTCTGGACGGAAACATGCGACATCGGCCGGCGGGCTCACGAGGAGATTTAAGGCGATGACAGACTACACTCTGCGGGAAATGATGGCGATCGCCGCGGCGCGGCAGATCCGGGACAAGGACATCGTTTTCTGCGGTACGGGAATTTCGATGCTGGCCGCCATGGCGGCCAAGCACATCAGCGCGCCCGCGAGCATTATTTTTTTCGAAACCGGCGCCATCGATTCGCTGCTGGCCGAGGTCCCGATGGCCGTGGCCGACCCGCGGGTCATGCACTGGACGTCGGTCAACGGCAGCCTGGCGGACGCCTTCGCCTTCATGCAGAACCGGTCCACCGGCCGGCAGGTGGTCGGAATCATGGGGGCCGCGCAGATCGACCGTTACGGCAACTTGAATTCGACGGTCATCGGTGACTACCGACATCCGCGGGTCCGGTTTTCCGGCAGCGGCGGCGCCTGTGACGTGGCCTCGTTCGTCGGCCGCACGATCATTTTCATGCAGCACGAAAAGCGCAAGTTCGTCAATCGCCTGGATTACCTGACCAGTCCGGGATGGCTGCAGGGGGCCGGTATGAGAGAACAGGCCGGGCTTGCGGCGGGTGGTCCGGCGGTGGTGATCACCAACATGGCGCTGATGGCCTTCGATGACACGAGCCGGGAGATGTACCTGGCGGCGCTCTTTCCCGGCATTTCAGCGGCGCAGGTGCTGGATCACATGGAATTCGACGTGGATGTCAGCCGCGTGCAGGCTTTTTTGCCGCCGACGGCCGCGGAACTGGCCATTTTAAGGGAAAAATGCGATCCCCAGCGGCTGATCCTCGGATAAATTCAGCCCGCCGAGCACGCTCGGCGGGCTGAATTTATGGTCATATGTTTTGGCTTCATCATCCCACCCACTATGCCGGCGGCCGGAGATCGTACGCCGCCAACTCCCGGTCGAGCTTTCCAACCAGTTCCAGGGCGGAGGTGAGGACAACGTCCCGGAAACGGAGTGTCAAAGCGGCCCGCAGCATGTCCGTCGAGATGATCCGGTTCATTTGGGCCAGTGCGGCCAGGCCGGCCAGGGCCCGGTTGTCGGCTTTGATCCCCAGGGATTTGAAATCGATGAGATAAACCGTGGCCTCGGTCGGGGGCAGCTTCACGTCAGAGGCCTGCAGGACGAGGGTTTCAGGGGTGAGCCCGGCGAACAACGGACCGCGCCGGTCCACGCCTTCCTGGCTCAGCGCCAGAATGACATCCGGCTGGCCGATACCGGCGAATTCGATCGTCTCTTCGGAGAGGATCAACTCGCTGATGGAGGGCCCGCGCAGGACGGTGATGTTGTATTCGTTCTTCTGGGAGGCCTGCAGGCCCGCGGTCAATCCGGCCAGGCACAGGATTTCACCGGCGGTCAGGATGCGCTGCCCGGCGTTTCCCAGCAGAAGAACGGCGTGCCGGCCAGGCTGCGGCGGATCGAATTGTTTGGCCACCACGGCCGGTGGGGCCGGGGGGCTCAATTTTGAAGCGGTTTCGCGGTACTGCGCGCCGTATTCCTTTCGCCGATTCTCGGCGACCTCGCCCGCCGGGCCCGGCTGATGCGCGATGGCTTCGGCGATGGCCCCGGGTGTCAGCGGGTTTGCGCGCGTGTAGCGACCGGGGCAGATGCCCCAGATGTCCAGAACAGCGAAGCCCTCGTAGCCGATTGCCTGCGCGATCACCTGCGGGAGATCTCTCTGGTAGCTGCTGCAGCGGCGCACATAGGCCGCCCCGGCTGCCACGCAGAGTTGGCCGATATCGAGCGGCTTTTCCAGGCGGTTTAGAAAGCCCGATCCCACGCGGGCATCGGGCGGGGTGGTGGCGGAAAACTGGCCCCCGGTCATGCCGAAGTTGAAGTTGTTGAGAACGAGCAGGGTCAGATTCAGGTTGCGGCGGCAGGCGGCCAGCAGGTGCGCGCCGCCGATCCCCTGGCCGCCGTCGCCCATCGTGACCACCACGGTCAGTTCGGGCCGCGACAGCTTGATGCCGGCCGCATAGGTCAGCGCCCGGCCGTGGAGGCCGTGCAGGGCGTGGGTGTCGAAAAAGGTGTCGAAGAGCCCGGAGCAGCCGATATCGCTGACGATGGCAATCCGGCGGCCGGGCAGCGCCAGGAGTTGAAAGGCTTTGTCCAGGGCCTGGGTCACGCGGTCGTGAGAGCAACCGGGGCAAAAGACCGGGGGCCGACTTTTATTGAGCAGGCTATCCACGGGCGATCACCTCCTGGATCTGGGCGGGTGTAATCAGCCGCCCGTCCATCTGACCCGCAAAGTCCACGCGCTTGTCCGGCAGCACGCGGTGGATCTCGTTGACGTACTGGCCGAGGTTCATCTCGACCACCACGATTCTGTCGGCCGCCCGCGCGGATCGACGGATGAGGGCTTCGGGCACGGGCCAGAGCGTTTTCAGGATCAGCAACGATACCGGTTGGCCGCGCTCTTTGGCCCTTTTCAAGGCTGTTTTGGCCGCCCGGCTCGTCACCCCGTAAGTAATGAGCAGCGTGGGAGCCTTTTGATCGATGAATTCGTGGTAGCTGAAGCGGTCGATGTGGCTCAGCAGCTTGTCCTGCAGGCGCCGCTGAAAGGAGTCGATTTCCGTATAATCGGTGGTGATGAAGCCATTGGCACCGTGGGTCGACGAGGTCTGCCGGACGGGGACGCTGTCGCCGATGGGTAAAAAATACGGCACGATCTGGCCGTTTGAGATCTGAAACGGCTGGAAGTGGGTTTTATCCGGCGGTGCGAGGCGATCGACCAGCGCTGGTTTTTCGAGGGCCTCCAGGTCGAGGCTTTCGCGGGTCATGCCGATTTCCTTGTTGGAAGCGATAAACACCGGGCAGCGGTAAGTTTCAGCCAAGTTGAAGGCCTGCAGGGTCAGGGTAAAGCAGTCGCCCACGTCCACGGGGGCCAGAACGATGACCGGCAGCCCGCCGCTGTTGCCCCAGCGCAGGAAGTTAACATCCCCGTCCGCCCCGCGCGTGGCCGAGCCGGTCGAGGGACCCAGCCGCTGGACATCGACGATGACGAGCGGGATTTCGCTGCCGACGGCAAAAGAGATCTGCTCGCTGTAGAGGCTGATGCCGGGCCCGGAGGTGGCCGTCATGGCTTTCAGCCCGCTCATGGCGGCCCCGAGACAAAATCCGATCGAGGCGATTTCGTCTTCGCCCTGCAGGCAGATGCCGCCGCTCGGCGGCAGCAGCTTGAGCATGGTGTTGAAAATCGTGGTGGCCGGGGTGATGGGATATCCGGCAAAAAAGCGGCAGCCGGCCGCCATCGCGCCATAGGCGACGGCTTCATTGCCTTCGATAAAAGAGAGCCCCATTGGCGGTGAACCTCTTGCGGGTTACGGGTTGCGGGTTGCGCGATTCGGGTCGCGGGGTTACGAGCTACAAGCGTTAGGCTTCATACGGCCGTTCCTGGCTGTGAGTTTCGAGTCAATACGATTGATTCAAGACCCGATCTTCCCCGCTTTGACGGGGGGATTTCTTATGGCCAGTCAAAATCCCCTTCTAGTCAAAGGGCGACTTTCAGCGGCATTCCTTGGGGTAGTGACAGTGAGTGTCAAGTGTCATTTTTTTTGACCGGCCGATCTTTTACCTTAATGACGACAAGGGTGATGTCGTCTTCGGGTTCCGGGCTTTCTCGGAACCGGTCGAGGTCCTCGGTGATCCGGGCGGCGATGTTCGCGGCATCCGCGCCGGCGTGGGTGCGAATGAGTTCGTGGACCCGTTTTTTCCCGAACATGTCGCCCCGGGGACCGTGAGTTTCCCAGATGCCGTCGGTGCCGATAAAAATGATCTGCCCGGCGGTCAGCCCGGTCCGGTGTTCTTCTTCATAGTGCCAGTTCCGGTCAACGCCCAGTGCAATTCCCCTGCCGCGCAGCTCTTCCAGCTGGCCGGTTGCCGGGTCGAACAGGATCGCCGGATCGTGGCCCGCCCGCACCCAACTCAATCGGCCGGCCGGCGGATCGAGGGTCAGGTAAAACAGCGTCATGAATCGACCGGTTTCGTAGAGATCGGCGGTCAGTTGGCGGTTGACATCGGTGACAACCTGCTCCAGCGAACCGGGCTGAAACATCCGGGCGCGCAGGAAGGCGCGGGCGGTCGTCATGAGAAGGGCCGCCTCGATGCCGTGGCCGGTGACATCGCCCACCACCACGTCCAGCCGTTGCCCGTCGCTTTGCGGAAAGCGGATGTAGTCATAGTAGTCTCCGCCGGTGGCGCTGCTGTATATGATTTTGCCGGCGATGTCCAGGTATTCGTCAAATGGGTCCTCCTGCGGCAGCAGGTTCAGCTGAATTTCGTTGGCCAGAGCCAACGAATTTCGCAGCAGGCTGTTCTTGTGCTTGATTTCGCGGTGGGCCCGCTTCATGTCGCGGTTGATTTTTTTGAGCAGGGCATCGCTCAAATCTTTGTTTCTCTCCAGCCGTTCGCGGTAGTGTTCCGACCGTTTCAGCTTTTTCCGCAAAAAGAGAGTGTCACGGTGAAGCTGCTCCAGTGTTTCAGCGGCCGGGCGACGGGTGGGAGGATGCGGGGCGGCACCCGTGTTGCCGGGATCCACTGCGCCAGCCGCATTTTCTTCGCCGAGCAGCAGTGTCACCAGGGTGCAGTTGTGCAACCGGCTGACGTCACCCGGCTGCAGCGGGGCGAGTTCTCCGAAGGTGTAGAACCCGCAGATCGGCAGCCGGGGCGGCAGAAGTTGTGCGAGAATCTCAAGCTCTGCGGGGGTGCGCGTGCCCAGAATCTGTTTGCGGGTGGCGCAGGAAAACGCCAGGGCGACCGCGGGCTGCCAGTTTCCACGGTCGGGCCGCTCGGGGGTCAGCAGCGAGGCGTGGGTGTCGGCGAGGATGCGCTCGCGGGTGACCTCGGTCAGTTGAACGGTGGTGCCGGGCGCTATCGAGCCCGAGAAAAAAATGCTGCCCTGCTTCTCGTCATAATCACCGGGCGAGCGGATAAAAAAGCGGGCGGTATCACTCTGGTCGTACACGGCCAGGGGGAACTCCAGGGCCGGGTAGCGGTGGGCACCCAGGTAATAGCGGTAAAAATCGAGCGCCCGTTTGTCCCCGATCCGCCGGATTTCATACTCGCGCGATTCGGTGATCGTGGCTTTCATGCCGATCGGCTTCCAGCTGTTGCTGATGGAAAATTCATAGCGCAGCCGGCCGGAAAAGAGCAGCAGTGGAACGGCATCCTCCAGCACCTCGCTGCGGAAAAATTGCAGGGTCGGGGCGGGAATTTCATAGTGCCGGCTCGGCACCCCTCCAAACACCGGGCACTGCGGTGCCAGCATCCGGTTCAAGGCCCGCACGACCGCCTCCGGAGATGCGACGATGCCCTCGGGAAAAACGATGCAGAGCTTTTCCGGGCCTGATTGACCCTCGCGGGCCTGTTCGAGGGCCGATGCGGCGGCGAGCGCCGGGTCGACGGAGGCCTGTCGCCCGACGCCGGCCCGGATGTCAATGGTATCGGAGCAGAACAGAATCACATTGACCGAGTCGTCGCTGAAACCAAAATCCGAGGAGAATTCTCCGCCGGTCGTGCAACCGACCAGCTCAATACCCGGAAAACGGCGCAGGACTTCCGCCAACACCAGTTCGTGATCGAAATCGATACTGCTGAAGACGATTCCGGCCTGCGGCTGGAGCCCCTGGAGCTGCATCTTGCAATGCGCCAGGGCGGTGTCGACCGCACTGCGGGTGTCGAGATCCTCGCCCTGGCCGATGGCGACTTTGAACATGGCGGTTTTTTTCCAGCACCGGTCACCGCCTTTGTCGATGGAGCCGGTGGTGATCCGTAAAGGAACTGCTTTTTTTTGATCCCGCTGTTACAGCGGGAACTTCGGCAATGGGAACACGCTGTTCGTCAAATGGTAATCACCCGCCGAGAAATTCCAACAGTTTTAACGGAAATCGGAAAAGGGGGAAGGTGTAAAACGGCTTTGCCGACCGGTTCGCGGGCAGTGGTCACCGGGCGATTGGAAAAAAACCGGTGCTTCCCGTCGCGCTGCGCCGCCGGGCGTTGTGAGATCCGGCCGGTGTGATGCCATTAAGTGGGTGCTTTAATATCAGGAGATTACATGCACGAGGTGCGAGGCCGGCACCAGTTGAACTTCTTTTTTCAGCAGGGGCAGCATTTCTTCCAGGATGCGCAGGGTTGTTTTCGAGGGGTGGGCGATGCCGATCGCCTCGCCGTTTTTTTGGGCGGTCTGAATCAGGTCCTTGATCTGGTCGCGCATAAAATCCGGGTCTTGAACGTGATCGATGAAGACGTCCCGTTCGGCAAAGGGCAGCTGGAACAGCCGTGCGGACGCACGGCCGACGGTGGCACCCGTGGAACGGCTGTCGATGAAAAACAGCCCCTCCTGCTTCAGAACGGAAAAAACCTGGTACAGGCGCGCGGCCTCGGCGGTGAGTTTCGAGCCCATGTGGTTGTTGATTCCCTTGATACCGGGAACATCGTCGAGGTCATCGCGCAACTGCGCGAGCAGTTCATCCGCCGACATGGAGGACAACAGCGCTCCCGGACCCGGATCGACCGCTGGGTATTCGAGCGGTTCCATCGGCAGGTGGAGCATCAATTCGCCCCCCTTTTTCAAGATGGCCGCGGCGATCGACTGCGTGTGGGGCGTGTGGGGCAGCACCGAAAAGGTCAGTCCGCGGTCCAGATCGAGGAATTTTTTGGCTATCCGCCGGTCATAGCCCAGGTCGTCGATGATGATGGCCACTTTCGGCCGGGCATCTTCCGCCGGCCGTGGTTTCGGCAGCGGCACCGCGGGCGGCCGGTCTTCCTTCGGAAAAACCTCGAAAGGCCGCAGGCCGACAACCGGTTTCGGTGCCGGTTTGACCGGTGGCGGCAGGGGTCCCGTCGACGGCCTGGTTTTAATAAGGATGTAGTGGGTGAGCACGCCGGCGCCCACGACCAGCAGCACCAGTATCGTCAGGGATGCCAAAATTTTGAACAGGACAAGGTCGGAAGACACCCGCTGGGGCTTTTTTTTCCGGATGGCCTTTTTCGCGTTTTTGCCGCGAGCAGATTTTTTTTTCGTCACTGTCGGTTTGCTGATTTATGGGCCATCCTTAAACGGCTGTTTCAGTTTCGGAACAAATTGTTCGCTTGCCGTCGATCCTCCACCGCCGAAGGACGCGCTTCAGGCCTGCAGGCTGCCGGCCCCTCCAAAAGCAGACGGGTTATGACAAAAAAAGACGACAGGTTGAGCGGATCAAGAGTCGCAACATCCCTGGACCGGCATATCTGACCCGACCGGTTTTCAGATACCGCGCCTACCGCAACATGGCGAGCGATCGTTCGATAGAATCGGTGAAACCCCTTCACTGACCAACTCTCCCAACTCAATCAACTCAATCAACCGAATAAACCCAATAAACTCAACAATCTCAATCAACTCACGTGCCTGACCATCAGCCCTTCAGCCCTTTAAACACCTCATAGCCGATTAAAAAATCCAGAGCGCGCTGCAATTGATAGTCGCGCTGGAGTTTTTCAGCGGTCAACGGCCCATGCCGGAGTTCGAGTTCCAGCTCCTGGGACGATTTTTTCTTTTTCGGATCTGTTTTCTGCGGGACCTTGGGGTCAACTTCGGGCGTGACCTCCAGATGATTCTTGAGATCGCGCTCCTTCAGACGGTTTTCTTCCGAACCCTTGAGGTCCTCATCGTCCACGACTTTTTTTCTGACAACGATATCCGGTTCGATGCCCTTGGCCTGGATGGAGCGGCCGCTGGGCGTGTAATACAGGGCGATGGTCAGTTTCAGCCCGTAGCCGTCACGCAGCGTCTCGACGGTTTGAACCGAGCCCTTGCCGAAGGAGGTTGTGCCGAGCACCAGGGCGCGCTTCTGATCCTGAAGCGCCCCGACAACGATCTCCGAGGCGCTGGCGGTGCCGCCGTTGATCAGGGCGACAATGGGATAGGTGCGTTTGACATCGCCGGGATGGGCTCTGAATTCCTTGTTGTTGCGCGGCAAGCGCCCCTTTATGGACAAAATCAACCCGTCGTCCAGGAACATGTCCGACACCTTGATCGCCTGGTCCAGAAGCCCGCCGCCGTTGTCGCGAAAATCGAGCACGAGGCCCCTTAAGGGATCGGGCCCGGCCTCCAGCCCTTTCAACGCATTTTCAAGGTCCTCGACGGTGTTGCTGTTGAAGTTGGTGATCCGGATGTAGCCGTAACCGGGTTTCAACAGGCTGGCGCGGACGCTTTCGATCGGAATCACGTCCCGAACCAGTTCGAAGTCCTGGGGGTCGGTCGCGCCTTCGCGTAAGATGGTGACCTTGACCGTCGTGCCTTTCGGTCCGCGCATCAGGGCCACGGCCTCGCGCAGTTCGCTGACCGGCTTGCCATCGACCTTGATGATGCGGTCCATGGCCTGGATGCCGGCCTTGTAAGCCGGTGTGCCCTCGATGGGCGAAATGACCGTGACGAGGCCGTCGCGCATGGTGATGTGAATACCGATGCCCGTGAACTCGCCCTTGGTGTCGATGCTCAGGTCCTCGTAGGCGTCCGGCGGCAGCAGGGCGGAGTGCGGATCGAGGCCCCGCACCATGCCCTGGATGGCTTTTTCGATGAGGTCTTTGGAATTGACCTCGTCGACATAGTTCTTCTGGACAATTTCGATCACCTCGGTAAAGAGCTTAAGGCCCTTGTAGGTTTCGTCATTGTCGGCTGAAAGCTGGCGGTCGAACCCGGTTCCGAAAGTCCAGAAAATCACGGAGGCGATCACAGCCAACCAAAGTTTAATGGGCCGTTTTTTTGCGGTTTTCATTCAGCAACTCCTTGTCGGAAATCTATCCCTTGACGATCCATTCCATGGGATCCAGCGGTTTACCGTGATGTCGCACCTCGAAATGGAGGACCGGTCCGGCCATGGACGCCGTTTCACCGACCGTGGCGATATCTTCACCGGTCTTAACATAGTTTCCTTTGCGCGTGAAGAGTTCCTCCAGGTGGGCGTAGACGGTGTAATAGCCGTCTGCGTGATCGATGATGACCATGTTGCCGTACCCCTTGAACCAGTCGGCAAATAAAACCCGCCCGGCAAACACGGCCTGGATGGCGGTTCCTTTCGGGGCCTCGATGTCGATGCCGCTGCGAAATACGCTGACGTTGAATTTTGAGTCCGTGTGCGGGCCGAAAAAAGAAATTATTTTACCGCCAATGGGCATCTTTAGCAAGCCCTTAAAATCAGAAAAGGAACCGGACGCTGCCGCCGGTTCGCGGGCAGGGGCCGGCTGGGCCGCCAGCCTTTCGATGGTCTGGTCCAGGGTTCTGGCGGCGGCCTTCATGGAATCGATGGCGGCGAGCTGCAGTGATTTTTCGGATTGGATTTTCGCCAGCACCCGTTTACGCTCTTCGCGATTGCGGGTCAGTTGGTCGATCTGGGCGGTGATGTCGGCTTCGAGGCGCTTTTTTTGAAGCTGCCGGTCATCCAGCTGATTAAGGGTTTCCTTGAGCCGCAACTTGTCTTCCTGCAGCCGTTGCAGGACCCGCTCGTCATCGGCCAGAATCCGTTCCAGGTATTTCTTGCGCTTGACCATCTCATAGGCGGAGCCGGACGATGCCAGCACGGGCGCGGTGCCGCGGCGATTGAGCTTGTAGAGCGCCGTCAGGCGACAGGCGGCATAGTCTTCGTTGGCGGCGATGCTGTCGGTCAACTGTTTGTGAATTTTCCGGTTTGCCAGCACCTGCGCTTCGAGAT
The DNA here is from genome assembly GCA_049281435.1 of Desulfobacterales bacterium. GTDB lineage: Bacteria > Desulfobacterota > Desulfobacteria > Desulfobacterales > SG8-13 > JARFQH01. Next base: position 12,442 of record JBAPSB010000257.1, read on the forward strand.
CGGTGAGGTCGTTTTGGTAGGCGTTGACCTGGCGGCGCGCACGGTCGATGGTCAAATCCAGTTCATCGAGGCTGCCCAGAACCGTCGCCTCCTGTTTTGCAGCTGTCGCCAGGCGGGTTTCGGTTTCCTCGATTTTATTTTTCAGTTCGGTTGACTCACGGCGATACTCCTTGATTTTTCGGTCAGAAACCGCAGCGGCCGGTTGACCCGGCAATCGGCCGTTTGCCGGTAAAATATTCACGAAACCGGGGTCGTTCTTGACGTATCCCGTCCGATCCGCATGACGGACTTTCAGCCAGTCGTCGTGGAGGTCTTCGATGGTGATCCGGGTCCCTTTCTTTAGCTGCATGATCGGCGGCCGCTTCGTTCCGGGCTCGGGCCTGAGATTGAGACCGTCAACGGTGACGACACCGATCTGCGCGGCCTGCAGCCCGACGACCGACAGCAGGGTGACTGCCACGGCGGAAGCGATGGCGGAAAGGATTCGGCGACAAGGAGGCATCGACGGCCGTTTCATTGCGTGTGACCTGAGTTTTTCACTGTTGGGGCCGGGCCGGGACC
>JBAPSB010000258.1:0-3969 GCA_049281435.1 Desulfobacterales bacterium
AGGCTCATGTAAAGCACATCCGGGTTTTCGGCCTTGATCTTGGTCAAAATGCCCGAAAAATCCTTGTCGCCCTGATTGATGTGTTCACGGGCCACCACTTTCACCTTGTCGCCCAACGCTTTTTCCAGATTGTCCGCCAGGCCCTGGGTGTAGGTGGTTTTGTCGTCCACGATGGCGATGGTCTTGATTTTGAGGTCGTCAATCAGGAACCGGGCGGCGGCTTCAGACTGGTCGTCATCCCGGCCGCAGACCCTGAAAATGTACTTGTACCCGCGCTCGGTGACCTTTTCGTTGGTGGACGCCGGTGTGAGCATCACGATCTTGGCGTCGTTGAGAACATCGGAGGCCGGAATGGTGGCCGAAGAACAATAGGCGCCGACGACGCCCGCGACTTCCAGGTTGGCCAGCTTGTTGGCGGCCGAAACGGCCTGCTTCCCATCGCAGGCCGAATCCTGGGGTAGGTATTCGATCTTGTCGAATCCCTTAACGCCGCCCTTGGCTTCCCACATGGCGATGGCGGTCTCGACCCCCTGGCGGATATCATTTCCGTCGGCGGCATATTGACCCGTCAACGGGCTCAAGGATCCGATCTTAAGCGTTTTGGCCATTGCCGAACACGGCGACAACATCAATCCGACGGCCAGCATCAGCACCAGTAAAGTTTTAACCGATCTCATTTTCTACCTCCTTGTTTGTGAGTTGAACCGCATGTAAATTGTGAATCATAAGATACCCCCAACGCCCCCATTGAGTCCACGGGATCAGGCATTGGCCTGCTTGCCCAGATACGCTTCGATGACTTGCGGGTTCCGGCGGATTTCGGCCGGCGTGCCCTCGGCGATCTTGCGGCCGTAATCGAGCACGACGATTCGGTGGCAAATTCCCATGATGACGCGCATATCGTGCTCCACCAGCAAGATACTGATGCCCCGTGCGAGAACCGATTCGATCAGACGCATTAACTTGACGGACTCGTTCGGGTTCATGCCGGCCGCCGGCTCGTCGAGAAGAATCGTGCCCGGGTCGGTGGCGAGCGCGCGGGCGATTTCAAGCCGGCGCTGAAAGCCGTAGGAAAGGTTGGCCGCCATTTCATGCCGCCATTCATACAGCTTCAGGAAATCGAGGATGTCCGCGGCTTTTTCGCGGCTCGATCGTTCCTCTTCGGCCTGGAACCGCGTTTGAAAAATGGCATCGACGATATTGGCCTTGGTCCGGCAGTGCAGGCCGGCCAGCACGTTTTCGAGCACCGTCATGGCTTTGAAGAGGCGGATATTCTGAAAGGTGCGTGCAATGCCGGCGGCCACGATGTCGTGAGGTTTGAGGCCGCTGATTTTTTTGCTCCGGTAGGTTACCTTGCCGCTGTTGGGTGTATATACTCCTGTTATCAAATTGAAAACGGTGGTTTTACCGGCGCCATTCGGGCCGATGAGCCCGAGAATCTCTCCCTTCTCCAGGGTCAGGTCCAGTCGATCGACGGCTTTCAGGCCGCCGAAATTTTTGGCCACGTTTTCAAGTACCAGTTCACTCATTCAGCGGTCTGATCCGGCCGGGAAATGCCCCGGAAGTGCGGCCTCGAAAAAGGCCGGAAAAAAGATTCACCCTCACCGTTCGCCTAGAATTGAATTTATATACAATTAGATTCTGAATGCTGTCAACCAATTTAGTCGGTTGTCAATCCAACTAAAATTATTAAGAATCTTAATTAGATTCATCTATGAGGCGGGTTTCTTGCCGGCCCCGGCCGTCGTTCCCAGGTAGATGGCGGTCAGGGCCAGCATCGCACCGCAGGCCCCGTAAAGGTCGGTTTCTCTGTGAAAAAAAAGAATGTCCCATGAAAAGGAAAGGGCCGGTTGCAGGAGGATCAGCAGGCCGACGAGGGAAGACCGGAGGCGGGTCAAGCCCCTTGTTATCAGGACCCAGCCGATGACCTGGCTGAAGAGGCCGTAGGCGGCCAGCGAAAAGAGGCTCTGGGTGTCCGGAATGGCAAACCGATCGTCGCGCAGCCAGGCCGCAACGCCCAGGATTAGGGCGGAAACCAGCGAGATGACGGCCAGGTTCGCCATGGCGGAAGGGGCGTTTTTTTCGGACTGCAGTCGGCGCAGGGCCAGGATATAAACGGCATAACAACCGGCGGTCGCCAGACCCGACGCCACCCCCAGCCGGTAAACTTCTCCCAACTGGCGCCAGTGAACACCGGCCAGGAGAAAAAGGCCGAAAACCGCGAAGGGTATCGCCAGCACGGTGCGCAAGTTGACCGGTTCTTTCAGAACAAAAACCCCGTAAAGGGCCAGCAGAAATACCTGAAAGTTGGCCAGAATGGTGGCCAGGCCGGGACCGACAAAGTGGATGGACAGGTGCCAGAAAAACAGGTCGAGCGAGAAAACGACGCCGCAGAACACGCCGAGATACAGAAAAAAAGCTCCCTTCCAGAGCGTTTCTCTTCTGATGATCAAAACGACCAGCAGTATGATGCCGCCGAAGAAGGTCCGGTAGAACCCGGCCATGGTGGGGCTGACGTGGGCCAGCTTGACAAAAACGGCCGAAAAACTGATCAGCACGGCACCGGCCGCCACCATCAGTGCACCGGATGTTTCGGAATTTTTAAGACTCAAGATACTCGGTCATGCAACATCTGCTGTTACGATCGTTAAAGCGCCAGACAATGAACGGGATTAACTCGGAAATAGAAATTCGATGGTGAACGTTCGATGGCCGACGTTTGGCTGTTCAGAGTTTTCATTCTTCGTGGCGGCCTGCAGGGGCGAAAAATCTTTCGCCTCATACCAAACCGTTCTCACTGATCGGCCGCCGCGCCAGAATTCGCTCGGGACCCAATCGGGACAGATCCAGGCTCGGCGGCCGGCCCGTTATCAGCTCGGCCAGGTAGCGGCCGACGGCCGGCCCCTGCTGGAGGCCGTGTCCGGAAAAACCATTGGCCAGATAAAGGCCCTTTATCTCGGGCCACTCGCCCAGAATGGCATTGCCGTCGAGGGTATTGACCGCATACAGCCCGGCCCAGCCACGGACGAGCTTCAGGGTGTCGAAGGCCGGGACGAACTCGGCCAGTTCGGGCCACAGAACCTCGGTGAAGCGCTTGTCGTCCCAGGAGAAATCGAAGCCGGCCGGATCCTCTTCAAGCGACTTGCCCACCAGGATCAATCCCCCGGTTTCGCTGCGGAAATAGAGTCCCGAGGGCAGCACTGTCAGCGGCAGCGGCCCGGCGGGCTTGACCTTGGTATCCACTGCGAACACCTGGCGTTTGACCGGCCGGACCGGCAAATCGATGCCCAGGCCGCGGACCGCCTCGGCCGCCCAGGCGCCGGCGCAATTGATCGCGTATTCGGCGTGCAGCTTCTGCCCGGATTTCAAACGGACGCCGGTGACGCCATGGTGAGACGTCTCGATGGCAATCACCTCGTCATGCAGATACGTGGCGCCCAAAGAACGGGCCTTGGACCTGTAACCCATCAGAAAAGCGTAGGCATCGAAGTGGCCGTCGCCGGGACTGAAGGTGGCACCGGCCAGGCCGGCAACAGTGTAAAGCGGGAAACGCGTGCTGATTTCCGGCGGGGTAAGCCAGTCGACCCGGCAGCCCAGCGACCGTTGCAGGTCCAAGGCTGTCGTGGCCGCCGCGCGTTCCTCCGCAGACACCAGGAAAAGGTTGCCTTCGCGCCGCAATGCCACCTGCGGGGCGCTGTCGCCCACGGCCATCTCCGCTGCGAAACGCTCCAGCACCGCCAGGGAGTACTGGGAAATTTCGATATTCTCCCGCAGGCTGAACTGAATGCGGGCATTGCTCAGGGAAAGGGTGGTCGAGGCGCGGGTATAGGCCGGGTCCCGCTCGACCACCGCGACCTTCAACCGGTTGTCCATTTTCAGCAGGTTGAAGGCGGCGGCGCTGCCCATGATCCCGCCGCCGATGATAGCCACATCAAAGGTCGTCGCAAGCATCCCGAATCACATCCTCAT